>CAZOOE010000683.1:0-3368 GCA_964581275.1 uncultured Clostridia bacterium
GGGCGACTTCACCGCAAAAGGCGCGGACGCACCGGTCGTAGGCGTCTCTCCAGAACGTCCTTTCCTGGGCATTCACGCCATCAATGTGTTTGTTCGAGATCAGGATCAGAGCTTGCGGTTCTATGTGGATCAACTCGGATTTAACGTGGCATTTGATGGGCGGCTTCAGACCGGTGACCGCTGGGTGGCGGTTGCGCCGCCGGATGGGAGTGCGGTCATCGCTCTTATCGCGCCTCCGCCCCACTCCCAGCAATACAAGCTAATCGGCCGGCCCACTGGAATTGTTTTCGTTGCCGAGAACGTGATCGAGAAGTTTGAAGACTGGCGAAAACGTGGCGTTCGGTTTCTGAATACACCTCGCTTAAGACGGGTCCACTATGAGCGTCGCCGCTCGTCGTCGCGCTCGACGGAAATAACCACCGGATCTATAGAGCAGTCGGTTTGGGGCGGAGTATTTACCCGGTTCGCGGATATGGACGGAAACTCCTTTGCGCTTGTCAGCTACGATGAAGTCAACCGAACTATTGAAGCCCAGCGCCGGCAGGCCGCCCAAAAGCTGGAATCTGAACGCCGCGCCGCACAAGAATTGGAGATCGCGAAGCAAGTGCAGGCCAGGCTTTTCCCTCAACGACTGCCGAACATGCAGACCCTCGAATACGCCGGCGCCTGCATCCAGGCTCATCAGGTAGGCGGTGATTACCACGATTTCCTGGACCTGGGTCGAGGGCGCCTCGGCTTAGTCATCGGCGATATTTCAGGAAAGGGAATCGCTGCCGCCCTGCTGATGGCAAATCTTCAGGCGAATCTTCGCAGCCTGTGTGCGATTGCCCGCGATGAACCCGAACGCCTGCTGCGTTCGGTGAATCAGCTTTTTTACGAGAATACAAGTGAGAGCGCCTATGCAACTCTCTTCTTTGCGGAATACGACGACCAGCTCCAGCGGTTGCGCTACGCCAACTGCGGGCACCTGGCGGCATTACTCTTCCGTCGCGATGGGACGATTGAAAGGCTGGATTCCACCGGCACTGTGCTGGGTCTCTTCAAAGAATGGGAGTGCTCGGTAATAGAGCGTGGTCTCTTTTCAGGAGACACGCTCGTCCTCTATACCGATGGGATCACGGAGTCGTTCAATTCTGCGGGAGAAGAGTTCGGCGAACAACGTCTCGTTGAAGTGCTGCAGACGCGCCGGGAACTGCCGCCTCCGGCCCTGTTAGAGTCGGTTGTGAATGAGGTTCGAAAGTTCAGCGCAACCGAACAGATCGACGACCTCACCTTGATTGTGGCGAAGTGCCGAGTCGATGAGCGCCAGCGCACGCTGGACCTCAGCCAGTCTACCTAGCTCGAACGACTCTTCCAAAACACCACAGTACTTACCGATATCGTGGTCGCCATCGGATCAGCGGATCATCCGGCCGAGTTCATCGTGCTAGCGCTGAGGTAGGGGCTTTCCCCACGCGTTCTCGACGTAGAGACAGCGTCTCAACGATATCCCATCGCTGTCTGTCGTCGGTGGCTTTTCGCCACGCTTCATTCAAGAGGTCCTCGACCCAAGGATCATCCAGCAGGGAGAGGTTACGCAGGAACTCGAGGCCAAGCGTCTCGACACGCGGGGAGGCATAGTCACGAATCGCCACAATGTCCTCGGGATGACCCATCCGGATCAACGCCAGCTCGCTTTCAACCACGATGTTGCTATTCGTGTCGTTGAGCATCAGCTCGCGGAGAGCCTTTCGCGCGTTTTCGGACCGGCGCAGCCCGAGTTCCCGGGCGGAGTTCGCTCGGTTGCTGGGATCCGGAGAAGTCAACGCTCCCAGGAGCCGTGGCTCGCTCCAGTTGGACGGCTGCTCGTCCACTTGCTGTTGTTCGAACGCGGCTATAGCCTTTTGGGCTTCACGGTGCCGCTTTGCCTGTTCGGAGCCGCGCTCGTTGCATGCCGTGACCAGGTACGCAAAACCCAGCGGCAATATCAATCTCAACACAGTCGTTCTCATGGGTCTGATTTTAGGCGGGGGCCAGATGGTTCAAGCCCCAATCAAGCTGGCCATCGGGCGCGAATACACGAGCTAAAATTAAGAGTGCCAGGGACTTATCCAGAATTACTCTTCCTCGTTTTGACAGCAGTTGTCCCGCTAGTATCCTAGGAGGCGAAGTACAACCAGGGAGGGTCTTTGTATGGTAACCAAGGCGGTCGGCGGATTCAAACTAGCTCTCGCATTAGAGGCCTACGGAATTGAGCTCCGGCTATGGAAGGAACCAGGTGAACGCGAATGGGGTGCAACCCTTCGTGACGATAACAACATCGTTGACTGTCATTTTGAAGAAGACAATCTCACATTGGCTAAGCTTCATGTCCTGGGGGAAGCCAGAAACCGCGTCATGAGCCGATCAGGCAGCGCAGAGTTGCCGAGTTGTGACACGTTTCTGGATTCCTGGAAGCCGGTCAAAATGACGAGACCCTTGCAAAAGAGGGGCGCGCTCGGTTCAAAATAGCCCGCGCGGCTCTCCACACGGAATAAACGAGACATGAAAGATTTGCTCGTTTTGCCCGCGCCTCGTCTCCAGACCCGCGGGACCTAAACTCCAGGCCCTCCTAAACAATGTTGATTCAATAGGTTCGGCAGTCCATCTTCGGTGACTTTGGAAAGGGTCGTGCTGTGGTTCCCTTGGGAGACCGCAAGAAAGGGGGAAACATGATTCCGACCAAATCGTTTCAATCCCTCAGTTTCATTGCTCTGGGCTTGGCCCTTCTACTTGGTGTAACGGATTTCGCGCGAGCGCAAAACCAGGTGATGGGCGAGCTGAAATTTTCAGGCGCGACGAAAATTGAGAAGAGTTCCGGCGTATGGATCGACGGTCAATATGTGGGCTACCTGAAGGAACTAAAAGGCGACAAGAAGATCATGCTCTTGCCGGGCCGACATGAAATTTCCGTGCGGCAAGCCGGCTTTAATTCGTTCACACAAACCGTTGTTGTGGAACCGCGGCGCACGCATTTTGTGCAACTTAAAATGACGCGGGACCTTCAGTCGCCCTATCCCGGCTCAGACGCTGCCGAATTGAAACTGAACATAAGGCCTGACCGCGCGGCCGTATTCGTGGACGATAGTTACATCGGACACGCTGCCGATTTTGGCGGCGCCTTTCGTGCCATGCTTCTGAGCCCCGGCCAGCATCGCGTCAAAGTGGAACTGCCGGGTTATCGGACTTTTGAAACCGAAGTCAATCTGCTCCCCACCCAAAAATCAAAAGTCGAGACCGAGCTGGTTCCTGGCAGCATATTGCAGGCTGGCCCACTCATTAAAGAACGGTGAGTGCCGGCGTTTTCGACGCCTGAATCGCGCGCGCGAGCTCGAAGCCGTCCATCCCAG
>CAZOOE010000684.1:0-3337 GCA_964581275.1 uncultured Clostridia bacterium
AGTTCGACGCCGCCGTTGACGCCGCTCACGTGAATGCCTCTCTCTCCAAGCTGCGATATCGTGATCTTAACGCGGCCGTTAATTCCGGAGATGTCCGAATACCCCATCGCCTGGGCAACCTCAACCTTTCCGTTGATGCCACTCAACCGCACCGGACCGTCGATCTCGCCGACTCCGACTTGCCCGTTGACACCACTTACACCCAGGTCGACCTGGCGTGGAATCCGCAGCATTACTCGTTGCCGGACCTCGCGATTACGTCCCATCCTGCCCTCAGAGTCCTTCTCGCCACGCACAACAAGGCTGGTGGGTGTTTGCTCGACGATCACTTTTCGATACTCTAAATCGTCACGGTTTCGCGCCGACCTGACAACGTTAACCTCAGCCGTTCCTCCGGCCGCGGTCTCGATATCGACTGAACCGTTGATGCCTTGCACCTCGACTTTCGCACCGGCCGAGAGCTGATAGCTCTGATGAAACTCATCCTTCTCCGGCCAATCATCTCTATCGCTGGTGCTGGTTCTGGTCGTTGTACTGGCACTGGTTGTTGTAGTGGTGCGTCGACGCTCCCGCTCCTGCGCCGAGCCGAAGGAGGGCGAGAGGGCGAAGACTACCGCGGCAATAAGAGACAAAGCGAACATGTTCTTTTTCATTCTCTAATCTCCTCCAAGATATTCTGTTAACTGTCCCAAACTGTAAGTGCGGCAAGTCAGTTCAAGGTTTCAGGGTATCAACCGTTATTTGCATTCTCTTAGCGCGCCAGCAGTACCCTTGACGATCTTGACCGCGCCACTAAATGAGTCGAGGGCGAGCTTCGCCTGGCCGTTGCCAAACGTTCCAGTTATTCGGCGATTGATCGGGCCGCCTTGCACCGGTGATTCGACCTTCAGTGGGAAAGCGGTATCGATTTCACCGCTGTAGGTCGTGAGCGTCGCGGTGAATCCGGCAACGTCCGGCTGTATTGTCATTGATACTTGGCCCGAGAGCGATTTGAGCCGATAGCTCCCCCCGGCGCGGATTGGTCCTCTGAAGATCACGTCCGCGCTCGCGGTAGAAGCATCCACGTCGCCTCCAACACCGATCAGCGTTATCGAACCGCTGGCGCTGCTCACTTCGGCGCGGCCCTTCGCGCAGTGAATATCGATGTCTCCGGTTGCCGAATTGGCTCGGACATCGGCGCCGGCGTTTTGAATCCGCAGATCGCCATTTGTGGCGGCGACATCAACCAACCCGCTGACATTGTCCACAACCACATCGCCGTTGAAGCTGCGTGCGGTGAGGTCCCCCTTGACCTCCTTCACGCTTACATCCCCACTACGACGGCTCACCTTGAGTGAGCCAACGCGCATAATCTTGACGTCGCCGTTGCCGGCGTTGATTAGCGTGGAGCCCTCAACATCCGCAATGCTTATGTCACCGCGATAGCCCTCGAGCGTCTCAACATCCGCGTAGCGCGGAACTTTCACATCGAGCTTCGCGTCTCTGCCAAAGCGTCGCGGTGAAACGCTCAACAGCAGACGTGGACGCGAAGGGTCGCCGGTTGTTTGGGTCTCGACCTGTACCGGTCCGCTGTCGCCGGTCGCACTCGCTTGGACCACATCCCGGTCCCAGCCACTGACGACAATTTGGCCCGATCGGTTGCTGATGGCGACCTTGCCGCCTCGCACAAGCTTGACCGTGACCGGATCTACCTGAACTTGCGCCTCCGGTTCCGGGTGTACCGTAGGAGCGGGCGTCGGAGCTTGGTCTGGTTTGGGTGACTTAGGCGGCTTTGGCCTTTGCTCTAGGTTTGGAGCTGTCGAGGGAGTTGCTTGGGCGAACGCCGTCGGCGCGCCGCAACCAAGCATCAACAATATGAGAATTGATAGCGTCCTCTTGTACATAAACCCTTAGTCGTTTGTCATCTCTCGCAGCACGTCAACCTTCTTTGAATAGGCGGCAAGCAGATACTGCAATGCAATCGGATCTTCTGGATTCTGTCGCACCACCTGGCGCGTCTCCCTGATCGTGCGATCGATCTCGGAGAGCGAAGCGTCGAATCGCGCAAGCATCATCGGATCAAGTTGTGAACGTCTCCGGTTCACATCCCGAGAGAGCATTGCGATCGCTGTAAGGTACTTCTGTTCGGCCTCGCGCACGAGCTGAGCAGGAGTCAAGGCCGTAGTCGACGCGGGGTTTCGCCGCGGAACCGCATTCACCTTATTAACCGGCGCTTTGTTTACCGCAAGCTGGCCTTCCGATGTCCTGGCCTGAGGCGGCGTCGGCGGAGCAGGACTCTCGACCTTCGTCGCCTGGGTCCCGTCGGCCGGAGCGCTGGTGTTGGTGTTTGCCACCAGAGTGCGATCAGGCGCATTCAATCTACTCATCACGAACACGGTGACCCCAATCGCAGCTATCACTAGCGCTGCTGCAAACGCCGGGCTCAAACGTGGCGCAGAGAACACTCCGGCTAACCGTTCGCTCCATCCCGATATCAATCCGTTCGGTTTTTCTGCTCGCTCCTGCTTGATGCGGGATTCGATCGACGTCCACAATACAGGTGTTACTTCAACGCCACGCTGGTAGCGCGAATAGAGTTCCTGTTCACGGCTCAACTCCTGATAGAAGCCGGCGCATTCAGCACATTCAGCGGTGTGCGCGGTCACGCGCGCAAGCGCTTTCTGGTCGAGCGCCCCGTCGACATAGTCTTCAATCAGTATCCTGTATTCTTCACACTTCATAGCCAACTCCCAAATAAGGTCGAATGCGCCGGCGCATCTCGGCTCTCGCCCGATGCAGATCGGTCTTGAGCTTTGGAATCGACGAGCCAGTGATCTCTGCTATTTCTTCGTAGCTCCGCTGCTGAAATATCTTCAACGTAAACACCAGCCGCTTATCTTCGTCCAACGCTCCAAGCGCGTCGCGAATGACGCCGTTCAGCTCCTTGTCCAACAACTCGCGATCCGGCGGAAGCTTACCATCGCTGAGCTCGATTACTCTATCGTCGTCGATACCAACTTTATCCGTCTCCCGGTGCCGGTAACGCAAGGACTCCCGAGCAACGTTTTTGGCGATTCCAAACAGCCAGGTCGAAAGCTTGGTGTCGTCCCTCAGTGCTCTGAGATTCTTGTACGCGCGCACAAAAGTCTCCTGGGTCAGCTCTTCGGCCAGGTCACGGCGCCCGACCATATCATAAATGAAGCTGATTATTGGTCTGCCGTATCGATCGAAGATAAGACGAAAAGCTTCGTCATAGCCGCGTCGGTCCCGCGCTATGCGTTCGTCCGAACTGTTCACTACTGGCCCCGCCCTCCCGCCCCACTGCCCCAACAGGCTGAGCGCCACGTTCATATCCCTC
>CAZOOE010000685.1:0-3332 GCA_964581275.1 uncultured Clostridia bacterium
CCTCGGCGGTCAACGCAGTTCTGAACGATTGGATGAACACGTTGTTCGTCCTATCGGCGCTGGCACTGGCTGGCTCAGGGCTGGCGTTCTTTTTTTTGGCGCGGACTTTTTACGGGGTCTTTGCGAGTGCGTCGGCTGCACTGCTCTACATGATGCTTCCGATTCATATGCTGGATCTGTATTGGAGAGGTGGCTTACCGCAGTTTATCGGGTACATATTCCCGCCGCTGATCGTTTACTTTGCTTACCAGCTGGGACGCAGCGGCAAGGCACGTCATTATGCTGGGTTCGCCTTGTTTTACGGCTTGCATATCCTCACCCATCTCCCTGTAAGCTTGATGTTCACCTATGCGTTAGCGTTCTACGCGGTGGTCTGGGCAGCAAAGGAGAGAGACTGGAGAATCGCCGTGCGGTTCGGTGGAGCGATAGCGTTAGGTCTGCTGCTGAGTGCAATCTACTGGCTACCGGCGGCACTTGAGACTAAATACGCATACGAGTTCGCCACCGAACTCTTCCCGTATCATCTAAGCTACATCACCCTCCTGCCGGTTCCCGGGGCCGGGCTGTTTCCAGACTTCTTTCGCGTGCTGAACATCGTATTCGATCTCGGCGTTCTGATGATGGTGGTTACGATCGCGGTTTTGAGAGTCATCAACCGTTCGAAGAAGAGCGCCGGCGCGGCAACGCGCCAACGGACGCCGCTTGGCATGTGGATCGTTATGTCCATTGCAACGACGTTTATGTCCACATCTTTCTCAATCTACATATCCAGTTTGCTTCCCAAGATCCAGGTAGCCGTGCCCGCCTGGCGATGGCTCTCACTGGTAGGAATGTTCACATCGCTGCTTGTAGCGGCGGCGATCGATGCGCTGCGAAAACCAGGTGCACTTGCACCGAGAACGATCTGGGCTTGCCGCACCAGCCTGGCTGTTGTGATCGTTATCACTTTATGGTTCTCGATCAGATGGACGATCATCAGGCCCCTCTCAAACCCAACTTACTATCCCACACCCACCTCCAATGTGCTCGAGTCCAGCTGGACTCCGAAAGACTCAACTCACCCGCAGGAGCTTGCCGACAATCAAACCGTGCAGATCGATCCGGAAGGCGGCGCTGTTGAAATAACCAGGTGGGAGCCCCAGGACCGAGAGATATATGTCAGAGTCGATAAGCCAACGATCGTGAGATTGAAGACTTATAACTTTCCGGGCTGGACGGCTCGAATCGACGGCAAAAAGGTTCCGATGCTCAGCGACAAGGACGGCGTGCAGCAGGTTGACGTGCCTCCGGGAATCCACCGGATTCAGGTATCATTTGATAACACCGCGCCGCGCACTGCCGGCACCGCGCTGTCTGTTCTGGCCCTGGTGATCATACCCGGGCTGATTCTCGCTGGCCGTTCAAAAGGCGGCCGAACATCGCAAACCGAAAAGACTGGGTATTGGTTTGGGTAGCTCGCAACCACGTCTACCTGACCCACCTCTCGAGCACCCAAACCTCATACATCATCTTCTCGCCTTCTATGATTCGGACCTTTAGCGTCGCAAACTTCATCTCAACCACACGCGCTCTTGTGTTGTTCGGGACGACAAGTACTCTACCCTCTTGAATCATGGTTTCAACTTTTTCGCCTCGCGTCGAAACCGCCGTAATCAAATCATCGAGGGCCTTCTCATCCGCCGCTACCATCACAGAGGTCCGGCCCTCAAGAAACAGTATGACCTCTGACCCCGGGGAGTGATCACTCGCCCTTCTGACGTCACGACCTCCCCGAGTTTCCGGGCTTGGACCGGATCGCTTCATTACCCATGCCATTGCTAGAACAACACTGGCCACGCCGAGGAGAATCAGCCAGGTCCACTTGCTTCTAAGCCAGGATCCTCTTTGGGCTGTCGCCCGCGCCGGGGTCTTCTGGTTTTGCTCGAGACTTCTTTCGTCGTCGGGATTCTCCATAATGCGGCCCCTGCAAGCTATAGGCACGACCGTATCTGACACCTACGATACTCGAACGAATACAAAGATATCACAGTCCGCTAGGGCAGGAGTTAAGCGAGCCGGTCGTCGCGGAGATGTGCTTGAGACCGCATTGTAGACGCTCGGTTTAGACCCGCCTCGCCCGATCGTCCAAACTTTCTAGCAAGACATACAAGCGAAACTCCGAACGGAAAGTTCATCCATCGAAGGAGGAAACGTTCGAAACCGAGAATCGCGATGAGCAGCGAGTTCAGCCACGCAGGCAAAATCACGTGCGAGGTTTTTGCGTGAATCGACTTCTTCGAGAGGCTCTGCGCGAACCTCATGAACAAGATCGGGAAAAAGAGGAATGTTATATAGTAGGTAATCCGATCCACAACAAACCCTGCGTTTGTTAGCTTGTTACGCAGTTCCGACGCCGCGTACCTGCGGCGATGATGCAGCGCTTCGTCGTGCTCGCTCCAAAGGAATCCGTAGGCAGGCACTGTTATTATCAACACCCCGCCTTCTGTAGTCACACGCAACAGTTCGTCGAGCGCGCCAAGATCGTCATCGACGTGCTCCAACATGTCAAGCGCGGTTACAAGATCGAAGGTCGCGTCAGCGAACGGGAGTGATTCTACATGGGCTCTGACCAGACCCGCGATTCCCCGGCTCTTACTAAAGTTAAGAGCCTCCTCCGAAGCATCGCTGCTGAAGGTATCGCCATACTTTGCCAAAACGGAAAAGTTGATACCCGTTCCGCACCCTACGTCGAGTATCGTGCGGCGGGCCAACCCGACTACAATCTCTCTAACCAACCCCTCGAGCAGGTGTCGGCGAGCGACGAACCACCAGTAGAAGCTCTCGAGTTTGTACATCTCCCCGTACTCGGTGATGTTCATCTAGCTGCGCCCTCCCGATGATAATACATGCAAGCTCAGTCGCGAGCGCTCGACGTTATTCGCATCGACACCCGTCGCCGCGCCTCGACTGATAACACCCAACAGCCTGGAAATCGAAGAGCGTTTGGAGTTGCTGAAGACATCGTTGAACCTTATGGGGTGGTCACGCGGTTCGTCAAGGCGGGCCTCTGTCGCACTTCTGTGCTGGCCACAAGTTACGACATTGTTCTTGTAAGCGTGAGCACCAGCCAGCAAAGTGTGCGTTTAGCGTTTCGTTTAGTTGACACTAAGTTCCACGCACGATAAGATTTTCTGCACGTTCGATCAGTGCATTACGTTTACTCGTTGCAATGCACAACATCCTCCATAGGTTTCGATGAGCAAGAAAAAGCGGACAATTACTAAGACAAGGATCCTGCCTGCCGGAACATTGAGCATAGAGCGCAACAGGATTCTCGCGTTCATTCTAGGAGT
>CAZOOE010000686.1:0-3329 GCA_964581275.1 uncultured Clostridia bacterium
CGGTGCTCGGCACCGACCTGGTGCCAGAAGAAGCCGATGAAATTCGAGCTGAGATACAGTCGGCAGGAATCGACCTGATCTTTCTCGTCGCTCCCACCAGTACGGACGAGCGCATAAGGCTCGTGGCCGAGGCCGGTAGCGGGTTCGTGTATGCAGTGTCCCGAACAGGCGTGACCGGCGTCAGGCAGAGCTTGTCTGAAGCGGCGCAACTTCTCGTCAAGCGGGTCAAGCGGTTCACCGATCTGCCTGTCGCTGTGGGGTTCGGCATCTCCACCGCTGAGCACGTCGCTGAAGTCTGGCAGCACGCCGACGCGGCGGTCGTGGGCAGCCGCATAGTTGCCGAGATCGAAGACAACGCAAGCGATCCTGCTTTGGTGGAGAAGGTCGGCGCACTCGCTTGCCTGCTTGTTTCAAGCCGGTCCGCTCGTTGATGATCCTCACACCTGGACCATCAATTCCCGAGTTATCATTGCCGCTTTTGACGTAGGCGAATAGACTAGTGGTTCAATGGGATGAACGAGCCTGTACGGGCGTCTCTCTTTGAGTCTCTGCGGTCCTGCGTGAGCCGACACTGACGCCAAGCCGCAAAGAAGCAAAAACGTAAAAGAAACGCCCGCAAAGGCCGGTGGGGACTGACTTGAAGATCGAAGACTGGCGAGACGAAATCGATCGGCTCGATGAACAGTTGGTGAAGCTGCTCAATGCTCGCTCGCAGTGCGCAATCGAGCTTGGGAGAATCAAACGCGAGCTTGGAATGGCGATCTATTCGCCCGATCGTGAGCGGGAAGTCATCGCTCACGTGACGGGCATCAACCCCGGACCGCTCGATCGTTATGCGGTTCGGCGTCTTTTTGAAAGAATTATAGACGAATCGCGTCGCATCGAGCGTGTGACCATGGAGAAGGAAGCGAAGGGCGGCGATTCGGCGAAGCGCAAGAGGCGGCAGAAAGGTTGAGGGCTGTAAAGACTTTGGGTCTTGCTTGGCTTCGCGTGAAGGGTCGGTTCGCGCATAGTCGCAAAGGCCCGCGAGGGCCCAAAGGGTACAAAAGAAGACTCGATAAGGAGAAGGCCTAAGCATGGTAATCGTAATGGATGAGACTGCCACCGAGGAGCAGATCTCAGGGGTAATCGACAAACTCGTACGGCTTGGGTTCGACATACACCGCTCGACCGGAGTACGTCACACTGTGCTCGGAGCGGTCGGCGACCTCGAGATCGATTGGCGAGACATCGAGCTGCTGGATGGGGTCAAGGAGGTTCTTCGAATCACCGCGCCTTATAAGCTCGCCAGCCGGGGCTTCAGGCCGGAAGGCACGCAGATCACTATCAAGGACGTAACCATAGGCGGGCGCGAAGTCGTGATGATGGCAGGGCCGTGTACGGTCGAGAACCGCGACCAGGTAATGGACATCGCAGAAATAGTTTCTCGTAATGGAGCCAAGGTGTTGCGCGGCGGAGCCTTCAAGCCCCGAACATCGCCGTATTCTTTTCAGGGGCTCGGTGAGGAAGGCCTGAAGTATTTGAGACAGGCAGCGGACCGCTATGACCTGCTTGTTGTGTCGGAGGTGATGGAGCCGTCCCAGATTCCGCTATTTATTCGATATGTTGACATACTCCAGATCGGCGCGCGGAACATGCAAAACTTCAATCTCCTTCGCGAGGTCGGACGAATCAACAAACCGGTGCTTCTCAAGCGCGGACCGGCGGCGACCATCGAGGAAACGTTACTCGCCGCAGAATACATCATGTCCGGCGGCAATCACGAGGTGATCATTTGCGAGCGAGGCATTCGCACCTTCGAGCCCTACTTAAGGAATACTTTTGACATCGCCGCGATTCCGGTGTTCAAGAAACTGTCACATCTTCCGGTGGTAGCGGACCCGAGTCACGCCACCGGTCGCCGCGACAAGGTTCCGCCGGTGGCTCAGGCGGCCGTCGCCGCAGGAGCGGATGCATTGCTGATCGAAGTGCACAACGATCCGGAGAACGCGTTGTGCGACGGCGCGCAGTCACTGCTACCGGATCAGTTTGAAAAGTTGATGCACCGGCTGCGATTGATAGCGTTGGCGGTAGACCGCGAAGTCGCTCCCGGAGTGGAGCAAGCGGCGGTTAAGTGAGGGGACTTGGAAGCCTGACTGGGAAGAGGGCTCGGTGAGAAGGGAAAACCTTGAACGACATGAGGATATGATTACATCGTCAATCAGCGCTTCCGCCCTCTCGCCGCCTCGTGCTCTCGCCGTCTCGCCATCTCTCCGCCTCATGTATTGACTTATGCATCTCAAGCACATCTCCATCGTTGGAGTCGGGTTGATCGGGGGGTCGTTCGCACTTGCGGCGAGGCGCGCCGGTATCGCGGAGCGCATAACCGGGTGGGACTCCCGAGAAGTGCTCGATGAGGCCCGAGCTCGCGGTGTTATCGACGACGCGGAACGCTCGTTTAGTAACGGCGGCTCTTGCGAAGCGGATTTGGTCTACGTAGCCGCGCCGGTAGGCGGGATTCTGAGCTTCATTGGTACTCAGTGGAGTTCGTTCAAGTCCGGGGCAATCGTTACGGATGCAGGGAGCACCAAACGCGAGATTTGTCGCGTCGCGCGTGAAGCGTTGGCGAAGAACGTGAGGTTTGTCGGCGGGCATCCGATGGCGGGAAGTCACAATGCCGGAATTGAGTATGCAAGTGCTGACTTGTTCCGAGGCGCACCGTACGCGTTGATCGCCGATGATACGAGGTCCGAGTCAAGCAGCGCCTTTCGGTTAGTAGAAGAGGTCATTCGCGCGATTGGCGCAATACCTGTGGCGCTCACCGCCGAAGAGCACGACCAGATAGTCGCGCGAGTCAGTCACGCTCCGCAGTTGATTGCGACGGCGCTTGCGTGTGTGGTTGCGCGACGCCGAAACGAAACGGACCTACGCCTGGCTGGGAGCGGCTTTTCCGAGATGGTGCGTTTGGCCGCTAGCCGATGGTCAGTGTGGGAAGACATCTGCCGGACGAATGCTGACGAGATAGCGCTCGCGCTGGATGAGGTGATCGGCGAAATTGAGGCCGCGAGATCGAGTATCGTAATCGGTGACTTCGACGGCATTAGTACGGCATTCGAGCAGGCCAACTCGCTGAGCGGCTCGTGCTCGCTAGCGGGTCGCAATCACTCGCTGGCCGAGGAAGACTAGGAAAGGCTGGAATCACATCGAGAATCGCCAATACTCTGAAGGTAGAATCAAATAAATGGCAACCTACGTAATAGGCGACATACACCGTCGAACAAAACCGCTCGACCAACTCAACGAAAACTGTCCCCTGGGCGTTACAAAAGGAAAATTAGTTTTCCCCGAGA
>CAZOOE010000687.1:0-3327 GCA_964581275.1 uncultured Clostridia bacterium
GCAATCGTGCGATCTCAAGACCCGCAGGAGACTCAGGAAGCCTATCAGATACGATCCACCATCGAAGAAATCGCTGGGCGAACCGCAGCGTCAGTCTTGAGAGGCTACACAACTGAATTGCGCAATCAACTATCGCTGATGCGCACAGCGGTTGCTGATGGCGACCTCGACGCTTTCGCAGAACACGACGTAGAGTTCCATCGAAGCATCGTGAAGGCCTCGCAAAATGACGTGCTGCTTCGCGTATGGGACGCGCTAGCCGTCGATCTACGAATCCGTGCGGTTTTCAGAAAGCTCTCGAAACATCTACCGAAGGTCGTCGAATCGCACCAGCTGATTATCAACGCTATCGAGATGGGTCGTGGCGAGGAGGCGGGACTGCTGTTGCGGAGTCATGTGGAAGCGTCTCTGGCATATCTCAGCCGAAACGAATCGGACTCAAGATTTCACCGAGAACCTGCAGGGAATCTCGAACTGCTCGAAGGGCGTCCGGCGTTGCCCCGTTCTGCCCGTACCTATCGGGGCGGACTCGGTCCTGCACGCTTGCGAAGGGTGCAGGAGTTGGTAAACGCCAAGATCGAGGAGGAGTTGCGTATCGATGAAATGGCACAATCAGCAGGGCTGAGCACGGCTCACTTCTCGCAGATGTTTCGCCAGTCGACGGGAGAGAGCCCGCATCAGTTTGTGCTTCGCCAGAGGGTAGAGCGTGCCAAAGAGATGTTGCCCACGCCAGGTATGCGTATTCTGGACGTCGCCATAGCTTGCGGTTTCAAAACGCAGCAGCACTTCGCACGGGTCTTCCGCCGTATGTGCGGAGCCAGCCCTACAGAATACCGCCACGAATTTCTGTGACAGGACTCGAACCCGCCGCCAGGAACCTGAGCTCTGTCTTTAATCATGAAGAATTTCGAAGTATTTGGCCCGGAACCATACTTATAGACTCAACTCCGCGTCCGCTATGCGGTCTACTGAGCAAGTTGTGACGCCCCGGAAGGAACACGAAAGGAAGATTGAGATGAGTGAAATAGAAGTTGGAATGACAGCTTCGGCGGGAGTGGTTTTGACCGCACTGGAATAACGGAAGAGTTGACGATGCGATTGCTCTCTTTGCCGAGGAGTTCAGGTTCAATGATCACGGAATTGGGTTGAAGTTTAAGGAGAAAGAGCGCCTTGCCGAGTTTTTTCGTAAGAACCGGGAACTCTACCCAGACGCCGAGTTACAGACTGACACTATTTTTCTACGTGGTGATCGTGCCGCTGTCGAATGGACACTTCGAGCCGCTTTGGTCGAGCCTTTTTACGGCGGGCTCTCACGCAAGGTTCCAATCTCGCTGCATGGGGCTTCCATCGTGCGGATAGACAACGGCAAGATTACCGACTGGTCGGACTATTACGACGGACTAGCGTCCCGGCGCACAGCTTTAGCTTCGTATTTTATCGAATGGGTCGATCTCTGACGGACTTCGATGATCGAGTTGCAGCCTCTTCTACGCAATTCCCATAGAAGGAGAAACAGAATGAGTACTGCGACAGCGAATCAGCACCTATGGCGACGGGGGCCGAGGTACCTGCTGGGACACAGCAAACCCGAACAACGAGGCTTAGGAAGCAGGCGGAAGAGCTTCGTCAAGAATCGAATTCGCTGTTCGACCGAGTAGGTCTCCGCTCTGGTGGCCGAGCGATCGATATCGGATGCGGTCCGCAAGGAGTGCTGGACCTTCTCTCAGAGCGCGTTGGCTCTACAGGACTCGTGGTTGGTATCGAAAGAGACGACGAGTCGGTCGCCGCAGCAAGACAATTTGTGGCCGATCGCGCGTTGGGGAACGTTAAAGTGCTTCGCGCCGAAGCAGCCTCAAAAGGGATGCCTGGAGATATCTTTGATCTCGTTCACGCCCTGGTACTCGTAAACATTCCCAACGCTGAAGCGGTCGTCGGCGAGATGGTCCGATTGGCCCGCCCGGGTGGCATGGTCGCCAGCCATGAAGCAGACAACCTTCCGCACCTCTGCGATCCTCCCCTTCGAGCCTGGGATCGTCTTTGCCAGATCTACCGAGACTACTCGTCCGCCAACGGCATCGACCTCTTTATTGGCCGCCGCACGCATCGCCTGTTCCGTGAAGCAGGGTTAGTCGACATCGAAGTAAATCCTGTGATTCATGTCTACCAAGGGCACAATCGGCGCACGATTTTTTGGGACTTCCTCCAGAACGTGCGCGATTCGATTGTGGAGCAAGGGCTTATCGCAGACTCGGAGTTCAGCGAGTTACTCGCTGAACTGAAGGAACACCTAGACCGCCGAGACACGCTAGTGGTGTCACATCTGTTCTTCCAATTGTGGGGCCGAAAACCACGATGATCGACTTCCAGCTGATTCTACGCACTACCTACATGAGGGCGTCAGCGTTACCGCGACTCGCTACGAACGAACTGCAGTGACCGGAAAACGTGGCGTGGCCGGCTCTGTCTCGGTGAAATACTGCGCTGTATCTACGTTGAGGTGTAAATATGGAAACGCAACCTAAGCAGGAAGAACTTGTTGGTCAGTATAACGGCAGCTCAGCTTTCGCATTGGGCTCCGAAGCTGTCGATTTCCCGGAGCGCGTCCGGCTCAATCAACAGAAGTTGGGAACTGAGTTAAAGCCGAGCTACGACTTTATTGTTTGTGGCTCTGGGTCTTCCGGATCGGTGGTGGCGCGTCGTCTCGCGGAAAATCCCACCGTCAGTGTTCTGCTCTTGGAAGCTGGTGGTGGCGATGACGTACCAAGCGTCATGAATGCTGGCCAATGGCCCCTGAATCTTGAGACCGAGAGGCAGTGGAATTTTCGAGCCCAACCAAACGCGCGGCTCAATGGACGTGCTATGCCCCTCAATATGGGACGAGTGCTTGGCGGCGGATCGAGTGTCAACGCCATGATCTGGGCCCGCGGCCATATGAACGACTGGGACTTCTTCGCTGCCGAGGCCGGGGACAGGGCCTGGAACTACGACTCCGTCCTGGATATTTACCGACGTATCGAAGACTGGCGCGGCGTTCCGGATCCGAAACGTCGCGGCGCAGGTGGGCTACTGTTTGTTCAGCCTGCTCCCGACCCCAACCCGATCGCGCCTGCGATGGTGGTGGGCGCAGCGTCTCTTGGCATCAAGACGTTCGACGATGCCATGGGCTCGATGATGGAAACGGATGGCGGGGCTGCTCTGAACAACTTGCGGGTTCGCGGTGGTCAGCGGCTTTCCGCGTTCCGCAGTTACGTCTATCCCGTGATGGATCGTCCCAACCTTACTGTGCTTTCTTCAGCCCTGGTTCTGCGGATACTTTTCGAAAACAGG
>CAZOOE010000688.1:0-3313 GCA_964581275.1 uncultured Clostridia bacterium
TCAACTCTTCCAAACGATCCAAACTCTGACTCTCCGTCCCTCTTGATTCAGATTCATTTTCACAGTCATAGCGGCACGTTCGCAAGTGACGTTTGCCGAGGTGCGACTATCGGCACCGAACCGAACCATCTTCAGGCCCACCTCATACGGGCTGGATCTGAGGGAAGAGTCGGTTGAATACGTTAAATCCAGAGTACAATCGGCGACGAGGAAACCCGCCGTTCAAGCTGGTCGAGGGGAGCTACTGAGTTTCGATCCACAAGCGGATCGGCAGCGACAAGATCGGATAGCGCGTTCGCAGCGCTTCGACGGTCTTCGCATACTCAGCCTTTGGTATTCTTCCGGCGAGCATTTCTTTCTTGAGCCTGCGGATCTCGAATAGGTGCAGATCGCTTACAAACTGGTGCGCCAACTCGGGCGGGGTGTCATCACGAGGAATGATGCCGTGTTGCGCGAGCTCGTTCAGCACGGTCTCTCGGTACTTGAATTTCATTCAGAAGATGAGGGTCGCGGCCGAAGCTTCAGCCGATAGGTGTGTCTTGTAGGCGTCTGAACCCATCCTCGATTGCGTGATCGATCTTTTCCGAGTCACCGTTTCCGAAGTCGCGTCCCCGCAGTGTCACGGAAACCTTTCGTGACCCTCTGACGATCGTAATAAAGAGACGGTCGCTCGCGTCGTCATAGAACGTGCCCGTCAACGCTTTGGGATCGACCTTTTTTATCGCTGCCTCGACTCTTGCTTTCATCCGACGATCAACTGTCATCTGGCCTCCTCTCAATCGTGGCGACGGACATTCTAGCACGCTATGGGGATCCTTCAATCAAGGCTTGCTGCAAAACAGACCGGCTACAAGATCGAACCAAGTCCCCCAGGAGCGTCCGACAAACTTCAGTTTAATCGGCTGTCCTCGAAGTATAGTCACCTTTCAGGACCCAGCGACAAACAGAGGTCTGTGAACCGGATGGCTTGACTATTGAGCCAAAATCGATAGAATCGGCGCACCTTCCTATAAAAGGTCGCGCGGGGGCCGGTCCGACGCTTGCGCATCCACACTCCGATTGTGGTCGATACGACTTTGTCAATGTCCTCAAACCTGGAAACCACGCTACGTGATTGGATCGCGCTGAGCTTTGTCGTCGGCGTAGGATCTCGGACCGCGGCGATGCTGATCGATAGATTCGGCTCGCCAACGCTCGTTTTCTCAGCCAGCGCGCCCTCTCTAGAATCGGCTGGCCTGAGCCGCGAGACGATCGACGCGATGAAGGGCTCCGAGACTCGGGAGAAAGCGCTACGCGAGATCGAAGGGCTGGCGCGGCTTGGCGGCGCAGCTCTGACGCTTGCGAACGAGAGATATCCGAAGCTGCTCCGCGAAACATACGATCCCCCAATTGTGATTTACTGTCTCGGCGATGTGGCTGCTGCGCTCTCTCAACCCGCGGTCGCAGTTGTCGGTTCGCGGCGGTGTTCAACCTACGGACGCAATGTCGCTGAGAAACTCTCTCGAGAGCTTGCGGAGCGCGGCGTCACAATAGTTTCTGGGCTCGCTCGCGGCATCGACTCGGCGGCTCATCGAGGAGCGCTCGATGGGCACGGGCTAACGGTTGGCGTGATGGGCACCGGGCTCGACGCGGTATACCCGAAAGAAAACCGCCGGCTGGCGACGAGAATAGCGGAGCAGGGAGCGCTCATCACCGAGTTCCCGCTCGCGACGCCTCCGGCTTCTCAGAACTTTCCTTTCCGAAACCGTGTAATCAGCGGGCTCGGGTTGGGGGTTATGGTCGTCGAGGGGGCCGAGCGAAGCGGATCGCTGATCACTGCGCGGCTCGCATATGAGCAAGGACGCGACGTGTTTGCCGTCCCGGGGAACATCACCTCCGCCAAGAGTTTCGGTCCGAACTATCTGATCAAGGATGGAGCAAAGCTCGTTCAAACATGGCGGGATGTGGTGGAAGAGCTCCCGGTGGAGATAAAGGCGGCGATCCTCTCGGCTGAGCGCGGCGAGATGCGCACAGAGCAGGCCCGGGTCGAGGAGGCCGAGCTGTCGAACTCAGAACGAAAGGTGCTAAAGATGCTAAACACCGACGAGCCAGTTCACATCGATCAACTGATTTCGAGAGCGGGAATTGGATTGGGTGAGTTGATGGGCGCGCTATTGAAGCTCGAGATGCTGGACCGGATACGACAACTTCCGGGGAAGAGCTTTGTGAGGAGGATGTAGTAGCAGGACAGGGATCGGACATGCATCTCCAGCGGACCGCTGTCGGGAGAAAAGTACTATGTGGCGCCCACGCCGTGGTATCATCGAACTCGCCGAGGGTTCGGTTCGCCCATTTACGAGGATAGACAAGCATGTCGGTTCAGCTCCAGAAGCGCTACTTCAACGTTGACGAATATTGTCTGATGTCGGAGGTTGGCCTCCTCACTAAGGACGACCGCGTTGAGCTGATTGATGGAGAGATCATCGAGATGAGCCCAATCGGCAGCAGCCACGGTGGAACCGTAAAGCGTTCTAGCAGATTCCTCAATCGCAACCTTGGTGACCAGGCTATTGTCAGCGTGCAGGATCCTGTTCGCATTAATGATTTCTCCGAGCCGCAACCTGACCTTGCGTTGCTCAAACCGCGCAAGGACTTTTACTCCAGATCGCATCCGACCGCTGAGGATGTACTGGTGGTGATCGAAGTAGCCGACACCTCCCTGGCGTAAGATCGAGACGTAAAATTGCCGTTGTATGCTCGAGCCGGGATCGCTGAAGCCTGGTTGTTGGTTCTCGAGAAGGGAGTTATTGAGATTCACTCGAAGCCAAAGAATGGAGAATATCAAAAGGTCCAACGATTGAAGCACGGCAAGACCCTGGTGTCGCCCACAATTCCCAGCTTCTCCTGCAAGGTTGAAGATCTTCTTGGATGACCCCACAGATTCGACTGGATCGGTAGCAGTCGAGCCGCCGATGAGCAAAACGCGGATGCAACCAGGGATCCCGTTGGAGACGCTGAAAACAGGCGGAAGTGTCGGACATAACCCTAGTGTTATGAATAATAAACATACTAACTTGCCGCGGAAACCATCAATCGCCCAGAACTGCCCCGCTTGACATCCCAAAGATCACGCCGTAAAGTCGCCATTTTGGAGGTAAGGTCAGAAAGCCGCCCTAGGGGCTTCACTTTGGTCCGCTGACTTATAAATTCTGTTATGTCAAAAGCGCTTGTCGTCGTCGAGTCCCCTTCAAAAGCCAAAACGATTAACAAGTACCTCGGTTCCGGGTACACAGTTCTGGCCTCGGTCGGGAACATCAAGGACTTACCAAAGAAA
>CAZOOE010000689.1:0-3305 GCA_964581275.1 uncultured Clostridia bacterium
TACAGAGTTCGTCAAGCTGCGGCGTGATTTCAAGTCCCACTTTTAATCACACCCGTGGAGGATACGTGATAGAGGTGGGACTCGAGGCAGGATGAAGTTTGCCCTTTTGATTTACACATCAATTCATTGAGGTGTTGGTGGGAACGTGGGTTCGTTCTTAACTGTTTCAACAGTTTTCTCGTTGGTCGCGTAAACCGTTGAAACGGTTCCCCAATTGCTCGTTCGCGCCGCAACCCCACTGAAGTTGGCCTTTAAGTTCTCACACGGACTCTAACAACGTGGGTCTGAGGACAATCTAAGCCTGCCCCCAGCTGAGAAGCGCCGAGGCATAGGGTTCAGGCGATTCGAGGCCAATGAGGTGCCCTGCATTGGGTATCTTCACCACCCGTGCATCCGCGATCTTCTCGCTGAAGATATCCGCGTACATCGGAATGATGAATCGATCCCGCTCACCCCAGACTATCAGTGTCGGCGCTTTGATCCGCCAGAGCCGACGTTCGAGCCCACTCTCCGGGATCGGAAAGAGAAACTTGGCGACTGTGCGGAAGCCCCGGGACATGCCAATCAGCGTCTCGATCTGCTCCTGTGTGCGGTCATCTTTTTTGCTAAAAAGCTGCGTAAGGCCAAGCATCTGCTGGGCCGCCGGACAGCTCATATCGTGGAAGAGGTAAGGGGCCAGCTCATGGGCCATACGACCAAACAGATCGACGACCGGGGCTTCATCACGCCACAGTCCGACCGGGGCCGCAAGCGCAAGGCGCCCAATATCCTTTGGCCGCAGAGCCGCCATCTCTGCAGCCATCCACCCGCCGAGCGATTCTCCGACAACATATGGCTGGTCCAGGCCGAGCGCTTCGATTACGTCAAATCCGTGCATGAAGAGATCAAACTGATCTTCAAGATATTCGAGACCGGTCGACTGGCCGAATCCCGGAAGCAGCGGGGCGTAGACGTGATACCGACTTGCAAGCAGCGGCAGCACACCTTCCCAAGCAGCGATGCCGCCCGCGCCGTGCAGAAACAGGAGCGCCGGGCCGTCGCCGGCTTCAAGCACCTGAACGGTTGGCCGCCCAGCGCCCAGATCGAGCAATGTAGATCGCGGTGCATCGCTCATGCGGTCACCTCCGTCGGGCGGCGCTCGGCCTGTGCTTTAACTGCAGCGTTGTGACTTCCCGGTCGTTCGCGCTTGTTGGCGGGCAATGCTTTGGGCCACCAGTGATCTTCCCATTCGCTCCAGATCGAGCGCACGTGGGGGATAACCTCATTCGCAAACAGGTACGTCGATCGGTTAGTCAACTCCATCGGCGCTGAGCCGATGTGCAACGCTACACCGAGATGGCCGCAGCGCAGCGACCGTGCCAGCTCATCAACCTGTTGACGAACGGTTGCAGGCGCACCCGCGATTATGTAGCCTCCGTCGACCAACTCCTTCCAACTCTTGTTCCCGCCCATGTTCAACGACGTGTTTCCGGCCTGCGCGACTACTCCTGCGCGAACTGAGGCTTCGGTCATGTAGCCGGGCGGCCCCATCATACCAGGATAGAGATGAAGGCACTTGTTGAAGAAGTAATTCACGTGAGGCCACCACTCTCGCTCACACGCTTCGTCGGTGTCGCTGACGCAAATCTGCTGAAAGAAAGTGCAACTGTAAGGATTCGGCTCTTTGCCGAGCGCCGCCATTCTTTCCCAGTAGCCGTCGAGGACCTTGCGCGCCCGCTTGTAGCCGCTGAACGAAAGATAGCTGTAGTTGTAGCCGAGCTCGGCGCAGAAGTCCCAGGTCTCAATGGAGCCGGTGCCGGGAATCCAAATTGGAGGGTGCGGCTTCTGAATTGGTTGCGGCCACAAGTTGACGTAACGCAGCTTTGTGTATTTCCCGTTGAACGCGAACGGTTCCCGCGCTTGCCACGCTTTGAGGATCAGATCGTGCGCCTCGCGGTACTTCTCACGAAGCGTAACGGGGTTCTGTCCATAGCAGAAGTTGACATCCATAGGCGTTCCCACCGGAAAACCAGCGATCAATCGTCCGCCGGAGATCACATCGAGCATTGCAAATTCTTCGGCCACCCGAGTCGGCGGATTGTAGAGCGCGATTGAATTGCCCAGCACCAGCAGCATCGCGTTGGAAGTCCGCCGCGCGAGCGCTGCCGCCATCAGATTTGGAGACGGCATCATCCCGTAGCCGTTTTGATGATGCTCGTTGACGCCAACCGCGTCGAATCCCTGCTGGTCGGCGTATTCGAGCATATCCAGGTATTCGTTGTAGAGCTCGTGGCCTCGCTCGGGATCGTAGAGCGAGTTGGGCAGATCTACCCAGACACCGTGATAACGCTCGCGGAAATCTTCCGGGAGCCAGCGATACGGCATGAGATGAAACCAGTTGAATTTCATGAATCCCTCCGGAGCTTCGTTATTCAGACGCAGTTAATGACGATCGCCAGTTTGCGAATGCAAACAGTCAAGTGCCCAAATCGGCCGAGCGGCGCTCATTGTATGCCGCTGAGCCTCCAAAGGCAATGGCGCGATTGCTCGAAAGCTGGATAGGATGTTCAACTCTCACGAGTTGTTTGTAGTGCCGCCTTCAGTCAGGCGGAAGTTCGTACCGACCGAAAACGGACGACCGGTCAACGTCAGCCAGCTTCGGTCGTGATAAACTTCCGCCCAAAGAAAGGCCGTAAGATGAACTTCTCGGCTAGAGGCCCAAGTGGAACCTTATTCAGGAGACTAGTGATGAATCCCAGGCACACTCGTTCACTCGCGTTCCTCACGTTGTTGGCTCTCGCGTCGGTCGCGTCGGGGCAAACTACAGCGGCCGGGACGCCTCAGGACCTTGATGCTGTCGCCGCTCAAGTCCTGAAAGAATTCGAAGTGCCCGGTCTCGCCGTCGCGATCGTCAAAGACCGCAAGGTCGTGCTGTCGAGAGGCTACGGCGTGCGCAAGCTCGGCGACCCAGCTCCGGTCGATGAGAATACGCTGTTCGGAATCGCTTCCAACACCAAAGCGTTTACAGCCGCGGCGCTGGCGATGCTCGTCGATGAAGGAAAAATCAATTGGGACGATCCGGTCACGAAGCACCTGCCGGCGTTTCAGCTTTATGATCCGTACGTCACGCGCGAGATGACGATTCGCGATCTGCTGACTCATCGAAGCGGGCTCGGGCTGGGTGCAGGCGATTTGCTCTGGTGGCCTCCAACAGACTATTCGCGTTACGAAGTCATTCGGAGATTTCGCTACGTGCGACCAGCAACGAGCTTCCACAACCGGTATTCTTACGACAACGTGTTGATCCTGATAGGCTGGCCGGGTGG
>CAZOOE010000690.1:0-3303 GCA_964581275.1 uncultured Clostridia bacterium
CACGACGTTGACTGAAGGCTTCAGTCTGCTCATCGATCCTCGAGTTGCGGAGGACGGCGTTACTCTCGCAGATCTGCAGGAGCAGTTCGAGCACAACACGCGTATGCGGGAACTTGTGAACAGCGTCAACCATATCGCTACAAGAGTTCGCGAGGCCCAGACGAACCTAAAGAACGGATCCGGGACCGACGGCGACACCGCAAATCGGGTGAATGCGATCGCGGAGAAGCTTTTCACCCCTTCGGTGCGCTATAGCAAGCCGGGCCTCCAGGCGCACATCACTTATCTGGCGGGCATGACCGCGAATATCGATCAGAAGATTGGGCGCGATGCGATCGAACGCTACCAAGTGTTGCGCAAGGAGGTCGACGAGATCAGCGCGGAGTTGGATCGCGTGCTCCACTAGGTTTTATACCCGCCGTTTTTCGAGCAGGCCGCATGAACCGGACATCATGCGTTCGCAAGAAGCAGCGGATCGAGCAGACAGTTTGAGTCACAGAACGTCCTTCGTGTCGATCTATGGCACACATCCCCACTCAGGTTTCCGCTCTGCTAAAGAATCTCACCGCGCAGATGCCGGTCGTCCTCGGCCGGAACCTCGTCGGCATCTACGTCTACGGTTCACTGACACAGCAGGCATTCAATCCCAAACGCAGCGACGTCGATTGCATCGTGGTGACGGAGCGAGAGTTGAGCGAGAGACAGTTCGAGAAGCTCGAAGTATTTCTTGCCCGGCTCGCCGAATCGAACCAGTGGGCCGCACGCCTGCAAATCACGATTCTTATCAAGAGCAAAGTCCTGACTATGAATTCCAAGGCCTGCCCATATCAATTTGGGCTCCTCAAGCGCAGCCGCTCCGATGGCAACCCGATCATCTGGATGAATGTACTTAAGAGCGGTCTCATTCTCTACGGACCAC
Organism: uncultured Clostridia bacterium; assembly: GCA_964581275.1. Taxonomy (GTDB): domain Bacteria; phylum Acidobacteriota; class Blastocatellia; order UBA7656; family UBA7656; genus Onstottus_A. Next base: position 920 of record CAZOOE010000690.1, read on the forward strand.
CTCCTGAGTCATTCGTTCCAGCAATAACCAATGAAATTCTATTTCAAGCACTTGAACGCGAAGTTGGTTATCTGCGAGAGGAGATCAGCGAGAAGGCGGAGAGCGAATGGAGGAATGTTCCATCATATCGCGTCTATGCAGTACTGACTCTTTGCAGGATTATGTATTCGTTCAGCAAGGGCACGATTGTCTCAAAGCAACTGGCTGCCAAGTGGGTCCTCAAACACCCGCCGGAAGAATTTGGCGCGATCATCAATCAAGCTCTCGAGATGGATGACGCCAAGACATCTGTAGACATTTCCCTCTCTCGTATCAACAGTTTATCGATTTTGTTGATGTTCTACTCCATGCCGGGACGGGGAGGTCGTCAGATGTCGCAGACCGTCGTCGAGTTTGGTAGTTCCGTTGTAGAATCGAAACTATGAAGAAACATCTGACTCTGGATTCACGCATCGATGCCCTGCTTGATCGACTCTACGCGCAGAGTGAGGGTCAGAAGGAAGCTCTCACAACTTATTTCTCCGCGCGCGCTCAGGAAGCCGACTACGACTGGAACTCGTTCGACGCGCGAACGAATCAATTCCTGAGCGACAAGCTCGTTGCGCTCGATCGTGAGAAGGGAGAGTTCTGCTATCAGATTTGTCGCGCCCTGCGCGCCAGGCGAGTGGTCGAGGCCGGAACCTCGTTCGGGGTGTCCACTCTGTTCCTGGCGGCCGCCGTACGCGCCAACTCTCGAGACGCCCGCAGTGAGGGCATAGTGATCGGCACCGAGAATGAACCTGAAAAGGCCAAGACCGCTCGCGCCAATTTTGCGGAAGCTGGGTTGTCCGACTTTATCGAGCTGCGCGAGGGCGATCTTCGCGAGACGCTGAGGGATGTCCGCGGACCGATCGACTTCATGCTGGTCGACATCTGGACGCCGATGGCTCGGCCGGCGCTCGAGTTAGTCGCTCCGCGTTTGCGCGACGGCGCGGTAATCATATCTGACAACACCGCTCAATTCCGGGACGCTTATCGCGACTTTTTTGAATTCATCTACGATCCGGCGCAACGCCTGCGCACGATGACTCTGCCCTTTGAAGGCGGACTTGAATTCACGGTACGCGCCGATTGACATCGGGCTAATTAGGTTATCGAGACCACCTCAACTCGCTCGGAATAACCGTGCCGCCCCAGATTCCGGCGGCTTCTGGTTGAAGGTAAACGAAACGTTGCACGGCGCTACGCCGGAAGCCCTTGCCGGGACCTTCCGAGCCGCGCTCACTTAACGAAAGGAGTCCGCCAATGATCGAAGTTCACTGAAAAGTTGATCCCCAAATGAAACCCAAGTTCTTCAAATCGCCGGGAGATTTTCGTAAGTGGTTCGAGAAGCACCATGCAACCGTTCCGGAGCTATGGGTAGGCTTCTATAAGAAGAGTTCCGGAAGCCCCAGCATCACATGGACCGAGTCCGTGAATCAAGCGCTCTGTTTTGGTTGGATCGACGGGATTCGCAAGAGCGTGGATGACATCAGCTATATGATCCGCTTTACCCCTCGCAGGCCGGGTAGCATCTGGAGCGCCGTCAATATCAAACAAGTCGAGGAGTTGAGCAAAGAAGGGCTCATGCACCCGACAGGCATCAAAGCATTCGAGAAGCGCAAAGAGTATAAGTCGGGTATCTATTCCTACGAGCAAAGACCGATTGAACTTCCAGCACCTTACGAAAAAAGGCTCAAGCAAAACAAAACCGCGTGGGAATTCTTTTATGCTCAAACGCCGTCGTATCGAAAGCTTGCCAGTTGGTGGATAGTGAGCGCCAAACAAGAGGTCACCAGACTAAAGCGCCTGGCGAAGCTCATCGACGAATCGGCGGCGGGAGGAAGAGTGGGATAGCCTCCTCGCGCTGCCCTGTAAGCGGGCAGGATGCCTGCACGCCAAGGCCTGAGTGAATCTGTTCCAGTTGCGTCTTGCGGATCTTAGATGCGTCTTCGCGCGACAACTCCAATTTGAAGTCCGGTTGCGGGCGAAGACGCAAGGTTCGCAAAGAACAGCCGACTCGCCAAAACCCTACGCGTCAAGAGGGTATCACGATCCAAAATAAACCAGTTTACGCGCCCAATCCGTCGTTGCGGTTGACGGGCTCTGTTTGCTCCGATACGCTCGTGCTCGGCTACCGGATAGGCCTCAGTGCAGCGCCGAAGGAAGAATCAGCTAGATAAATGAACCGAAGAGAATTCACCTACCAGGCAATCCTCGGGGGCACAGCAGTGACTCTGCTGAGTTCTGTCAGGGCAGAGGGCAGCGGCGTGCGATGGCAGATTGGGTGTTTCAACCGCCCCTGGGCTAAGTGGTCTTTCGATCAGACCCTGAAGGAGATCAAGGCTGCGGGGTACAAGACAACA
>CAZOOE010000691.1:0-3299 GCA_964581275.1 uncultured Clostridia bacterium
GCTCGACCATCTGGAAGCGGCGTACGCCGGATGCTGGCCGCCTTCACCTACCGCGACTTTCGCGTCCAGTGGATCGGAGCCTGCAGTTCGGCGATCGGCACCTGGATGCAAATCATCGCGCAGAACTGGCTGGTCCTCTCGCTGACCAATTCACCGTTCTATCTCGGCCTCGACGCCTTTCTGCAACAGCTCCCTATCATCCTGTTCACACTCATCGGCGGGGTGTTCGCCGATCGCTACGACCGGCGCAAGACGCTGCTGGCGTCCCAGTATATACAGACGTTCACGTCCGGCACGCTCGCCGTCCTGATGTATCTGCACGTCGTCCATGTCTGGCATATCATGGCCCTGTCGTTCATCACGGGCGTGGCGCAGTCGTTCGGAGGTCCGGCCTATCAATCGCTGCTACCCTCGCTCGTGGACAAGAAAGATCTGCCGAATGCCGTCGCCCTCAACTCGATCCAGTTCAACCTGGCGCGAGTGCTCGGACCGCTGCTCTTCGCGGCCACCCTTGCCACGTTTCTCAAATGGGGATACAGCGAACCGCAGGCGATGAATGCGGCCTTTTTGCTCAACGCGATGTCGTTCTTCGTCGTCATCGGCACGCTGATGTCGCTGCACGTGAAGCACGTCCCACCGACGCATATTAAGCGCATGCGCGACGAGTTACGCAGCGGCCTTCACTACGTACGCCACCACGACAGTTTGGTCGCCCTCATCGTCCTCGCGGCGGTCACCACGTTTCTCGGGTTTGCGGTTCTGACGTTTCTGCCGGTGTTCGCGCAGCGTGTTTTTCATGGAGACGCCAGTACGTACAGCCACATGATGGCGTTTTCCGGCTGCGGTTCGATTGCCGGCGCGCTCGTCGTGGCGTGGCTCGGAAAATTTAAACGGATGGGGCTGACCGCGTTGACGATGCAGGCGGTGTACGGTCTCCTGATTCTGACGTTCTCCATATCGCGTGTGATGTGGCTGAGCGAAATCCTGCTCTTCTTCACCGGCACCGCGCTGATGATGGTGTTTTCGACAGTCACCTCGCTCGTACAGCTTATCGCGCCTAACGAGATGCGCGGCCGCGTGATGAGCATCTACATGGTGGCGTTCCGCGGCGGCATGCCGCTCGGCAGCCTCGCCGGCGGCTATTTCGCGACGATCATCGGGGCCCCCACCGTCATCGGCATCAACGGCGTCATACTGGTTCTTGTTGCCGCCTATTTTCTCCTCGTTCGCAGCCACGGGGTACGAGAAGCCTAAGGATCGAGTCGTCTTCGACCTATTTCGGAGAGTTTTTTTGTGGCTGATAGGCAACTAAAGTGGAAATTTCATTCGGACATCAATAATAAGGTTGAACACCGCCCGAATATAAGGTTGGAACACAGCCGGAGAAGGCATCAATGCAAGTTCAACATTTACAGGCCGATAAGGTCTTCAGGCGGGATAATCTTTCGCAGATGTGATTTAGGACGGCAAGGTGCTATCGGCTGCCGCTTCAGCGTTCCCATGGAGGCAATTGGGCGGAGTGAAAGACGTCGACAATCTCAACGGTTTCCCGCCGTACGCGGTACACAATGCGGTAGGGTGCTTCAACGAGTTCGCGAATGCCGCGTCGTTTGTAACGGTCAACAACTCGGCCAAGGTGAGGAAAGGCCGCCAATTGATCACCGCGCTTCAAGATGCCATCGATCGTTCGGTTCGCCGCCTCCTCGGATTCTGTAAGAATGTGACTGTGGATGTCGGCAAGAGATCGCAGCGCCCGGTTAGACCAGACAATGTTCACTTTGGAATGCCGAGTTTGTTCCGGATCTCATCACTGGTCCATGTGATACCGGCTTCCAGATCGGTGATTCCTTCTTCGACACGCTGACGCTCCACGACCAGCCGGGCGAAGTCCGACCAAGTGGCGTCCTCAGGCAGTTCTTCGACGAGTTGCCGTGCTTCTTCTTTTATACGTGTCGTATCGGGCATCGATTTGTACCTTGTTGGCATTTTATCATGCCGCTGTGGGGCCATTGCCGGCTTGGCCCTCTCAGAAAGCTTGGGAACAGCTTGGGAACATTAAGCGCCTAACACCGTCAAAAACGAACCAGGATCGTGCAGAGAAAACAGAGACGAATTAATAAGATAGATAACCCGTGCTACCTTGACACGGTAGAGGCCGGCGGTTCGATCCCGTCCGCGCCCATCATTTTCTTATTTCGATTCAATTGTTTACAGCTCCGCACATCCTTTCACGTTAGGTTATTTTCCCCTTATTTTGTGCCCAAATTGACCAAAACCAAGAAGAGAGCCTAATGCAACGTTTTGAATCGGCATGATTTGCTTGAAACTGAACGCTACCTAATCCTGGTAGCGCTCATTGAGTGTTGCGCAACTCCGGCCAACGACTCGGTATTTTCGAGTCATTAAATGCATACCCGTTTGGTTTACACTGTGGCGAGGAGGTGTTGATGGAACGTAAGAGACTTGTTGAGCTCGCTATCAACGGATTGGAAGCGGAAAGAGCCAAAATCGATCAGGAGTTGGCTGCTCTGAGAAGCCTCGGAAAGGGCCCTCAAACCAGGGCCTCAACCGGTAAAGCTATTCATGCAAAATCGGCCGCGCCGCGGCGCCGCGTGATGAGCGCTGCCGCAAGAAAGAAAATTTCCGAAGCTATGAAACGGAGCCATGCGGAGAGAAAGGCGGCGGTGAAAAAATAATTGCACGATCGAGAGCCAGGGCAGCAAAGCGCATCTTTGGAGCTAGATGGCATTGAAGGCTGTCACGTTTGTCTTCTCCGCTCTCGTTCTTCTTCACCCCGCTCAAACCTTGCCGCAGTGGCGTCGCTTCAGGTCCCGCCGACGACCACGTCTTTGTCAATGTCGATGCCGAAGGCGAGAGCGATCTGCTGAGCGATTCGCTCGCAGCCTCAGGTGCGATTGCGCCTTTTCATGCCAACGACCGCGTCAATCAGTTCTTTCGTCGGTCCTTTGGGACCGGGCAGACGGACCCGTTTGGGTGAGAACAGCAGGCGGTACTTTTGTTGGACCAGCATTTCGTGAAAATGCAGCAGAGTCGAGGGCTTCAAGGCGATAGCCGAGCGCAAAGTGGCAGAGAGGTTCTGCTGGTGAGATGATTTTTGCATATCCTGCGTTTTATGGAGCGCGAAAGGGATATGCATGGAAGACTCACGATGGCCACCTTATTGAATTATTCCTAGCGGACTTTGAAACAAAGATCAAAGAGGAGTTCAAGGAACAACATATCTACGACCAACGACGGCGATTGGCGGCCAAAGCGAAAAAGCTTGGGCGGCAAACATT
>CAZOOE010000692.1:0-3298 GCA_964581275.1 uncultured Clostridia bacterium
AGCGGGCGAAGGGATGGGCGGAAAAGTGGGGTGGCGGCTTGCCCGGGATCAGGTCAAGTTCGGATGTCCGAGCTACGGTGCAGGATCCTGCGATCAAGGCATTGGGGATTGCCACGCCAGCCGAAACTCACTGCGACCTTGCGACTATCGCCATGGAGGCCGGCAAGCACGTGCTGGTCGAGAAGCCGCTGACGCTCGATGTTACGGGCGGAGAGCGCCTGGTGAGGCTTGCCGATGATCGCGGCGCGATTCTGATGGTGGGCCACCTGCTAGAGTATCACTCGGCGGTGGTCCGGCTCCGCGAGTTGATCGAAATCGGCGAGTTGGGCGAACTTCGGTACATCTATTCGAATCGGCTCAACCTCGGAAAGGTGAGAAGGGAAGAGAACATCCTGTGGAGCTTCGCCCCGCACGACATTGCAATCATTCTCCGGCTAGTGGGCGTCCCGCCGGCGCGCGTTTCTGCAGTCGGAGGAGCTTATCTTCAACCGCGGATCGCGGACGTGACATTAACGAACATTGAGTTCCCGAGTGGTGTCCGCGCGCACATATTCGTGAGCTGGCTACATCCTTACAAAGAACAGCGCCTGGTTGTGGTCGGATCGAAGCAGATGGCGGTGTTTGACGACGTTCGCCAAGATGGCAAGCTCATGATTTATGATCAAGGCGTCGAGATCGTGAACGGCGAGCCGGTCACGCGGAAGAGTGAAGGAATCGCAGAGCACCTGGATAGCGAGGAGCCGTTGCGCCGCCAGTGTCTGCAGTTTCTCGAATGCATTCAGCAACGCCGGAAGCCGCTTACGGACGGCGAAAGCGGCTTGCGAGTCTTGCGAGTGCTTGACGCGGCAGAACGTTCGTTCGCCGAGCTCGGCGCGCCAATCCGGCTGTAGGGAGACCCAACGACAAAACCACAAACGCCCAAAGATCCGTTTGTTCGCTCGCATCTAGGTGCTTTTATGGTTAGTCTTGATCTCACGATGGAAAGAAACTATTTCGTTCACGAATCCAGCTATGTAGACGAGCCGTGCGAGATCGGCGAAGGAACCAGGATTTGGCACTTCTCGCACGTGATGGCTGGCTCGAAGATTGGCCGCCAATGCAACATCGGCCAGAACGTCGTCATCTCGCCTCAGGTTCGGCTTGGCGATAACGTAAAGATTCAGAACAATGTCTCCATCTACACCGGAGTGGAAATCGAAGACGACGTCTTCTGTGGACCGTCGATGGTCTTCACCAATGTTACCAATCCCCGCAGCCACGTATCTCGAAAAGATGAATACCGCGCGACGCTGGTCAAGAAGGGCGCGTCAATTGGCGCGAACGCCACCGTGGTTTGCGGTCATACGATCGGCCGGTATGCATTCGTAGGAGCGGGTGCGGTTGTGACTCGTGACGTTCCCGACTACGCAATGGTAGTCGGAAATCCAGGAAGAGTCGTTGGCTGGATGTGTCACTGCGGTGTGAAGCTGGATCTGTCGCGGGACCCCGCCAAAAAGGAAGGCGCGACTTGCTCCGCCTGCAGCGCCGCTTACGTCAAGGCCGACGGGGTGGTTCGCCAGCCTGGATCGCGAGGGTGCGCTGACCATCTCGCCGAAGCCGAATGGGTTCACAAGTTTTAGGCAGCGAGATGTTCGTGCAGTGTCCCTACAATACCCTCGACCGACGATGGACTGATTCCGATCTTGACTATCCGTTCAGCCCCGCACTCGGATTAGGTCTGAATCAATCGATCGTCGGTGTTCCGTGGATGCGGGATGCCCCAGTAGTGTGCGTGGTTCCTCAGAAAAGCCAGTATTTTCATTATCGTGCCCTCATTCTATCAAGGCCCGCTCTGCCGGTTTTTATTCCCTCAATAGATAAGACGCGATTCGAAACCATTTTGCTTCAAAACTTTTTTGACGCGTTGCCCGGCATTGAAGGTTCGCGCCGCTCGCCTATCCGCAACAGCTCGCACATTCGAGACTCACAACAGCGTATCGACATTCTCAGGCGGTCGAGCCAATACAGCCTTTTCCCCCTTAACAACGATCGGCCGTTGAATGAGGTCTGGGTTCTCAACCATGAGCTGAATAAGCTCAGCGTCTGAAAGCGCGCGCTTCGCGAGCCCGAGGTCGCGATACACCTGCTCGCCCTTGCGCAAGAGGTCGCGCGGAGTGATCCCAAGCTTGTTAATCAGCTCGCGAAGCTCCTCAACGACGAGCGGCGTTTCATAGTAGTTGATCGATTCGAAGTCCGCGCCCCGTTCTCGCAGGAGTCCAATCGTCGTTCTGCATTTGCTGCACGTCGGCTTCTGATACACCTTGATCCTGTCGCTCATCGTGTCCCTCCTGTCTCACAATTCTACCACGCCGAAAAGCGCGGATTAGAACGCCGAGAAACAAAATACGCCTGTGATATAATCGCACCCACAACTCACAACAGCTATGCGCCAAGTGACCTGTACGTCCGTCCCGGCATGTGCATTCGTCCGACTCGATGGTGATGGGGGGCGCACCCTGGGACAGACATTTTATGTCACAGAAGCCTAGCGACAGCGCGTGCAAGAGTATGGAAGATGTTCATGAGGTAGAGCTACGAAACGTCACGAAGCGATTCGGCGAAGTGACCGCCGTCGACTCAGTATCTCTTTCAATCCTGCAAGGAGAGTTTCTGACTCTGCTCGGCCCGTCGGGTTGCGGCAAGACGACCTTACTCAGGATGATCGGTGGATTCGAACTCCCCGACGATGGAAGCGTGGTCCTTGGCGGCCGCGAAGTGACGCGACTGTCACCGCATCATCGCGACGTTACTACGGTCTTCCAGAACTACGCGCTTTTCCCGCATCTTAGTGTGTTCGCCAACATAGCTTTTGGGCTTGCGCGCAGACAGGTCGCTCGCGATGAAATTAGGCGCCGTGTTGCCGTGGCGCTCGAGATGGTTCAACTAGTCGGGTTGGATAAACGTCAGCCGAGCGAGTTGTCCGGGGGACAGCAACAAAGAGTCGCGCTTGCTCGCGCGCTTGTTGTCGAACCAAGGGTGCTCCTTCTGGACGAGCCGCTTGCTGCGCTCGACTTGAAACTTAGAAAGCAGATGCAGATCGAGCTGAAGGGTTTGCAGAGGCGGTTGGGCATCAGCTTCATTTACGTGACTCATGATCAGGAAGAGGCGCTCACTATGAGCGATCGGATCGTGGTAATGAATGCGGGCCGAATCGAACAGTCAGGCCGCGCTGAAGAGATTTACGAGCGCCCTCGAACGGAATTCGTGGCGGGATTCATAGGCACATCCAACATCATCGAAGGCACTGTTGAGTGGGTGG
>CAZOOE010000693.1:0-3296 GCA_964581275.1 uncultured Clostridia bacterium
ATCCTTCGAGAGCATGCGGGAGTTTATGGCTGACGCCTCGCACGAGCTTCGGACGCCGCTCTCGATTATCAGAGGCGAGGCCGAAGTCGCCCTAACCCAGGACAGAGATGCGCCGGAATACAAAGAGGCGCTCGCAATCATTCAAGATGAGGCCAAGCGGTTGTCGCGAATAGTTGACGACATGATGGCGCTCGCTCGCGCGGATGCCGGACAGCGTCCATTACAGATCAAAGAGCTTTATCTGAACGATCTGATCGAGGAATGCTGTAAGGCGGCAAGCGTGCTGACGGTGTGCAGAGGGCTGGCTTTGAGGATCGAGCCCATGTCGGATGTCGCTTTTCGCGGCGATGAGGATTTGCTTAGGCGAATGGTTCTTAACCTGGTCGACAACGCAATAAAATACACTTCTTCGGGCGGCACCATTTCAGTAGGGCTGGTGTGCGAGCCTGAGACCGTAAGGATTGTCGTGTCGGATACTGGAATAGGCGTGCCTGCGGACCAGGCACCACACATCTTTGAACGATTCTACCGTGTCGATAAATCGCGGTCGCGCGCTGACGGCGGAAGCGGGCTCGGTCTTGCCATCGCAAAGTGGGTAGCCGAGGCGCACAGAGGATCGATCGAGTTGGCGAGCTGTCCTGGTGAGGGAAGCCGATTCACTGTGTCCCTACCGATACAGAATTCTCAGGTTGGAATGGTGCTGAGCCCAAGTTTGCCGGGCTAGTCGACAAAAGGACGTCCGCCGGAACCCGGCAGCTTTCGCCGGCGATTAATCCTCTGTTCATCTTCGGATCGATAGAATCGTTCCGCGGACGATCTGAGATCAGTCGGGTCCCCCGCGCTGTTGAACTCTAACCAAGAGGAGACCCAAGTCATGAAGCTGAACTTTAGAAATTCAACCGCGGTTGTCTTCACGCTGGGCGTGCTGCTTTCAACAACCACGTTGGCTCAGAATTCCGAAAAGAAGGTCAAGATGGCGGACCTTCCTGAGGCCGTCCGGAAGACCGTCCAGGAACAGAGCAAAGGCGCCACGCTACGCGGGCTCGCAAAAGAGGTCGAGAATGGAAAGACCTTCTATGAGGCTGAGCTGAAGGTCAATGGCCACAACAAGGACGTCCTCATGGATGAGTCGGGATCTGTAGTCGAGATCGAAGAACAAGTTTCGCTGTCTTCGCTACCGGCGGAGGTCAAGGCGACCATACTGAAGGCCGCGGGCAGCGGAAAGATCACTGCTGTTGAGTCGATCACCAAAAACAACACACTTGACGCCTACGAGGCGCACCTAACCAAGGCCGGCAAGAAATCGGAAATCAAGGTAGGGTCGGATGGAAAATTAATCATTGAGAAATAAGCGGACCAGAAGGAAGGGAAGTCCGAAGGGGGCGAGACAGGAGAGAGCCCCGAGAACGAAGCCCCTGATTCACTGACGTACTTCCTGCCATTGAATTCGCATTTTAGATCACTATTATTGAGAACCGAATGCTTTTTTGTGACGGAAACAAGGTTTCGGCCTCGCGGATGTTGAGTTCTCTCACCTTGATGCTCGTCGTGGCGATCGGGGCTGCTGGCCAAAGTCCCGGTAGGGCGCTTGACCTTTCGGGCGTCGTGCTTGATTCAAGAGGCGCGGTGATCGCCGAAGCGAAAGTCACTCTTCGGCGAGACGGTCTTGTGACAGACACGAAGACTGCCAATCAAAGGGGTGAGTTCCGTTTTACCCGCATAACGGTAGGTGACTAGAAGATAGAAGTAAAGAAGGGGAGATTCAAGCCAACTGTAGCGCAGCTGACAGTTGGCACGAAATCACCTCCTCAAATCGAAATTGTATTGCCGGTAGCCGACGTACGCGAAGAGATGGCGGTCGCCGACCGACCTGATCAAGTAAACACCAGCCCCGACGAAAACCTGGATGTCATCAAGCTGGACCGCGCTGCGCTCGATAACCTCCCGGTGTTAGGAAATGATGTTGTTGCCAGCGTAGCAAGTCTGGCCGATGCCAGCTCGACGGCGTCCGGCGGCCCGACGATCCTGGTTGATGGTTTGGAGACGACCAGGAAGATCCCGGCTTCGATGATCAAAGAGGTGCGGATAAATCAGAACCCGTACTCGGCTGAATTCTACAGACCGGGACGAGGACGTATTGAGGTCATTACCAAGCCCGGTCAATCAAAGTATCACGGCGATCTCAATATCATCTTTCGCGATTATCGGCTTGACGCGCGCAACGCCTTTGCAATTGAACGAGCTCCTGAGCAACGACGCATTTTTGAAGGCACCTTGACCGGGCCCGTCGGCCACGGCAAGAGGACTTCATTCTTTTTCAGCGCCAATCGTGAAGAAGAGGACTTGCAATCGGTAGTTTTTGCCAGCACCCCGGCGGGAATAGTCTCGGCAAATGTAGCTAACCCCCAACGACAGTCTGAATTCTCTTTCCGAGTTGACCGACAGGCCACCAAGAACATCACGTTCTCGATTCGTTATGATTTCAGCGAGGACTCGGGCAAGAACAATGGAGTCGGTGGTTTTAATCTGCCGGAGGTCGCCACGAACGCGCGGAGCCTCGAGCAGCAGGTGTTCTTCAACCTTCGGCAGATTATTTCGCCTACTCTGGTGAATGAATTCACGCTACGCGCTGGGCGCGACAACAATGTCACGAGCAGCGCCAGGCCGGGCATCCCGAAAGTTGTAGTACTCGATGCCTTTACCGGTGGAGGCAGCCAAACCGATCAGCGCAGGACCGAGAATCACGTCCAGCTCAACGACGTCCTTTCCTGGAATCACGGCAAGCACCTCCTGAAGACCGGTGTGAATATCCCGGATATCAGCCGGCGCGGGCTGAGCGACCGGACAAACTTTGGCGGGACGTTTTCCTTCTCAACGCTCCAAGACTATTCGAACAACCACCCATTCTTGTTCTCGATAAACCAGGGCGATGGCTATCTGGTCTTTTGGCAAAAGGAATTCGGCTTTTTCCTACAGGACAACATAATGGTGCGGCCGAATTTCTCTATCGCGCCCGGCTTGCGATATGACAAGCAGAATTACATAGGAGACGATAACAACTTTTCTCCGCGCCTCTCCTTCGCCTTCGCTCCGGATAAGAAACGAAGAACGGTTTTGCGCGGTGGCGCGGGGATCTTCTATGACCGAACCGGCGTCGGCCCGATCGCCGATCGATTACGGTTTGATGGGCAGAGACTCCGCCAGGGGTATAGCGCCGATCCAGAGTATCCTGATCCGTTCTTTGCCGGGGGCGGCCTCGGCACGCAGCCCGGCAGCATAGTACAGCTCGGCGCCAA
>CAZOOE010000694.1:0-3293 GCA_964581275.1 uncultured Clostridia bacterium
GGCGGCGAGACGGGGAAGCGGGGAGGTTTTCATGGGGAAAGGGGCGGGGAGCGACAAAGGGTTCCGGAAACGGCGCCGAGAGGTTTCCTTAAAATTCGGAGCGCCTGGCACTCGCCGACAATCGATCGTCCGCGGCCGAGGCGTATCGAGTCGTCAGAACGTCGATGTTGCTATCAACCGCCGGGAATCCGCCAAAAATTGTGCTGGTGACCAGCGGGCAACCGGGAGAAGGCAAGACCACGACCGTCGTCAATACCGCCATCTCGCTTGCACAACTAGGCTCTTCAGTCCTCATCATCGACTGTGATCTTCGCAAACCGGCAACTCACAAAGTCTTCGGACTCGAGCACACGAAGGGGTTGTCAACATATCTGTCTCGCGACATCGAGATCGATGGACTGATTCATAGACTGCAGATACCGAATCTGTCACTGCTTCCCTGCGGCCCGATACCACCAAACCCCGCCGAGCTGATCAGCTCCGAGCGAATGAGGAACCTGCTGAAAATGCTCTCCGAACGTTACGATCACATATTGATCGACTCTCCGCCGCTGATACACGTGACCGACCCGGTGATACTATCGAGCCTGGTGGACGGCGTCATCCTGGTAGTGCACGGCGGAAAGAGCTCGCGCGGAGTCGCGCAACGTGCTCGACAGGAGCTGGCAAGTGTCGGGGCGAAGGTGTTCGGTGTAGTTCTCAACAACGTCGATGTGCAACGCGAGGGGTATGATGAGTATTACTTTCGGCGTTATTACACCGAATATGGACAGAGCGGAGCTGAGGAACAGAGAGCCAAGAGTTAAGACCTGAGGTCAGAAGGCGGAAGGCAGAAGGCAGAAGGCTGAAGGCAGAAGGCTGAAGGCTGAAGGCTGAAGGCAGAAGGCGGAAGGCAGCCACGAAGTGGCGACAGAGTGTAGCCCAGGGCGAGGTACTCCGAAGCCCTGGGTACGAAACGCGCGATGATCTCAAACCCACGCAGTGGGTGACAGCATTCGGTCGCAAATCCTGAGCGACAAATCGATGCATACATACCCAGGGCTGCGGAGTACCTTGCCCTGGGCTACACTCTGTCGCCACTCCGTGGCTGCCTCCCGCCTTCTGCCTTCCGACTTCCGCCTTCTGCCTTCCACCTTCCACCTTCCGCCTTCTGGCCACTGACTTCTTCCATCATGTGCGGACTAGTCGCTCTCTTCGCTTACCATCCCGTCGCTCCGGAAATCAGCAGAGACGAACTGCGCATCATCCGCGATCATATGGAGACCCGCGGCCCCGACGGTATCGGCGAGTGGTTCTCACCCGACGGCCGCGCCGCGCTTGGTCATCGACGGCTCTCGATTATCGATCTCTCCGAGGCCGGCAGCCAGCCGATGACCAACGAAGACGGAACAGTCCAACTGGTGTTCAACGGAGAGATCTACAACTATCAAGCGCTAAGAGAAAAGCTCCTCCGTCAGGGTCATCGCTTCCGCTCTCACTCCGACTCCGAAGTCCTGGTTCATCTCTACGAAGAACGCGGCGAAGAGATGGTGCACGATATACGAGGCATGTTCGCGTTCGCTCTCTGGGACGCCAGACGTAACGCGCTGTTGCTCGCGCGAGATCCCTACGGCATCAAGCCGCTCTACTACGCCGACGACGGTTGGACGTTGCGGGCTGCTTCTCAGGTCAAGTCGCTGCTGGCCGGTTTTCACGTTTCGACGTTGCCCGAGCCCGCTGGGATTGCCGGTTTTTATCTGACCGGTAGCGTACCCGAACCGTTCACGATCTATCAGGAGATTCGTTCCGTGCCGGCCGGCAGTGTGGTCTGGGTGAATCATCTCGGCGCGTCCGAGCCTCGGACCTATTTTTCAATCGCCCAGGTCTTTCACGACGCAGGAAACGAAACGAGGCGTTTAAGCGACCCTGAACTGACGCAAGTGGTCCACGACGCCTTGTTGGACTCGGTTCGTCATCATTTGATCGCGGACGTGCCGGTGAGCGCTTTTCTTTCGGCGGGCGTTGACTCGGGCACCGTTGTCGGGCTCGCCCGCGAGGCGGGAGCCAAGGACCTGCAAACCGTTACACTCGCTTTTGAAGAGTATCGAAGCACACACGACGACGAAGCGCCGCTGGCTAAAGAAGTTGCGCACACCTACCGCACCAATCATCGCACGCGCCCGCTGAATGAAGCCGAGTTTCAGAGCGAGTTGCCGTTGATCCTCTCGGTGATGGATCAGCCGTCGATCGACGGTATTAATGCTTACTTCATAAGCAAGGCCGCGGCGGAAATTGGAGTAAAGGTCGCGTTGTCGGGATTGGGTGGGGATGAGCTATTCTCCGGCTATCCATCATTTCTTGACGTTCCACGTTGGGTATCGGGATTGCAAGTCGCGGCTTGGGTACCCGGTCTCGGAAGACTAACGCGGGCGACGGTCCCTCATCTCGTGCCGCGCAAGTGGTCACCAAAGCTGGCTGGAATGATTGAGTACGGGGGAACCTATCCAGGCGCGTATTTGCTGCGGCGCGGCTTGTTCATGCCGTGGGAGTTGAAGGATATACTCGGTGAAGAGATGGCTGTTGAGGGGCTTCGACGCCTCGCGCCGCTGAGGATAATCGGGAAGGAAATGCGGCCTGACCCCGGTTCGGCTTATTCGCGAGTCGCCGCTCTCGAGGCATCCTTGTACATGCGCAACCAGCTTCTTCGCGACACCGACTGGGCGAGCATGGCGCATTCGGTCGAGGTTCGAGTGCCGCTGGTCGATGTCGATTTGCTGAGGGCCATCGCGCCGGCCTTGTCATATAACCCTTCGCGGGCAAACAAGAGACTGCTCGCGCGAGTGGTACAGCCCGCGCTGCCGGGTGGCGTGAGCCAGCGTGGCAAGACGGGCTTCAACGTTCCGCTGAATCACTGGATCGAGCGAAACAAGACGCTCGATGTATGGCGCCGGTTACCGGTGCTTACGAGGCCGGGCACACATTGGGCTAGACGCTGGGCATACACATCGGTTTCGCTTGGGATGCCGCAGTAGGAAATCAGAAGTCAGAAGTCAGAGGTCAGAAGGCTGAAGGCGGAAGGCGGAAGGCTGAAGGCGGAAGGCGGAAAGGCTGAAGGCAGAAGGCAGAAGGCAGAAGGCAGCCACGAAGTGGCGACAGAGTGTAGCCCAGGGCGAGGTACTCCGTAGCCCTGGGGAGGTAATGCGCGATGATCTCAAACCCACGCAGTGGGTGACAGCATTCCCGGCAAACAATGAACGTCAAATCGATGCGCGCCGCGCGCATACACACACAGAGCCGCACACGCTGTCACCCGC
>CAZOOE010000695.1:0-3282 GCA_964581275.1 uncultured Clostridia bacterium
AGAATCGAGAGCTGGTTATAAGTGCGATCATACGTGGCGGCGTTCAACTTACGCGCTCGTTCAATGTCCGGCGAGACGTCCGTGCTGAGCACTAGATCGCGTTCGCTGAGCATCGCCAGCAATGATCTAGCCCGTCCTCGTTCAAGCACTTGGAACGTGCGATCATCCAATTTCTGAGCGAGAAGGTGGTACATGTAATCCGTGTAGTAGATGAAGTGTTGTACGCGAAAACTTGATCGGCTTGCTTCTGTGCCCCCCAGGCGGACTACTTGGTTCTCGAGTGCATCCAGAGCACGGCGGAAGTAATCATTGGCGTTATCGGTTTGCCCAGCCTGCGCGGTGATCGATCCGAGATCGTAAAGAAGATCCGCGGAAAACAAAGTGCTACCGGATTTTTCACGGATGGACAGTGCTTCTTGATAGTATTTCTGGGCCCCGGCGAGATCGCCGCGTTTCCAGGACACAGAGCCCAAATCTGCTAGGGCTATGGATCTACTCATGCTGTCGCTGCCAAGTTTGTCGTAGATGGATAACACTTCGCGAAAATACGCGTCGGATTTCGTCCACTCAGCCTGGGCCTTAGCGACATTTCCAAGACCTGATAGAATTTGCGCCTCATAAGAGCTGCCTGGGGCCGTCGCCTGGACTTTATCGAGATCTTCACGCAAATGTTTTTCTGCCAACCCAAGATCCCCATTATCCAAGGCTAACTGTCCCCGAAGCCCAACCGCCGATACGTTATTTTCGAGAAAAGCGAGCAGCTGTTGACTAGATCTGGGTGCTTTACCGGTACGAACGAGTTCCAGGACCGTTTGGTAGACATTGAGATTCCATTCGCTAAACTTACCTGGAGCCACCGCTTTCAAAAGTGGCGCAGCTTCATCAAAATACTCCTCGGCCTTTGCGAGGTCGCCCCGCAGAACAAAGTTCCCGGCAAGGGAGAGAAGCGAAAATGCGGTGTCAATGCTTCTGGGTGCTAACTTCTTTTGAATGTCGAGCGCCTGTCGAAAAGCATTTTCGGATGTGGTTAATTCACCACGATCCTGTGCAAGTCCGCCAAGGTTTTGGAAGCTGGATGCTACATCGAGGCTTGATGGATTCGATCTCTGCCGAATAGCCAGTGCGCGCCGATAATATTCTTCCGCATGCAAGAGATCGCCACGGTAGGAAGCCAAATTCCCTAGTGCGCTAAGCAACGTCGCCGCCCCAACACCGTCGGGCGCAACTTTTTGCTGGATCGCCAGGGCCCATAAAAGGAACTCCTCCGCTCCACCAGAATCGCCTCGAAACTGATGAGATCTAGCCAACTTTTCCAGGGTGCCAGAGACATCCAAACTGTCGGGAACCAGCTTTTGTTGAATCGAGAGTGCCCGAAGGATTAGCTCCTCAATTTTTGGAAGATCGCCGCGCAGGAGTGCGATACCAACTAGATCGCCGAGGCTGCTGGCCACCGCGGTACTTTCCGGTTGTAATTTCTCCCGAATCGCTAGTGCATCAAGGTAATATCTCTCGGCCATCGCCATCTCACCACGCCCACTAACGACGGATCCGAGACTAGACAGAATTACGGCCATGCCCTCGGCTTCAGGTGCTAATCTCTTCTGGATTTGGAGAGCCTGTTCAAGGTATTGCTCAGCTTGTGATAGGTTCCCTTGCTCCTGGCTTGCCATAGCTAATTGGACAAGAGTCCGAGCGAGGGTGAGGCTTCCAGGGGCCAACCTCTCTAGAATCGCGAGTGCTTGACCGAAGAGTTGTTCGGCATTCGTAAAGTTTCCACGCGTGGCTGCCAGAACACCGAGGTTGGTAAGGGATTCCCCCCTATCCAGACCATTCGGTGCGACCCGATCTTGAATGTCGAAGGCCTGGCGATAAAAACCTTCCGCCCCTGCGAGATCACCACGGTTTAATGCCAAAACGCCCAATTTGTTCAGAACAGAAGCGAATCGCAGATCGCGCAGCCCCGCTTTTTCCAGGATTGAGGACTCCTCGCGGAAATACTCTTCGGCTTTCGTTATCTGACTTTGCGAGAGGGCGATTCTTCCCAGTGTATCGAGACTATTCGCAACCGGCGGACTGCCGGGGACGAGCTTCTCCAGCACAACGAATGCTTCACGGGCATACTGCTCAGCTTTCGTCAGCTCTCCTCGTTGAAAAGCGATCCTTCCCAGAGAGTTCAAGCTGCTTGCCTCTTCGAGGCCGCCTGGGGCGATCTTGTGCCTGATCTCAAGTGATCGACGCACATACTCCTCTGCCTTTGAGAGATCTCCACGCTCGCGCGTAACCGTTCCCAAGTTCTCCAGAAGCCCAGCGACCACGAGGCTTTGCCCCCCCACTCTTTCGTAGATACTTAGGGCATCCCTAAAATGTTGTTCGGCCTCGATGATTTGATCAGTGTCGTATTCGACAACGCCTAGGCACCCAAGGGTGTCTGCCACAGCGCTGCTGGCAGGAACCAAGCGCTCCTGGATACTGAGTGCCTTAAGTAAGAGATTCTTCGCTTCGATTGCATCCGCCTGTCTTCTCTCACAGCCGAGATAAAAAAGGCTCTCAGCGACAACGCGGCTTTCAGGCGCCAGTTTTTCGCGAATCGCAAGCGCCTCTCGATAGTGCTTTTCAGCGCCCGAGAGGTCCCCGTTGCTCTGAGCGTCCCTTCCCCACGCCTGCAAAAAACGCGCAAAAGCTCTTGGCCCTACTTGCGTCATGCGAGAGTTAGCTTCACTGTATGCATCGTCCGCCTCCTTGAAGCGTCGTGCTTTCGCGGCGATTTGCACTTTTTGAAGAAGCAACCATGGCGCGAGCCAGTCGGGATCGGACGCTTCGATTCTGGCGAGAGCTGCTTCCCAGCAGGTACTCGCCTCTTCTGTCTTATTAACCTTTATAAGCGCTTGGCACTGTCGGTAAGCAGGGAAGGGAGCATCCCGCACAAGTGGTTCAACGTCGATTATCCAATTGCCAACCGTGATCGTCCAGGTTTTCTCTTCTGCTCCTCTTAGACCTCGGAGGACAGATGGATCATTCGTCGCTTCCTCCTGAACGTCAGCCCAATCAAAAGGCGACTGAATCTCCATAGAGGCTCTTCCCTGAGACCAGCCGAGGATGACGTCACCCACCCGTATGTCCACGGTCGTCCTAAAAGGTCGGGCCACTACTTCTTCTACAACAACGCCTGTTCGGGCTGCAGCTGTCTGCTTTTGAACCGCAAGCAAGGTGTCGGGCAGAAGCGTCACAGCACTGAAAGTGAGGATTGCCGTTATCAGCTTGTGTGAAGCGTTGTACCACCGG
>CAZOOE010000696.1:0-3277 GCA_964581275.1 uncultured Clostridia bacterium
AAGCGCGGCGGAAGATATCTTCGAACACGTCAAACACGGCTATGCCGATTCGGCAGGGGTAAAGATTCATTACGCGCTTATCGGTCCAACGTCTGGCGCCGCCAGCGCTCCCCTCATCGTGATGATCCACGGCTTTCCGGATTTTTGGTATTCGTGGCGGCATCAAATGACTGTGCTCTCTCGAGACTATCAAGTCGCGGCTATTGACCAGCGAGGCTACAACCTGAGCGACAAACCCAAAGGCAAAGAGAACTACGACATGAGCGTGCTGGTTGAAGATGTGCGGGCGGTGATCAAACACCTGGGACGCGACAAGGCGATCATCGTCGGGCACGACTGGGGCGGGCGAGTAGCATGGGGCTTTGCGATGAAGTATCCGGAGATGACCCACCGACTCATCGTGTGCAATTTGCCTCATCCGCGCGGCGTCGCTTATGAGCGGGCCCACAACAATGAGCAGAAGATCAACACAGCCTATGCCCAGCGCTTCCGACAGGAGGACGCAGCGAAGAGCCTGACCGCTGAGGGGCTGGCCGCCAGGATCAAAGACCCGACGGAGCGCGACCATTATGTTGAGGCCTTCCGCCGCTCCGACTTCGAGGCGATGCTGAATTACTACAAGCAAAACTATCCCGCGCCGCCTTATCTGGAAGATACGTCACCGGTCGTCAAGGTTAAATCGCCGGTGCTCCTCATCCACGGACTCGAAGACAAGGCGCTGATGCACGGCGCGCTCAATCACACTTGGGAATGGCTCGAGAGAGATCTGACGTTGGTGACCGTCCCCGGGGTCGGCCACTTCGTTCAGAACGACGCCGCCGAGTTCGTTTCGGCCACGATGAAGTCCTGGCTCGAGGTGCAATCCTCGAGGCCCTAGTAGGAGAAAAGATCATGAAGAATCGCATTTGGTTAGCGCTACCATCTTTCGTGCTGGTCATAAGTATTAGCATTGCCCACGCGCAAGGAACCCAAACCAAGGAACAGATCTCCGACATCGCCGGCGAGTGGACTGGAACCTGGTCAACTTACAATCCGGCGCAGGGAGCAGTCCCGGCCAAAGAGATCTGCAAGAGCATCGGTTGCAAGGTTGCGTACAAGGACGGTGTTTGGGAAGCAATCTTCGAAGGCGATTGCGGCCGGCCTTACAAGTACACGATCAAGATGGAAGGGCGCCAGGTCGGCAAGGTCGTGATGTTCAAAGGGACCACCGATCTCGGGGCAAAGGACGGCGGCGTCTTCGATTGGATCGGCCGAGCCACCGACAAGGAGTTCGTGGGGTTCTTCACGAGTGGGTATTACACTGGTGTTTTCAATCTCGCGCGGGCGAAATGAAGGCGGTAAACGACGCCTTCGCGTTCATCCGAGGCTTTGAGTTCAAGCTTGAGCTTGCTATTTCCCCCGGTCAATCTAAAGGTTGGACTCAGAACTTTCCCTCCATTACTCGTGCCGCAGGGCGACCATTGGATCGACCCTTGCCGCTCGCTTCGCAGGAAGGTAGCAGGCGAGTAACGCCGCCGCTGCCAGCAACGACGCTGCTATGAAAAATGTTGTGGGATCAGTGGCGCTGACCCCAAACAGCAAGCTCTTCATCAATCGGGTCAATGCCAGCGCCGCGAATAAGCCAATCGCCACTCCCAGCAGCGTCAACCTCATTCCTTGGCCTAGCACCAGCCTCAAGACGTCTTCTCGCTGTGCCCCAAGTGCCATTCGAACACCGATCTCGTGTGTGCGGGTTGACACGGCGTAAGAGATCACGCCGTAGATCCCAATCGCTGCCAGTGCGAGCGCCAGCAACCCGAAGCCGCCCAGCACCGACGCAGCAATGCGAGCCGGAAGCAGCGGCAGGCTCAGCTTCTCTGCCAGCGTATTTGCCGACATCGGCAAGTGCGGATCGAGTTGCTGTACTTCGCGGCCAACAGCAACCTTTAGCATTTGCGGATCGCCCTCGGCGCGGACAATCACACTCGTGGATCCGGGCTCAGATTGCCACAGCGGGCGGCCGAGGAATGGCTTCGGGTCTTCGTTCAAGCCCGCATACTTTCCATCTTGCACAACGCCGATTACCTGCATCTTCACGCCTTCCGGTCTGCTAAGGCTGAAGCGTTTGCCGATCGGGTCTTCGCCGGGAAAGAATCGCCGCGCGAATGTTTGGTTGATGATAGCAACACGTGGCGCATTCTCATCGTCCTGCTCTGTGAAGTCACGGCCTTCGAGAAGTTGTGTGCCCATCGCCTGGAAGTATCCCGGACTCACCCGGTTGTACATCGCAGTCGGCACGTTGGCAGAACGCTCGAGCGGCTGTCCTTCAGCAAAGATCGCCGCGCGCGAAAAGTGCAGATCCACGGGAACCATATCGGCAATCCCCGCGGACTGCACACCGGGCAATGCGCGCACGCCTGACAACAGGCGTTTCTGGAACTCCTTACCCTGGCCGCTCTCATAGCCCTGCAACCTCAGATCGAACGCGACTTCGATGGCGTGCTGAGGATCGAACCCCAGATTGATCGTTTGAGCCCGCCCGAGCGCTCGCGTCATCAAGCCGCCGCCAACCAGCAGCACCAGCGACAGCGAGACTTGTGCAACGATCAGAGCGCTCTTCAACCACGAGCGCCGACGAGCGCCGAATGACGTTTCATCTTTCAACCCAGGCACGAGATCGGTCTTGCTCGCTTCGAGCGCAGGCAGCAACCCGAACAGCACACCAGTCGCAAGCGAAATCAACAAAGAAAAAACGAACACGCGATAGTCGATGTAGACTTCAAATGTAACCGGAACGTTGAGTGGCATTTTGATTTTTGCAACCAGACCCACCAACCACAATGCCGGCAACAAGCCTAGCGCGCCGCCCGCCAAAGCCAGCAGCAGGCTCTCAGTAAGCAGTTGCCTCACGAGTCTGAAGCGGCTCGCTCCGAGCGCCAGGCGCACCGCAATCTCGCGCCGCCGATCGGTCGCGCGCGCGAGCAAAAGGTTCGCGAGATTTGTACATGCCAGCAGCAGAACCAGTCCGACCACCCCCATCAACAATCCGGCAAAACCCAGCACCGGGCCGCGGAACGTACTGCCGATCAAACCGGGAGGCGAGAGTGCGACCCCCTTGCCTTCATTGTCGTAAGGAAACTCGCGTTCGAGTTGCGCCGCGATCGCGTTCATTGCGGATTGTGCCTGAGCCGTGGTGATTCCGGGCCTGAGCCCATCTTGCGTAAATATAGTTTATGCACTCCGTATCTCGAACAAGTAATTCCTAGCAACGAGTTTTAATTTGATCGCGATACGGAAG
>CAZOOE010000697.1:0-3277 GCA_964581275.1 uncultured Clostridia bacterium
CATTGTGCAAACGGTGAATGCCTGGGTGATTCCTGACATCGTCGCTCGCTTTAGTATCTAAGCAATGAACATTACTCTTTTTCGGCCCTAAGCAAACGTTCAAGAAGAAGAGGTCTAACAAGCTCCGGCCGAGGAGGTGGCAACGCGTAGTCGCGGTGAAAGGCGGTCCCCGTTTCATGCCCGTCTTGAATCACCTTTTCGACCCTCCGCAGGTTGCGGATGTCCTCAAGCGGGTTCGCTCCAAGAATCACAAGGTCGGCCGTCTTGCCCGGCTCGATTGTTCCCAGATCGTTGCGCTTAAGGAATCGCGCTGCATCCCTGGTTGCCGTAATAAGAGTCTCCATCGGCGTAAGCCCGGCGGCGACCAGCGCCTCGAGCTCTCGGCGCAGAGTAAGCCCGGCAACACCGTTCACGTTGTCAGAACCTGCAATCACCTCGCCTCCAGCGCGACGGAATCCGAGCACGAAAAGCTCAAGCCGATGGTAACCCTTCCGCATCAGTTGCATCTGTTCCTTGCCAAACTTCTCACGAATCATCCGGTCGAGCGGCCCTTCCGACCACTCCTTGCGCACGGCCTCCGGTATATAACCGAGTTCAGGATTTCGGGAATAGCCGCCATCTTCCGAAACCTCGGCGCCGCTGTCTTCCAGGATCGCACGCCGGCGAACCGCAAGCGTCGGTATGAGCTTCACGTTTCTTTTGACCAGGAGCTTGATGAGCGCGGCCTCTTTCTCCTCGTTCATCGTCGCGAAACCTCGCAGGTCCTCAAGAAAGGCTTCCAGCCCCTTCGCATCACGTTTGATCTGATCCGGCGCCTGGGAGGCTGCCTGAGCAACACCGGTGGCGTGTTCCAGCCCATCTATGCCGGCAAACGCGGCTTCGGTTGCGTTCGTTCGCGCAAGGTGACCGGTGACCGGAAGCCCCAGCGCGTGGGCGACCCGGGTAACTTCGGCGAGCATCTCGGGAGTTACCTTGTGCCGCACCTTGATCGCGACAACGCCAAATGCGCCCAACAGGCGCACCGCTCTTTCCGCCTCGGGCGGAGTTGAGATTCCTATGTTGTGGTCACCTTCGGGCGGCGGTGCATCCAGATTATTACCCACGTAGAAAATCCTCGGCCCGCGCAACCTGCCAATGGCTTGCAGTCGACCAAGCTCAGAAACCCACTCAACGGGATTCCCCAGGTCTTTAACGGTCGTGATCCCGTTGGCCAGAAAAAGCTCGCCCTGCCAGTCTCGATAGTGAACGTGCATATCAATGAGGCCGGGCAACAAGAACTTCCCGGAAGCGTCGATGACTCTCGCCCCTGGTGGTGGCACCAGTTGGCCTTTGCGACCAATGGCCTTAATCTTGTTGTCTTCGATCAACACGAGCACATCAATCAGCGGCGGACTGCCGGTGCAGTCAATCACCGTGGCGCCCGCAATGACGATGATCTTTGGTTCGACTGGGCCGGAAGCGATGACTAGGGCCATGGACAATACGACTAGCGAGGCACGAGCGATCATGCTGTGTTCTCTGATCAATCGAGCAACTTATTTCGTTGCGGGTTTGGAGTCCGACTTCGCTTCGGAAGTGTTCGCGAACTCGTAAAACACATCGCTCCTGACGATCTCCATCAACTCCTGAGCCTCTCCTTGAACGTCTCTTCCGGGGAATTGTTTGGAGACCACCTTGAGCAAGTCCGGAATCAATGTATCAAAGCCCGCAAAGTTCTTCATTTTGACGATGAGGATGTGCGTGTACCCCGCGCCCTTTCCGAAGTAGACAGGATGCTCGTACGCCGCCCAGCTTTCCACAACGCCGGCCTTGACCGCTTCCACCCACATCGGCTTGAAGACCTGCACTACGAACTTTCTGTACTCGCGCTCCTTCCCAGGCTTTGCGTGGACAAATGCGATGTGATAAACGGGTTTGCTTCTCTCTTCCAGTCCCAACCCTGATTGACCGCTGGCCATCGTTGTGAAACTCGCAAGAGCGACAACCAACACCAGAATTCTCAGCAGTAATCTCATTTTGATCCCTCCATCAGAGCAAACAACGCCTACCTACTTTTTCAATTGCATCTCAAGCCAAAGCGGGCGCACCAGCTTTGGTCTGGGAACCGGCATCGCGTAATCCGCGTGATAGCGTGTATCGACCACGATGCCGTTCTGCATCACAACCATAATGCGTCCCACGTTTTTTACGTCTTCGAGCGGGTTGCGCTCGACTACGAGGATGTCCGCGAGCTTGCCCACTGCGATAGTGCCAATCTCTTTGTCCTTGTGTAGGAACTCCGCGTTTCGCCGGGTGGCTGTTTCTATCACCTCGCGAGGCGAAAGACCCAGTTCCGTCATCAGCTCCATTTCACGGTGCATGCTGAGGCCTGGTATGTTATCGACCGTCGCGCTTCCGGCCAGCACCATTCCTCCCGCTTCATGAAATTGTTTCAGGAACCGGCTCATCTTAAAGTATGCTGTGCGAAATCGTTCCAGATCCCTTGCGTCCTTCGGCTCGAATATTGAAGATGAGCGCCACTGGCTCCGTACTCTCTCCGGCACATAACCGAGCGCTTCGATCTTCGCATATTCAGCATCCTCGCGCGCATAGTCGGCCCGGTGATCAGACGCAACCCGAAACCAGGTGATCAGCGTCGGGGAGATAGCAACTTTTCTTTTGACTAGCAGCTTGATAAGCGGCGAGAAGTTCCCCTCAATCATCTCGGCCGCTTCGTAGAGGTCATCGTAGTAACCGACCAGATCGTTTTCCGGGTTGTCGCCTTTGAGCAATTCCGGGTGCGCGCCCGATGAGCGAGGAATTCCGGTTGCGTGCTCGAGCCCATCGATGCCTTCAAGAGCGGCCTCGCGTGCACCGATCCGGCGCAGGTGGCCGGTGACAGGCAAGCCGAGCTTGTGAGCTTCGTCGCAGATCGCTCGTAAGAGCTCGGGGGTGATTTGCTGATGGACCTTTATCGCTACCGCTCCATGCTCCTTGAGAATACGCACCGCGCGGCGACCCATCTCGGGGGTTTCGAGACCAATGTGGTGGTCCTTGATCGCCGGCGGCGATGTCAGACTGTTACCTGTATAGAAGAGCCGCGGGCCTGCCGTACGTCCGTCGGCGATGGCCCCGCTCTGAGCTTCGAGCCATTCCACGGGATTCCCTGTGTCCTTGACGCTGGTTACGCCGTGCGCCAGATACAACTCGCCCTGCCACGCCTGATAGTGAACGTGAAGATCGATGAGGCCCGGCATTACGTACTTGCCGTTAGCTTGAATAATATGGACACCTCTGG
>CAZOOE010000698.1:0-3274 GCA_964581275.1 uncultured Clostridia bacterium
GGCCAACGGGGGAGGTATTCCGTACGGGGATCAGAAAGTCCGGACCAACGGGGAATCCACTGGGACCTGGAACTCTCAGCAGGTCTCGGCGAAGCTGATCGGACCGGAGGGCTCCTCGGTTACCGTCAAAGTGATGCGTCTGGGCGCAAGCCAGCCGCTCGAATTCAAGTTCGTTCGCGAAGCGGTTAAGCTGGATTCGGTAACGAATTATTACATGGCTGGAAACGGCGTCGGCTACATCAACTTTGATCGTGGATTCAATTTCACGAGCTATGACGAGATTCGTACTGCGCTCGCGGATCTGCAAAAACAAGGCATGACCTCGCTGATACTGGATCTGCGCTTCAATCCCGGCGGGTTGGTCGATCAGGCGAAGAAAATCACAAATCTCTTCTTGTATCGCGGCCAGCCCATCGTGACCCTGCGCGGGCGTCCGCAGGTTTTCCCGACTCGCGAAGAAGTCGCCACCAACAACAACCCTGAAGAATTTCCTGTCGTAGTGTTGATCAATTCCAGATCAGCCTCGGCGTCGGAGATAGTGGCCGGCGCGCTTCAGGACCACGACCGCGCGGTCATCGTAGGTGAGAACAGCTTTGGCAAGGGCCTTGTGCAGAGTGTGTTCCCGTTGTCCGACGGGTCGGGGTTGTGGCTTGTGACCGGGCACTTTTATACCCCGAGCGGACGGCTCATCCAACGCGAGTATAACAATCGATCCTTCTACGACTACTACCTTAAGAGAGGTGACAAGGAGGCGTTCCAGCAGACCGAACAGAAACATACCGACACCGGGAGGACGGTGTACGGCGGCGGGGGGATTCAGCCTGATGTGCTGGTGAAATTACCGGCTCACGAGGGTGAGCTTCAGCGAGTTTGGATCGAAGCGGTCTTTCAGTTCAGTCGCTCGCTGGTTGCGGGCAAGATAGCCGGACTAAGTGAGTTCAAGGTCGACGGGGCGTGTGATCATCGGCATCGGCTTGCGGCACGAGACTATCCGATGAGCGACAGAGTGCTCGTTGCGTTTAAAAGTTTTCTTCACGAGCACAAAGAATTGAAGGCCGATGAGTCGCGGGTTGACAAGGATGCTGACTGGCTCAAACGGCAAATTCGCTACGAGGTGGCCACCGCGGCTTTCGGCGAAGAGAATGCTCGCGCGGCGCGTGCCGATGGCGATGTCCAGCTGCAACGCGCCCTCGGCGAACTGCCAAAGGCCAGGGCGCTTTCCGACGACATACGACGAATGCGCGCCGCGAACCGCGGGGACATTCGCAGGAACTGAGACGCGTTCGTAGTACCGCCTTCAAGCGGAAGCTCGTACTTGCGTTGCTCTTGAACCCAATTACGAACTTCCACCAAGGGGCCGCACTACGAACCTTTGCTCTAAGGCAAAGCGCGGCCTGCGCACGATTCGGGCCGCGCTTTTCTCATGGCGGGTAATATCAATAACGTTCCCGCTTTGCAGCACTCCGCGCGCGGTGGCGATGCTTCGTGCTATACTCGGCGCATAGAAAATCTCCACCGCAGTTTGGGAGACCTCATTGAAGGAAAAGCTGCATCAAGATTCGGAGATGATTCGCCAATGGACTCAGGTGATCGTCCGCGTAATTTTCTTGTTGGCGGGTCTGGCGATCGCGGTGTGGTTGCTTTATGAGATCAGCACTCTGCTGCTCCTGCTGGTCCTGTCGATTTTCTTCTGCTACCTGATTGCGCCGATCGTACAATTCCTCGAGCAACCGATCTACCTTGGAAATCATGAGATTCGATTGCCACGCGCGATTGCGATCGCGGTTGTCTACTTGATGATCGCGGTAGTGCTTGTAGCCGGGGCGCAGCTTATCTGGCTCCCACTGTCCCAGCAAGTGGCTGATCTGGCGAAGGACCTGCCTGGGTATGCTAAGTCAGCGGAGGCCAGCGTCAACAAGATCTTCAATGACGCTAACAGCTGGATGAGGCATGTGAAGCTGCCGCCGCAATGGCGCGAGGCGGTCTTTAGTCGCGCCAGCGATCTGGCGAATTCGATCGCCGGGTGGCTGACCGAGTCTCTCGCCGGTGCGTTGACATATTTCAAGTATCTCACCTGGCCGATATTGGTTCCGATACTCTCCTTCTTTCTGCTCAAGGATGCGGTGACCTTTGAGCAGAATCTTATAGCCCTGTTGCCAAATGAGCGCCTCCAGAAGCGCGCTCACTGGTTGCTCATGGACGTCAGCCGAACGCTCGCCGCGTACATTCGCGCGCAGATTACCGCGTGTATTGTGGTAGGAAGCGTCATGATGCTCGGCCTGACATTGATCGGCGCGCCGTATTCGATAGTGCTCGGAGCGATTGCCGGGTTGCTTGAGTTCATTCCGCTGATTGGCCCATTGATCTCGGCAGCAGTCATTTTTGGTTTGACGCTTGTAGTGTCGTTCAAGACTGCGCTGATCGTCGCGTTGTTCCTGGTGGTCCTCCGGCTGGTGCAGGACTACTTCCTTTACCCGAAGATAGTCGGGCGCGGGATCAAAATGCATCCGCTCGTGGTAATCATGGCGATACTTGCGGGGGCCGAGATCGGCGGGTTGATTGGCATCTTCCTCTCGATACCGGTCGTGGGATTGATAATCGTTTTCTACAACCACTATCTCGCATATCGGGGGATACAGAAGCTTCGAGTTGTTGTTTCGTCCGAGCACACCGATGGTGAGGAGTCGCCGAACCTTGCTGCTTCCGCGGCGCCTTCGCCGGTTCTTGAGAAGTAGTCTCCAAATGCGTGGCTTGAGCTTCAACGGGAGGCACAATGGGCCAGCACATAGCCATCGCCGCATCGAAAGGTGGAATCGGCAAAACTACCACGACCTGGAACCTCGGGTTTGGTCTGTCGCTGGCCGGTGCGCGAGTGCTTCTGGTGGATTGTGATCCGCAGGACAACCTCAGGTTCGTCGCCGGCACCGATCACGCGCGAGGTACGGTCGCATCGGCGCTCGAACACCGCACGTTTACTCCGAATCACATCCGTGAGAGCTTATGGCTGCTGCCAAGCGGAGGACGCCGTTTGTGGCAGGCAACCGTTTCGAGCGATGGTCTGGGAGACCTGACAGCCCCGCTGAGACACGCGCTGGCAACTTGCGATTCCGAATACGACTTTGTCCTTTTTGACTGTCCGCCCGAACTCGGGAGACTGACATCCGCGGCGCTCTCGATATGCGGCTACCTGTTGATTCCCTGTGTATCGACCTGGCTGGGATTGCGCTCGATTGAGCAGATGATCGAATTCATCGACACTCACACCCGAGACGCT
>CAZOOE010000699.1:0-3272 GCA_964581275.1 uncultured Clostridia bacterium
ACTCCCGACCTTCTGGTTCGTAGCCAGACGCTCTATCCAGCTGAGCTACGGGCGCATCGTTTGCGGAGAAGATTCTATCACGCGCCGGAATGCGCGGCCAAAATGCCTAAAAACGCCAATTGAGCGGGCAACGTAACGGTCGAGCGGAATTCTTCAGTCATTCTGAATGGAACATTTCGAAGCAATTGCTACAAAAAATCGACGCCGTCAAATGCCAGAGGTTACGGAATTGTGGCCCCGACTTCGAGTGCGCGTTTGGCCCACGCGCCGTACCACCTTTCAATTTCCGGGCTTGATTTTTCCTCGTGGATTTTCTTGGCAACCCTGTGCGGGTGCAGCAGCAAGATGTAGCCGTATTTCTTGCTGCCGTTGGGCTTAACTTCGATGAATCCAAGTTCTTCGAGAAGTTTCAATCGCTCTCTCAACGATCTGACATTTCGGGTCGGAGTCAAATAGCTGCAAGAGTATGCCAGGGCTTCCTCATCATCGATCTGCACGAAGGAGTCGTCCATCTGTCGGCACCACAGCTCCAAATAAACTCGGGAGGCATCCCAGTCAGGCTTTAGCAGATCAATTAGGGTCATTATGAGGGGGAGGGTTCGAGGTATCGTGGACCAGCCGTCCTCCTTTGTACGATGCCATAGGTAACCTTCCATGCCCGGCCACAGGGTGTCCCGGAGTTGAAGCCGTCGTGTCGCCGCCTTTGTCGCCTTGGTCACTACGTGAAGCTTTGCCGCTCTCATTAGCACATTCCTTTTAGAAAACTACGAATCACAAATACTGTGGGGCCCCACAGATTTTCGTTGTTGCTCGCCCTCGCCTTTACGGATGGCAATATTGCAAACAACGGTAATAGTTTTGCAGGTTTCAGGTTTCCGAGGCAAGGACTCACTTTCGTCATCTGGGTAGGGCCTAGGGGCGCGGGTTCATGGTCTGTGGTAGACGCGGTGGCAGGGACCCGCTAGCCGCCATTCCCTTTAGGCGTTTTTTCGCGGGACATTTGCAGATAAGCAAGGAGTTATCGCCGGTCGCGTGCTCTTTGTGCTCGCGATGTGCTCCTCTGTGCTCCGGGTTCTCAAGTGTGCTCCCAGTGGGAACTTGCGGACCGCCGGGGAACCCTGACCGTCTCTCTACTCCTGCAACCCCGAATTTTCCGCCCTGTCTTTCCAAAGAGGGAGGATCGCGTGTTCCTCCACTCTCACCTCGCACAGGACGCTGGAATGCGAGTTCCTTCGAAATTCTTCTGCAAAATCAGCGCCAAGATTGTCAATCACTGCCTGCTTCCAAGCCGGCTGGTGGACCGTTCTGTAATCCAGCCGCGCATAAAACCGTCCCGGCTCGATCGGCATTTTCGCAACCAGAAGCGCCTTGACGTTGGCCTTCAGGTGATCGACCCGCTCCTGTCTTTGCGCGATGTCGCGGTCAAGCTCAAAGATTTCCTTCAGTTCCTGCTGAGTAATTCGAACCTCTTGATTGCTCATTCATCTCTCCTATACGTATGCTCTCCTGGTGATAGTAATTCGTGCATGGAACCCGCCTTGAGATATTGCCCCCAGGCGAATTCCAAAAGCAGCCGACAGAAACTGGAAAGTGATCGACGTTCTAGTTCCGACGCCTTGAGCAGCTCGCCTTTCAGTTCTTCATCGAGCCGTATGGAAATAAAGTCCTTTGATTGGCTCACTGTTCGCCTCCACAAAGATATTGTAGATATATCTTGTGTGCGAGTCAATATCCTTGAGAAGGGTACCTATGTTTGAGTCCACTCAGGGTGCAGCGCCAGGTGCTGCTGCGGGAGCCGCCGATGCGGGCTCGCTCCAATCGATCTCAGGGAACGCGGTTTGTAGGTAGGTCTCCAAATCGTTGTTGAATCCTGCAAGTGTCAGACCATCCAGGATTGTGACGCGCTGCTCGCCAAGTAGACGACGATAGCGTGCGCAGACGTCAGCCGTAGGATCGATGACGAGCCACTTGCTCTTCGAATTTGACTGAAAGGCGGTTACGATCTTCGAGCGCGCCTGGGTATCAGCTTCCGGCAAGGAATAGCCAACGATGATCACACAATCAGCCTCGCACAGCCGCTGGAAGAAACGTTGCCATTGGGGCTCCAACAACGCATATGGCTCATCGTGATACTTATAAGCACTGGGTTCCAAAATTATCGGAAAGTCATCGCCGCACGCCTTCTTAGCGTAATCGTTCCATTTGGACGCCAATTCATTTTGCCAGCCCCCAAAACTGAGATAGGTCGGTTTGCCGGCGATTACCCACCAATTGATGGACCCATGCAGCTTGAGGTACTCGTGCTTGCCACGACCGCGGCGCCAACCCGAGAGGTCAATGATCAGGTTCGGATTGTGCCGACCTCCGTAGGGACCCGGGTCCCCGCTCTGATACCAAAACGACGCTTCAAAAATGCAATCCCAATTGAAGGATGCCCAGGTGACTTCCTCAAGCTTCGAGTTGCATTTCCAAATCAAAGGATTCAGATACTGGCCCTTGGACGATTTCCCATCGAAAACGGCCTTGTAAATGAGAACGTACAGCTGTCGTCTGAATTCGCCGAAGTCCTCCTCTGGCTGAGGGCAAGGTTGTTGTTCCCAATCCCTCAGGATTGTCAACATCTCCTCGATCGTGAGGCTTTGATCCGACGTTCGCAGCTCATAACCGCGGGGTTCCCAGAACACGCGCTGAATTTGCTCGTGCAGTGTTCGGTTTTGCGTTAGATATGACTGCGCATAAGGATCTTTGAAGATCCGACGTAGCGTGGGCACACCAAAATCAGCCGAAGCGCCTGCGCCAAGGATCACGACGGCTTTGGCCATGACCAAGTATACCAACGCCGCGAGCTTTGAAACATGAGCCTACGTTAAAACCGCATTAAGACAAACTGAACCCTTTGGCCCAGTTTGACGCAAAAACATCATTTTTATTGGGAAAAGTGGCGCGCCCGGAGAGATTCGAACTCCCGACCTTCTGGTTCGTAGCCAGACGCTCTATCCAGCTGAGCTACGGGCGCACCGTTTGCGGAGGAGATTCTATCACGCGCCGGAATGCGCGGCCAAAATGCCAAAAAACGCCAATTGAGCGGGCAACCTAACAGTCGACCGGAATTCTTCAGTCATTCCGAATCGAACATTTCGAAGCAATTGTTTCGAACCAATGGTTGCGGATGAGAATTCAATCACCCCGCTACCTTGCGGCGGCGGCTAGCGCCATGGCGGGCTGCAGACCGTGCATCATGGCTGAAAATCCCTGAAGATCGAGGGATTGCG
>CAZOOE010000700.1:0-3267 GCA_964581275.1 uncultured Clostridia bacterium
GACGAGTAGCGCTTGCAGTCGGCGATCTGGAGTGATCGCGGCGACCGATTGCTTCATGATTTCAAACTGGCCGGTGTGAACCGATATGTCGTAAAGGAAGACTGCGGCCACGACAATCCAGGCGATCTTCAACACGCCGAACCCGGCGCCGTAAAGCAGGCTAGCAGACGAGAGCGGCCACGGCATATGAAACACCGCGCTGGCGGCGATGAGGGCGGTCGCAGCTCCAGCCATCGCAGCCCAATGCGGCTTGACTCGAACCAGCGCGAGCAACCCTAACAACACGACTACCGGCAACGCTGCTACTAAAGTCGATAGCCACCACACGCCGAACGGGTCATAGACCTGTGTCCATGTCATCTAGTTATTCTCGAAGCTGCTGGATTTCGCGAGGGACCATTTCACGCCGCGATAGGATATATGATCTTTCGATGCTTGGCTATCGCGAGCGGTCGTCGCGGCTGTTCGAAGAAATGAGTTTAATAGGAGTAAGGCTGAGAAGTTGCACTGGCGATACCTTAAAGCTTTTCACCGTCGGAGAGTTTTCCGTATTCGCTGGAATAGTGCAGAGGAACTTCGCGGTACTCGTTAGTCTCACAACAATACACCAGGCATCGGTCGAATGGCCGCGAGTAGATGTGAAGGCTCATTGCACGCCTACCCCATTCAGCAAGGTTGAGCACCTGGTGCACCGGCTCGGCGGGATCCACCTCGGCGGGCATCAGCCTGTGAATGTCGAAGGCTTCAGTCGGCTCCAGACGGCAGTACCCGACTGCCTCGTTTTGCTCGATCACGCGAAAGTTCTGTACTCTAAGCGTGCCGATCGGAATCGCCATCCAGCAGTTTTGGTTGTGGTGGTTGTGGATTTGTGAGGTCTGGCCCACCTCCCAGCATATAGACATCAATTCGAAGAGATCATTCTTGAAGATCAGATTGCGCGTGTAATGGTTCTTGCTGAAGAAGGTAAACGGCTCGAGAGACGCCTCATCAACCGGGTGGTCCTTGATGTAGTCATAGACGGGCCCGGTGCGAAACTGGTCTTCGGGAATCGAACACAGCCCGGAAATAAACTGATCGATGGTTACGATCTGGACGGCAGCTTCAACACTCATAGCTCAAGGTTTCTCGCGGGGCAGGCACACCGTTTCCCGGTTCGGCGTGGTCTGTTTTCTGTTGTTATTGTCCGGGAGCGCTTACTCGTCCTGCAGCAACGATCTCAACTTCTCGCGAAGCTCCGGGGTGTTTTCGTGCCCGTGACTCGCGACGGCATGTTGAGCGGCTATCTCCAGGATCTCTTCTTCGGTGCCCGAGATCCTGAGCGAGCAGTTTGTTTCACTCGGGTAGTTCCTGCAGTCGATGTATTTACGTTCTGTTTGGGGTGCTGAGCTAGACATATAAGCCTCCGATTCGCACAGACCGGTCCGTGCTACTTTTTTCCAAACGCGCGAATGCGCGCTACCACTGCCGTGATCTCGTCGTCCGACAGCTTGGTCTTGAACGCGGGCATGTACTTTCCTTTTCCGTTCTTGGTCGCGTCGGAGATTTGAGCATCGCTCTTCGACTTCTGCCATTTCGCGTCGGTGAAGTCCGGCTGCCCCTTCGAGCGCCAGTTCGGAATACCACGACCGTCTTTTCCGTGGCATGTGCCGCACTTTGAAGCGTAAACCGCGTTCCCGTCGGCGACAATCGTTATCGCAGCGGGACTTGTCGAACCGCTGGTCGCAAAAGCATAAGATGAGACGATGATTGCTGCTAGAAGAAGTGGTGCTTTGAGTTTGATCCTGTCATTCATTCGGCTGTTCTGTCTCCTTGGGTTGATTGTCGTCGTCTGGTGGACGAGACCTGACACAGAATTCAGTTAATGTTGGTTCGTCTTAGACCGCCGATGATAACAAGTCCCGGGCTAAAAGCCAAACACACCGAGAAGGCTCCTGTTCGGGTCTGGCGCGACGATATCGACACTACACTTGGGCCTGTTACAACGGCGTCGCGTCTGGGAGGTCTCCGATCGAGGTCGAATCCTTCTATGCTATTTCGCACCCGCTTTGGTGAGTACCTCGGCCACGTTCGGGTGGCTTTCACGCTTCGCGTACATCATAGCGGAATAGCCGTACTTGTCCTTCGCGTTGACGTTTGCGCCTTTCTCGATCAAAGCTTGCGCGGCATCCGCATGACCCCAGTACGCCGCAAGAATAAGTGCCGTGCGACCATCCTTATCCTTTTCGTCGACATTCGCGCTCTTGTCGATCAACACTTTGACAACCTCAGCGCGATTGTTAGAAGCGGCTTCAATCAATGCAGTGGATCCGTCTTTATTCTTGACGTTTGGACTGGCACCCTTTTCCAGAAGCGCTTGAACGACCTGGATGTGGCCGTTTCCGGCGGCGTCGATCAACGCAGTGTGGTCCTCCTTGTCTTTGGCATTCACGTCCGCGCCTTTCTCTAGGAACAACTTGGCTGCCTCGACGCGGCCCCAGTAAGCGGCCTCCATCAGCGCGGTTCGTCCATCTTCGTTTTTCGCGTTGACGTTGCCACCCTTGCTCAGCAAAGAGCGCAGAGCATCGACATCTCCCTTCTTAGCTCCCTCAATAAGTTCCCCAGCAGCGGGGTCTTGCGCAAAAGCAAGTGGCGGAATCAGCAGCATGAGCAGCAACGCCGCGATCAAACCACCAGATCGAGCTGTCTTCGTCGACGGCTTCTGCGCTCGCTGAACTGGAGAAAGAGACGCGCTGTCGGATAGGCAATCCCGATTCATGACCTTACCTCCACCTTGCAGGACAACTAGATCAGTCATTGACTGAAATACTGTGTCAGGCCGGTGAAAGCGCCACCTTTGAGTCGCTCACGCGAGCAAGCAATGTACTCTTATCGACCTTACACTCCCGCAAGATCCTAGATTAGATTTTCCAGCCGGTATGCTCTAAGAACAACATTGGCTCGTCAGACGGTTCCCTTTTACATCTAAACGTTTTTTGTGTCAATCGCCTTGTTGATTGGGGTGTGCGTCAGATTTCCGCTCATACCCACACGCGACGCTGTAGGTTCTTGATGTTGTAGCCTACACAATCGCAGGTCAGATTTCCGCTCATATCCAGACGCGAAGCGGTGGGTTCTTGATGTTGTAGCCTACACAATCGCAGGCGCATGGCTGGATGCCCACCCGCGTCAGCGGTGAGTTCTTGATGTTGTAGCCTACACAATCGTCAGATTTCCGCTCATACCCACACGCGAAGCGGTGGGTTCTTGATGTTGTAGCCTACACAATCG
>CAZOOE010000701.1:0-3265 GCA_964581275.1 uncultured Clostridia bacterium
CTTGCCGGTGAGTATGTCACGGACCGCCTTGGTAACATTTGCTGAGCGCTCGATCATCGCAGGTACGTTGCCGGGGCCAACCCCGAAAGCGGGCTTGCCCGACGAGTAAGCCGCTCTCACCAGGCCTATCCCACCGGTTGCCAGTATCACCGCCGTGCGCTTGTGCTTCATCAACTCCTGAGTGCCCTCGATGGTAGCAAGGGTCATACAGCCAATGGAGCCGATCGGCAAGCCAGCCGCCTCTCCGGCTTCGCGCATCACCCGTGCTGTTTCGTTGATACAATTCGCAGCGGAAGGGTGCGGGCTCAGCACAACCGCGTCTCGAGCCTTGATGGCGATTAGGATCTTGAAGATCGCCGTTGATGTGGGATTTGTGGAAGGAATGATTGCTGCTACGATGCCTCGCGGCGACGCGACCTCGATGATGCTGTCGGTTTGGCGAAGGACGCCCACCGTCCGCATCGACTTGATGAAGTTGTAAATCTGTTCGGCCGAGAATCGATTTTTGGTAGCCTTGTCTGCCGCCGAGCCGTAGCCGGTTTCGAGGTGGGCCATCTCACCAAGACGGTAGGCGTCTTCCAGTGCCGCCCGCGCCATTGCGCCGACTATCTCGTCAACTTTCTCTTGGGCGAAAGTAGCAAGCGCCTTTTGTGCTTGGTGCGCGCGTTCGACAAGCTCTTGCGCCTGCTCGATGGATTTCAAGTCCTTTTCGCTACTCATGACAACTGCTCAATCAACTCAGTCATCGGGGCGCTATAGCAGACTTGCGCTTGAAACGCCGTTAGCCGACACCAGCCGGCTGCGGTGAGGATTACTTGGCCCGCTCTTTTGAGGGGGTTGAAGATGACAGCGAACGCTTGCCGTCCTCCTGGGTTCCGGACGTCAATTGACCGCGGGACCCGCCAGCGAGCTGCGCCGCGGCATTTACTATACCGCTTGATTCCAGCACCTGCTCGAGCTCCTTATGCGGACGTGGGATCACGTGAACGCTCACCAGCTCGCCGACACGCCTAGCTGCCGCGGCACCCGCGTCTGTTGCCGCTTTGACGGCGCCCACGTCGCCACGCACCAGCACCGTCACATACCCCGCTCCGATGTATTCGCGGCCGACAAGCACGACGTTTGCCGCCTTAACCATTGCGTCCGCGGCTTCCACTGCTCCCACAAAGCCTTTGGTCTCGATCATCCCGAGCGCTTCGGTATTCATAGATAAGAATCCTCCGATAAAATGCGATTCTGAATGAGCTTGAGCGCGAGCTTTGGCGAGAGTGCTCACAGAGAGACTGAAACTAACAAAACGGGCAGGGGGCGTCAAGCACATCCAGATTTCGTGTTAGGCCCAGGGTGTGATTCAAAGTCCTATGAAGGGCTGTGTGGGTCTTGTCTGAAGAACGGCTCAGGACTCAAAACGCAAACCGTCGACTCCCCGACTCCTCACGGAGGTGGGGAGTACGCAAACGTTCGACTCGTAAGGTCAAAACACAAACGTTCGACATTTTCGCTGTACACACACACTCGTGGAGCTGTAGCTTGACACCCCTAAGTCCTTATCCTAAGATGAGGTTCTCCGAATATCCCTTCAAGTACCGAGCAGGAGTTAGAGAGGTCGCTCGGCTCATTATGCCGACACTGGGCGAAGAACTGAGACACAAGCGAGAACAGCGCGGCGTTTCGCTTGCTGAGATATCGGAAGCGACACGCATCGGCACGCGCTTTTTGAAAGCCATCGAGACTGACAATTTTTCTATCCTTCCGGGTGGAATCTTCACCCGATCCTTCATTCGAGCTTATGCTAAACACGTTGGCATGAATGAAGACGATGCAATCGGGTTGTACCTTCAGCAGGTGGCCGGGCCGAGCAGCGAACAACAAGATTCCGCTGGCCATTCGAGCGCCGAGCAGCCCTCACCGGAACAACCATCTAAGCGGCCGGCCCCTCCAAGGCTCGTGGTCCAGAAGCCGGCACCGCCCCCCGAGCGCTCGCGTCGTTTTGAGCCGGTCACCTTCCGCCAATCGACATCTCGAACCAGCTGGCCGACGGTTGTTATTGGCGCTGGCATATTAATTTTCATTGTAATCATCGTCATCGCTCTCGTTAAACAGCTCAATCAAGGGGCCAGTGAAAGCGGATCGCAAGCTACATCGGTTGCCCAAAAGAACCCGCCTCCAAGACCGGCAGTTCCGTCAAACTCACAGCCTGCCCAGCAACCGAGCACGCCCCCGGCCGCCAAGCCCGACGAGCACCCCTCGTCTATGGCATCAGAGGTACCTCCTGGCCAGCCGCTGGTTGTGAAGATCGAAGCTGCGACGGGTGACAGTTGGGTCAGCTATCAAGTTGACGACTCAAAGCCAACATCATTTACTTTGAAGCAGGGGGAGTCACGAGACGTCCCGCCGGCTCAGAACCAGATTTCGCTGAAGTACGGAAACAGGACCGTACTCAAGCTAAGAATCAATAATCATGATGCTAGGTTCCCTCCCGACTCGCCAAAGTTTCAGTCTAAAGTGGTCATCTCTCGCGACACCCTTCAAACCTTCTCTCAATAAATTCGTCAATGCGTCTGAGGTCAGCGATTAGCGACCAGATCCTCGTTGAGCACTGACAACAGACCTTTGCTTTTGATACTATCCACACCGTGAGCCGATCGGCTCGACTCTTTTCCTTGAAAGGTGCGCGCGAATGACCACTCCCATGAACAGATCGCTTGCGGAAACTGATCCCGAAATCGCCGCAACTGTAGCCGACGAAGAGCGAAGGCTGGCCTACAACCTCGAGATGATCGCCTCCGAAAATTTCGTCTCGGAAGCTGTCCTCGAAGCGATGGGCTCGGTGCTGACTAACAAGTATGCCGAAGGCTATCCCGGCAAGCGCTACTACGGCGGATGCGAATTTGTCGACGTGGCCGAGAACATCGCTCGCGATCGGGCAAAGCTGATCTTCGGGTGCGAACACGTCAACGTCCAACCGCACTCAGGATCGCAGGCGAACATGGCTGCCTACCTGGCGGTGCTAAACTACGGCGACACCGTCCTCGGCATGAATCTCGCGCACGGTGGTCATCTCACGCACGGTCACCCCCTCAACTTCTCGGGCCGCAGCTATAAGATCGTGCCGTACGGAGTGAGGGCGGATACCGAACAAATCGACTACGACGAACTCGAGCGCCTTGCTCACGAGCAAAAGCCAAAGCTGAATCTGTTCGGCGCTTCCGAATATTCCCGGATTATCAACTTCGAGCGCATCAGGAGGATCCCCTCTTACGTG
>CAZOOE010000702.1:0-3265 GCA_964581275.1 uncultured Clostridia bacterium
CCGTACAGCAGAACGCCTGAAGAAAACGCACCCAACAGAAAGTACTTCATCGACGCTTCGTTCGACTTCTGATCGCGGCGGAAGTACCCGACCAGTATGTAGACCGACACCGCCATCAACTCGAGCGAGATAAACAGCGTCAGCAGGTCAACGCCAGAGGCCATGAACATCATTCCGACGACACAGAACAGGATCAGCGCGTAGTATTCGCCTCGCTGCTCGCCCTCCACGTCGAGATACTTCATCGCGAGAAGGATCGACAACCCCGCTCCGATCAGGAACATCGACTTGAACACCACCGCATAGCTGTCGAGCACGATCATGTCATAGAAGGCGGTTCGCGGCGCGCCTTTGCTGACGATGCCGGCGTAGAGGATCCAGAGCGAGACAAACGCGAATCCCACTCCCGCAAGCGAGACCCAGGCGACAACCTTTTTGCGATTGCGCGGGAGCATCACGTCGAGCACCAACGCGGCGCACGCGAACAACGTCAGGATGCCTTCAGGCATGATGAACTGCGCCGATTGACGCGCGATGGATTGAAAGTCGGTAGCTTGTAACATAAAAGCCGGTTTCTGGTTTCTGGTTTCTGGTTTCCGGTTTCCGGTTTCTTCCGCCTCTGAGCCTACCACTTTCCTCAATACAGAAACGAGAAACCAGAAGTCAGAAACCTTATTTCGGTTTTTCTTCTGCGATCCGCGGGGCGGCCGAATTCTTGAAATAGTCCGGCTCCACTTGCGCCACAACTACGTTGGTTTGCGGCTCGATATACGAAAGCACCGGCTTGGGATAAACGCCGATCCAGAAGATCAAGAAAACCAGCGGCGCGAACTGCCACATCTCGCGCGCATCCAGGTCCTTCAAGCCTTCGTTTGCTTTGTTCGTCACCGGGCCGAAGAACACCCTCTGATAAAGCCAAAGCATGTAAGCCGCGCCCAGGATAATTCCTACCGCGGCGAAGGCGCCCCATACAACGTTTGCTTCGAACGCGCCCCGGATCGTCAAGAACTCGCCGATGAAGTTGTTCATCAACGGCAGGCCGAGCGATGAAAGGGTGACGATCAGGAATATCGTCGAGAAATTCGGCATCACCGAGGCAAGTCCGCCGAACTCAGCTATGTCATAAGTGTGCCGCCGCTCATACAGAATACCCGCCAACATGAACAGCGCACCGGTCGAGATGCCGTGATTGATCATCTGCATAACCGCGCCGTTGATCCCATTCGGATTGAATGCAAACAGTCCCAGCATCACAAAGCCCAAATGGGAGACCGACGAGTAAGCGACCAGCTTCTTCACGTCCTTTTGCGCCATCGCGACCAACGCGCCGTAGATTATGCCGATGATGGCAAGCACCACCATCACTTTTCGCACAGTAGGATCCTTAGCTGCGTCCGGGAAGATCGGCAGCGAAAATCGCATGAATCCATACGTCCCCATCTTCAGCAGGACGCCCGCCAGTATGACCGATCCGGCGGTCGGCGCGTCGTAGTGAGCGTCCGGTAGCCAGGTGTGGAACGGAAACATCGGAACCTTGATCGCAAACGACAGTCCGAAGCCTAAGAACAGCCAGATCACCAGGCCGATGCTGAAGACATCTTTGATGTGTGGACCGATAGCCGTGAGCGCGGCAATGTTGAACGAGCTATGGACGTAACCTGAAGGCAGCGGGCGTCTTGTCTGCGGGTCAATACCGTCAACGCGCTTCATCGCGTCGAGCGCAAGGTTGAGCATTTCGCTGTTGACCTGACCGACCCGGTCGGGATCGCCAACGCTGCTCGAGGCGAGCTGGCCGGCGGTCGCTTCAACTGCCGGTCGCTGCGCTTTGACAACATCCGGGAAAATAAAGAAGAGCTTTAGCACCGCCAACAGCATCACCACCGAGCCAACCAGCGTGTACAGGAAGAATTTGATCGCCGAGTAGAGCCGGTTCTTGCCGCCCCAGATGCCGATCAGGAAGTACATCGGCACCAGCATCACTTCCCAGAAAACGAAAAACAGAAACAGATCGGCCGAGACAAACGCTCCGAGCATGCCGCTTTGAAGCAGCAGCAACATTATGTAGTACTCTTTTTCGCGGCCCTTCTCGCGGATGTATGCCCACGAACAAACGACCGAGACTACGCCCAACAACGTCGTGAGCATCACGAGCACCAGCGAAAGCCCATCCACACCCATTTGATAGCGGGCACCGGTCAGCGGTATCCAATCGTGGTCTTCGATGAATTGCAATCCGCCGTAGGCTCGGTCATAACCGGGTCCCTTGCCGAAAAACCCGGTGACCAGCGGGAGCGAAATCAAGAAGCACAGCGCTATCCACATATTCGCAAATCCGCGGATGCTGTTGTTCTTGGCGCGGTTGAAAAACAAGAGCAGGATAGCGCCAACCGCCGGGAGCCACGTCACCCACGAGAGGATGCCGATGCCGAAAAACTGAATGCGACCAGGCATAGCCAGAGTCTCCTCGTCTACCTATTGAACCTATAGGACCTAATAGGACCTATCTCCCGGTGAAACCCCTGATCGTTGTCGAGATCGCCGGGTACACGTAGTAAAGCAAAATAGCAAACAACCCCACCGCAAACAGCAATGCGTAGTTTTGCCAGAAGCCGGTCTGAACAGTGCGCAACACAAATGAGCCCGCGCGCGTGATCCACCCGGTCGCGTTGACCGCGAGGTCGATCACCCACTTGTCCCACCAGCCGGTAACCTTCGCCCAGAATCGGGTCACCCAGCCGGCGCCGTTCACGCCGCCATCGACTACAGTCGCGTCTACTTTCCACAGCGCGTCGTTGACCGCTTTGCCGGCCTCTACACCTTTGACATCGAGCAGCCAGTCCAAATACCACTTGTTGAAACTAAGCGTGTAAAGCGGGCGAAGTCTGTTCG
The DNA here is from genome assembly GCA_964581275.1 of uncultured Clostridia bacterium. Classification (GTDB taxonomy): domain Bacteria; phylum Acidobacteriota; class Blastocatellia; order UBA7656; family UBA7656; genus Onstottus_A. The sequence continues at coordinate 2,890 of CAZOOE010000702.1, forward strand.
CCCAGATCTTTGGAAGATCGGGCCGCTTCACGTAAAAGGTATAGCCGAGATATATGCCCCCTCCCGCGATGGCGAGCGACAGCAGCATCAGCAAGTATTCTTTCGGGTCAGTGGCCTCGTGAGCGGCTTCCGCTTCCGCCGTTTGTCGCGAAATGATCTCGCCTGTCGCTGGCAGATGGCCATCTTGCGGGAGGGTGCGCGGTTCGTGCACCTTCACAATGACCGGCTCAAGCCAGCGCTCGAAGTCGTTGAGATTGGCGCCGCCAGTCAGCGCATGCGGAATACCGATCCCCCCTACCCCCACCGAGCCCACCTCCAGCACCATAAAGCGTCCCGCCATTCTCCCTGGAGACTCGTGGGGCTCAACCCGTCCGTT
>CAZOOE010000703.1:0-3251 GCA_964581275.1 uncultured Clostridia bacterium
ATTTCTTGTGACGATCGGAGATCGCTATCGCCTCGTCAATGCGATTGTCGCGAAGCGCGGCAGCAACCTTGGGTGCGAACTGTCGCGACTGGTTTCGCGCCGCGTTGAACGTCAGCCAGCGTTCGACCATCACGGCAATTGAATACATGCTCATGATTGCCAGCACGATAGCTACGACCAGCGCGGGCCATTTCATCTTCTGGATCATGCCCCACAGCGAGAAGTCCTCGGTTCCGCTGGCAGCGCCTTTGTCACCGGCTGCCTCTCCGGCGGCTTGGAGCAAGAAGAAAGCGAGCTTGTTGCCCGCCAGCCATACGTTCGATAGAAGAAGTAGCATTGGTAGAAACCCTCCAAAGTCAAATTAGATGCTTGTAAAGCGAGGCTGCGTGCGACTCGGCAGCCTCAATCCCTCGTGCTCACAGGTTGAAGTTGAACGTGATCGTGCCAATGACCTTCACCGGCACGCCGGTCAACATAGTCGGGCTGAACTTCCAACCCTTGGCCGCATTTACTGCCGCGTCCTTAAGCAGCGGGTGTCCAGAAAGTGCTCGGGCTGAAATCACGTTGCCCGCTTCGTCAACGGTCACCTCGACTACCACCGAGCCATTGACCCTCGCCGCTTTCGCCAGCGGCGGATAAGTTGGCTCAACTTTCCTGGTGGCTGATCCTTGAAACACGCCACCCGACTTGCGGATAATCTTGGGTGGCTCAGGCTTCTTTTCTTCGGGTGGAGGAGGGGGCGGTTCCGCTGGACCCGTCGGACCTATGCCGCCCGGCACGCCTCCCGGTACGCCGCCGGGAACACCCCCGGGTACGCCGCCCGGTTGACCACCGGCGTCGCCCGAGCTTGCGCTCACAAAGACTGGCGGCTTGGGTGACGGCGGCTTGATATCCTTAGGCGGTTCCTTCGCCGAGACGTAAGCAACCGGCGCGTCTACCTTTACTACCTTGACTGGAGCGGCAGCAGGTGGCGGCGGTGGTGGCGGCGGAGGAGGCGGAGGCGGTGAAAGCAACGTCAGTAGGTTGAACTGCTCATTGAGCTTGGCGTCGTAGGCCACGATGCCCCAGACGATCACGGCTGTCAGGACCGACACCCAGACTGCCGCGGTGATGCAGAAGTAAATCCATCGGTCGGATCGCCTTCTTACCGCCGACGAGGTAACTAGTTGGTCGAACATTGAGATAACCTCCGGTTATCGCGATGGGTCGGAGAAGCGCCTCTCGATCGGCGCCATTCGTGAACGTTTGATGAGACATCCGCCGAATGTGGCGCGCGATTCGAAACTGCCCCCACGGGAGTTGCCACCGTCTCTCTGGAGAGACGGGTAAAGCACGGAAAGCCGATCAGTCAATAACGCTATTGTGCTGTAAGTCAGGCTGAAAACCGGCTGAGTCTACACTCGCCTACCCATCTAGTCAAGACGTTTTCAAACTTCCAGCGAATTAGACACCGCTCGTTCTGGCTTTGTTCCCGTGAATGTCACCGGAAGCCATAAATGCACACCGCTTCCCCTGTGCTTCAGGCTTTTGCCAGGGTTCGCTCGGTCGCGCGAGCGCTCGCTTCGCCGGGTCTTCCGCGACCTTTATTGCGGCCGGTAATGTACTCCCACCAGAGCATCATCGGACTGGCGACCGCGATCGAAGAATAAGTGCCAATGATGATCCCGATAGTCAGCGCCAGCGCAAAGCCCCTCAATACTTCGCCCCCGAACAAAACGATCGCGACAACCGAAACGAACGTCAGCCCGGCGGTGATGACCGTTCGCGACAGGGTCTGATTGATCGAGTCGTTTGCGATCTGGGCAAGACCGTCCCGGCGCCGCAACCTCACGTTTTCACGTATCCGGTCAAAGATAACGATCGTGTCGTTCATCGAATACCCAACCAACGTGAGCAACGCGGCGATTACCGTCAAGCTGATCTCCCACTGAAAAAGCGCGAAAATACCGAGGGTTATCATTATGTCGTGAAAAACCGCAAGCACAGCGGCCACGCCGTAGATCCACTCAAAGCGGAACGCTATATACACCAGCATCCCAGCCAACGCCGCCAGCGTTACGTAGATCGCGCGATTGCGTAAATCCTGCCCGACGACTGCCCCCACAACATCAGCGGAAATAACCGCGAAGTTGCCTTCGGTGAAGTTGACCTTCATTTTTTCCAGCAGCTCTGCCGAGACATCTTGAGTTTGAAGAAGGCTGATGTCGGTTATGACACCGCTGCTGTTTCTGCGGTAATCCGAGATTGCCTGAGCCGCTTTCGTATAGACATCAGAGCCGGCGCCGACACCGAGCGGGTCGATGCGTCCCAATGCCTCCTCGATCTCATTTCTGCCGGCAAGATTCAAATCGATCTTCCCTGCGTAAAACCGGTCGAATATCACCGCTTTGACTTTGCTCTGATCGAAGTTGGGGTAGTCCCTAATGTCCAGTGGCAGTCCTTGCAATGCGGACATGTCCTGGAGAAATCCTTTGTTTGGATCGTTGCGGAACGCGATGATCTGGTCACCCGTCTGCCGATAGGGATGCTCGCTCGGAAAATACTGCGCCTTGATGCCGAGGGGATCAACCTGCCTTAACTCGGCTTCAATGCCGGCGGCATCAACACCATTGATGTTGATCTTGCCTGCAGCAATATCGCCCGCGGGATTGAGCCGCTGCAGCGCTCCGATGATCTCTCGCTTGTCCTCGTCGACGCGGCGCTCCGCTTCCGATCCGGTGCCAAGCTGTGGGGAGTGGATGATAAGCTCGTTCGGGCGGCTGGTGACCGGCTGAAGCGTAACCTTGCTGGTGTCAATGTGTGCGGCTGATAGGGCGGAGCGGATCTGATCCAACGATGGTTGCTCCCTGAACCGCACGGTCATGAGCGTTCCGCCTGTGAAATCGACTCCAAGATTGAAGCCCCGGATCTGTACCGCCATCGCGCCCAACAGCAACAAGAAAATAGTGATGCCGATGAAAAACTTCTTCGCGTTCAGCCAGTCTATTTTAGGATTTCTGAATAGCTCTACCATAATGACTCGTGATCTGGCATAGACTTTTAGTCTGTGTCGTCGCTCAGACGAGCATTAATCCGACCGGCGAACACAGACTAAACTCTATGCTACTTCTATATGCTCAATGTCTCCACACGTGCCCTTCGGTTGAGATGCAACATGAAAATAGTCCTCGACACGAACGCAGCGTTGAACAGGTTTGCAAAGAGACCTGCGACCAAGGTGACCGAGAATCCGCGGACAGCGCAGGGACCGA
>CAZOOE010000704.1:0-3249 GCA_964581275.1 uncultured Clostridia bacterium
TCCAAATGATGTTTCTGGGTCAGCCAATCGGCGTGGCAGCGAAGCGTGTCACAAGTCGGAAGCAACTGGTTCGTCGAGTCAAGGATGCCGTTGAACAGATCGAGGCATCTGGCATGGATGGGTTGATAGCAATCAATGTCGACCCGCTCATCGATGAGCTGAAACTCACTGGCAGCCGTGAGGACATCGTGCGCACGTTCGAGGCAGCGGTGCCGGAGTTGGGCCATGCCCTCGCTCTCGCTGCTCGCCATCCGAGCGTCGTCGGAGTGCTCGCACTCGGCATGCACGTCGCCTGGGAAGAGGCTGACCCCAAGCCTAGGGTCATCATGTCTTCGTTTGTGGACTGGAAATTCTTTCCACATGATGCCGAGGAGGAGACCAAAATCAATGCGTTCTTCACGGAGTTCCGTGAAACGCATGATGCCCGCATGAAAAAGCTGTAGATGCTAGCCTTCGTCGGAACGCGCGTCTCAAGTTGCCGGTACGCGTGAAACAACCCGACGATTGCGGCGCGGGCGGCCTCGCACGCTGCCGTAACAGCCAACGTTAGAAGTGGGCCTTGCAGGCGCAAGATTCCCGAAGAGAGCGTGCGCTCGAAGGAAGCGAATCGGACCGTCGATCCGGGAGTCTCCGTTCCTCCGCTCCGGCTGACTGAGCTTGCACCTCAGACGATTAGATTGGCGCATGCCAAATAGCCGGGAGAAAGAGCCGCAGGGAGTGGTTCCTGATCTCGAGCCTCGCCATGAGCATGTCGGCCGGGAGCTCACTATTCCGTACCAAGGGCTCTACCGACACATGCACGCTTTCCTAAAGGACCTCGAGCGTGCCGAGGCCGAGTACCGTCAAGAGGTCAATGCGATACGTGAGAAGTTAGGAGTTCCCGCCTTCTATTCTGAGACACTAGATGTAGAGCGCTACTCGCTTGCTGTGCAGGTATTCGCTGCCTTTACAATCGAGGCTGCAATCAATTTCTATGCGGTCTTGAGATTCGGAGGGGAAAATTACGACGAGCACTTTGCGGACGGTGGTGCGGCGAACCGCTTGCAGCGAGCTTTGCAGCAAGCGGGGATCACTGTAGAAAACGACGCTGAAATCCTCCGTGTAGTTCGGCGTGTGATGGAAGGACGCCACCCCATTGTCCATCCGATCACAGTTGAGTATTCGGGCACTGAACAAGCAACGATCCGAAATCCAGACCGGCCTGGGCCAGATGAAAGCGCGGCCGCGGCTAGGAGGAGAGTAGCGGACGTGGACCGGTTTCTTGAATTGATGCGAGAGGTCGATCCTCCCCACAGCCATTTCTTTGTGAACGCCTAGGATCAGCGACCGCATGGATGTGCTCAGTAGTCCCGTTGAGTAGTTCCGAAAGGTGCCTCAAGTGATTAAGCACTTCGCAATCAGACTCTGGTCTGCCTTGAAGACGATGGTGCAGCGCCAACCGAAGAATCCTGACCGAACGGAGCTCGATTGGCTTACCAGTGACACACAGGAGATACGTAGACTACTTGACGAGCGTCCCAAACTCTTCAAACCGCTCGCCGACGTAACTGATCCCAATAGACATGCGAAATACCTAGTCGTTGCCGAGTTGACGTGGCGCATCTGGATGCACGCTATGGCCGTGGATGTGCTCTTGAGACAGCAACTCTATACACCTGCGCTTGTCGCCCAACGGGCAATTTTTGATTCCCTGACGACTTACGGCTATCTCGTAAGCCATAAGGACTTCCAGGACGAGTCAGTCATTCTCCTTGCTTACTCATTCATGCGAGACATCAAGCATTTCCCCCAACAGCAGAACGTTGTGAAGGAGTACAAGGCGACTCTGGATCGGATGCCGAAGCATCTGGTGGAGACCGCCAGAACTCGGTCGAAGGACCACCCGCGGACTTGGAGCGGCAAGACGGTTAAGGAGATGGCCGAAATTGCAGGTGTGAGTGGATATGACCCTCTCTACGCTTATATGTCCGGAGAAGCACATGCGTCTGCAATGGGGCGCCACATTGGGATTATCCAAGAAAGTGGTGTGATGAATATTCACCTTGGACGGAACGCCACGGAAAAGGAGATTCAATCGTCGGCAAACTTCGCTCGGCGAGCGTTGCACGCTGCGTTCAAGAAAATGTGGGACATTTTCGACGGACCTAAGATCTCGATTCGAAGCAAGGACCCTGAGGTCTGGCTCCAGGAGCAGACGAGATAGGAACCGCACCCATGCACGCGGGCCACCTGCTGGGCGAGCGGCAAGCGCCTGCTGTCGCGACGGTTAGGGTGAGGATCCGCATTCCGCATCAGTTCCCTTTTCCCTTCTTAGGTTTGCCCGTTGGTTTGTTCAGTTGCCACACTTTTTCCATATCGACGATCTTCAGAGTCTCCTGGAGAGTGCTCAGAGCCTTCGGACTGTAGCGCTTGAATCTCGCAGCCCCAATATGGAGCTCTCGGAAAAATTCATCCCGATCCTGAAGTTTTAGATGTTTGATCAGGGCCAGCACGCGAGGTGCAGAAATACCCAACTTCTGCGCGAGGTCGCCTAGACCGAGCGAGTAGAACCCCAGCTCATTGACTCGCTTCACGGAAACGACTGTGGCCCCTGGCGTCCCCTCCGGAACGAGATGCACGGGCTCACCTTCGGACTTCGTCAGACGTATCGCAACGCCAATGCCATCGCCATCAGCTGCAAGCTCTAGGCTTGCAACCCCAGGGAACAGCTGTTGCCAAGTCTTTCCTTCTCGAACCTGCTTGAGGAGCCGATTGAGCTCTCCTTCTCCGGGTTGGGATCGCACGCCGTTCAAGGAGGCCTCCACAACCGCAAGCGCTCGAATCTTAGCGCGGGCCTGTAGCGCTTTTCGGGACTTCGGGGCAATCAGGCTCTTAATGTCCTCGAACTCAGCCTTGACTACCGACGGCAGGTCCTTTGGTGGGCTGGCACAAACGGGTAGTACGCGGTCCGGCAGCTGATCCCTGAGGTTCTGGCCAAACACGGATTGCAGTATGTCTCCATAGAGTGTGACTCCGGCCTGCGCATAGAGGTAGAGCTGCTGCTCCGAGACATGGACCATGTAATGCTGAGCAGCGTCCCTGAGACTGTTCACGATCTGAACTGTCAACGCTTGCTCATTGGTCAGGCACTTAACTTTTTCTTCAGACACACACTTACGCACGCACTTATCGAACCCAATCGTTTCCTTCTCTCTGGGCTCCCTGATGCGGCCGCCTCTGTGAAGAATGGCGGACTTGAGCACCAGCTCA
>CAZOOE010000705.1:0-3244 GCA_964581275.1 uncultured Clostridia bacterium
TGCGTGATGAGAAGCACGCCCATCTCCGCACCGCGCACGGCGGCGATGCCGTCGGAAACGACCTTGAGCGCGTCGATGTCGAGGCCGGAGTCGGTCTCGTCGAGGATCGCGAGCGCCGGATCGAGCACCGCCATCTGCAGGATCTCGTTGCGTTTCTTTTCGCCGCCGGAGAAGCCTTCGTTGACCGGACGGTTCATTAACCCCTCGTCCATCTCCAGCAACTTCATCTTCTCACGCACTACCTTCAGGAAGTCCATCGCATCGAGCTCGTCGAGTCCACGATGCTTCCTTATCGCGTTTAAGGCCGCCCTGAGAAAATACATGTTGCTGACTCCCGCGATCTCGACCGGGTACTGAAAGGCCAGGAACACACCTTCGCGGGCCCGCCGTTCGGGAAGCATCGCGAGCAAGTCCTTGCCTTCGTAGGTTACTTCGCCCCGGGTCACCTCGTAGCCCTCGCGGCCGGCCAGGATGTGAGCGAGAGTGCTCTTGCCCGACCCGTTTGGTCCCATGATGGCGTGAACCTCACCGGGCTTCACGTCGAGGTCGATCCCTCGCAGAATCTCGTTATTATCGATCCTCGCGCGCAGATCCTTGACTTCCAGCATTATTCCCCCAAAAAAAACACTGCCAATTGCCGATTGCGGGATTTCCAACGCCGCTGCTCAATCGGCAATCGGAAATTGTTCAACCAACGCTTCCCTCTAAGCTGACTCCCAGCAGCTTCTGAGCTTCAACCGCGAACTCCATCGGTAGCTCGCGAAAGACTTGTTTGCAGAAGCCATTGACGATCATGCTGATTGCGTCCTCGCTCGACAGACCACGTTGACGGAAGTAAAAGATCTGGTCTTCGCCGATCTTTGAGGTAGTGGCCTCGTGTTCGACCTGAGCCGTGGAGTTCTTAACCTCGAGATACGGGAATGTGTGCGCGCCGCATCTATCACCAAGAAGCAGCGAATCACACTGTGAGTAGTTGCGGGCGCCGGTGGCACCCTTCAGTATCTTGACCATTCCGCGATAGGTGTTCTGGCCGTGGCCCGCAGAGATTCCCTTCGACACGATTGTACTTCTCGTATTCTTACCAATGTGGATCATCTTGGTCCCAGTGTCCGCTTGCTGATAGTTGTTCGTCAGCGCAACCGAATAGAACTCACCGACGGCATTGTCGCCCTGGAGAATGCAGCTCGGATACTTCCACGTGATGGCCGAGCCGGTCTCAACTTGGGTCCAAGATATCTTCGAGTTCTTGCCGAGACATTTGCCACGCTTAGTAACGAAGTTGTAGATGCCGCCCTTCCCTTCCTTATCTCCCGGATACCAATTCTGGACGGTGGAGTACCTGATCGTGGCGTCGTCGTGTGCGATCAGTTCGACCACCGCAGCGTGAAGCTGATTCTCATCACGCATCGGCGCGGTGCACCCTTCCAGATAACTCACATAGCTGCCTTCGTCGGCAATGATCAACGTGCGTTCGAACTGACCGGTGTTCTTGGCGTTTATGCGAAAGTATGTAGACAATTCCATCGGGCAACGGACACCCTTCGGTATGTAGCAGAACGAGCCATCGGTGAACACCGCGGCGTTTAGCGCCGCGAAGAAGTTGTCGGTGTATGGTACAACCGTCCCGAGATATTTCTTGACCAGTTCAGGATGCAGCTGCACTGCCTCAGAGAAAGAGCAAAAGATGATCCCGAGTTCTCCGAGCTTCTCTCTGAAGGTGGTCGCGACCGAAACACTGTCGAACACAGCATCGACCGCTACTCCGCTTAGGATTTCGCGTTCTCGAAGAGGTATGCCCAGCTTCTCATACGTTCTGAGCAGTTCCGGGTCGACCTCTTCGAGACTCTTTGGACCATCCTTCCGGGTCTTCGGGGCCGAATAGTACACGATGTTCTGATAATCAATGGGCGGATAATGCACGTTGGCCCAGGTTGGTTCCGCCTGTGATTCCTCGAGCGTCAGCCAGTGACGGTAGGCGCTCAATCGCCACTCAAGCATAAACTCGGGTTCGTTCTTCTTGGCCGATATCAGCCGGATTGTGTCCTCGTTCAGCCCGTGCGGAACGGTATCGGTCTCGATTTCGGTTACGAACCCCCACTTGTACTCGCGATTTACCAGGGCTTCGATTGTGTCACTCTCGCTGCTCATCACTTGTCTCCAGGGTCGCTTTTGGCTCTCCGATCGCAAACGTCCACTTCCCCATCTTAAGTGAATCTATACTATGAAGTCAAGATTGTGGCGGATTCTTAGTCGGACTATAAGGCTCATCATTTTGCAACTTAGTGTTCCAGCCCGGTACATGACCTTTTTAGTCAACAATCAACTTGACTTAGTTAGTCATGTATCCTAAAGTCTCAATTCCGACGTTGAGGTTGCGAGATAACGCTATGCAGGTTTCGTCGCGAGGAAAGTACTCGGTGCGTGCGGTGCTTGACATTGCCCAGCACTCAGGTGGTGCGCCGGTTCCACTGGCCGCCATATCTCAGCGAGAAGGGATATCGCTCTTGTTTCTCGAGCAGCTCTTTCAGCCGCTTCGTAAGGGGAACATAGTGAAAAGCGTTCGCGGCTCGCACGGGGGATACGTCCTCGCCCGTGATCCTTCGGAGATCACGATTGGTGAAATCGTGAGGCTGATCGAGTCGCCGCTTTACACAAGCTCGTGCTTCAGCAAAGAGGAATCGGTTGACGATTGCAGGATATCGAGTAGCTGCATCAGCGGTGCGATCTGGAAGCAATTGGCGGAGCACGTCGACAATTTCCTCGATTCTATTACGGTAGGTGATCTCTCAAACAAGGCGAAGCCTGAGATAGTTTATGGGCTGAGAGTGAAATCCAGACGGATATTGACAGATCGAAGGATCACCGTCGAAAACTCCGAGCCTGAATCGGCTGAGGTCGCTTAGGGATGGGGAACGTTCGTAGGTCGGCCTTCAGTCAGGCGGAAGTTCGTAACGTTTCGCCTGTGCTTAACATACGAACTTCCGGCTAAAGGCCGACCTACGAACTTTTTTTTGAGGAGAATGAAATGGCGTTGAAGCTCCCAATTTATATGGACTATCACGCGACGACCCCGTGTGATCCGCGCGTCTTCGAGACGATGCGTCCTTACTTCACCGAAATCTTCGGAAACGCAGCCAGTCGCAATCATCAGTTTGGGTGGGAGGCCGAGGAAGCAATCGAGACCGCCCGCAAGCAAGTAGCTGATTTGATCAGCGCTTCGTCCAAGGAGATCGTGTTCACCAGC
>CAZOOE010000706.1:0-3209 GCA_964581275.1 uncultured Clostridia bacterium
CTCCGGTGAGTGCGGCGACGTCCGCCATGCCAGAGTACATATAGGTTGCGCGCACCGCGTGGCCAACAGCTTCGGTCTGATTCACTACTTTCAGATGCGACTGGTTGTACAGTCGCCCGCTCCCTTTCGCGCCATCAGGACCGCGCAGGTCCAGAAGAAACTTGGCAAGCCTCAGATAGCGTTCGTCGCCGGTAGCGCGATACAACCTCGCGAGACCCATCTCGGTGATTTGATGGCCCGGCCAAATCGATTGCTTGCCCGGTCCAAAAGTTCGGTCGAGCAAGTCCGCGGTCTTGAGCGCCACTTCCAGAAGCGATCGCTTACCGGTAGCTTGATAGTAGGCGACTGCCGCTTCGTAAAGATGCCCGAGGTTGTACAGCTCGTGGCTGTCAACCTTCTCCAACTCCCAACGCGCGGCGCCCGCCCACACGTGCGGCTTCTGAGGATCAATAGTGCGGGCCGGGTACAAGTAGCCGTCCTTCTCCTGGGCGGCCCCAATCTTTTCAATCAAGCCGTCCACGTAAGCTTCGAGCTTTGGGTCGGGATGAACGCTCAGCGTGTAGGCGGCGCCTTCAATCACTTTGTAGAGGTCGGTATCGTCGAACGGATAGCCCGGGAGCTTTTTGTCCTTCAGCGTTTCGCCCTTGAGCGCGGCTGCGGCGCGATTGAAGTTCTCGACTCGACCAGTCTCCTCGCACTTCTGGAAGGCGAATGGAATAGTCACCGTCCGATTGATCTCGGTGCGCGGCGCCCAAAAGCCGTCTGTAAGATGGACCGCGGTAAACGGGACCGGTTTGACTGGGTAGTCGCGCCTGGTTTTTTTTGATTCCCGTTTTGAAGCTGCGCGCTGCGCAGCCGTCGATAATACGCCTGGGACGAGCAGCGTTAAGGAAATGCCAACGACCAGCTTGGTCGGGATCTTCATAGTGTCCTCCGGTTAGGACGTGACTGGCCGGTTTTGAGGTCAACCTTTAGGTTGTCCGCGTGTCCTTCGGTTACGTGACCGACTCGTTTTGAGTTCAACCTGTTGGTTGTCCGCGTGTTGTGCGGCAGGCTGAGAATTGAACACGCGGACAACCACAAGGTTGAACTCAAAACGGAGAGGAGTAAGGGTCTAGAGCATCTTCTCGAGAAACTCGAACGCTCCTCTTCCATAGAACACATGCTCGTCGTCGAAGACTTCATGGCCGATCTTCTTCGGCGCCCCGAATACCGAGTAGATCTCTTGCGCCCTCTTGACCGCCGCGCGACTACCGTGGATCGGAAATATCGGATCGCGTTCGCCCGATTCGATGAACAGCCCGCGCGGCGCGATCAATCCCGCAATGTCATACATCTCGATGTAGTTCAGTATTCCCGGCACGTAGTTGTCGATGCAATGGGACAGGCTCAGTATGCTGTCACGAAAGGTGTTGAAGTACCCGCTTACGACCCCGACTTTGACTCTCTCATCCAGCGCAGCCGAAAAGAGCGACACTGTGCCGCCGCCGGAGATACCCATCGTCGCCATCCGCGAGTGGTCAATCTCGGGTCGAGTTCGCAAGTAGTCAACCGATCGCATCACGTCCCGTACTCTCCAACCGATCATCGTCTGGCCGAAGAGCAACGCGGCTCCAGCCCCCGGCTGGCACGACGATTGTCCCGCGCCCTTGTTGCGGGCGGCCCCGTCCCGTCGGCAACCAAAGCCCAATTGCTCGATGGCAAGAGCCGCATAACCGTGTTCGACCACCTGCAACGCAAAGTCTCTCGCATAGCCGCTCCTGGTTTCGCGCTGCTGTCCGTTCTCGGCTATGCCTACAATGTCATCGCAGCCACGACCATGACCCGGTAGACACACGATCGCGGGAACAGGACTCGACACCTTCTCCGGCAGCAACAAGTAACCAAACACCGACAGATTGTCGCGGCTCTGAAAGATTATCTTCTCTCGCGTGTAGTTGTTGAATTTCTTCTTCTCGAGGACCTGTGCCTGAAGCGCCACGCGAGTTTTTGGAAAGCCTCCCAGCAACTCGATAAGCTTGCCGCGCACCTGTTTCTGCCAGAGCCGAGCCGTCGCTTCATTCGTTGCAAAGAAGCTCATCGACGGCTTGATGGTCTCATAAGATGCGAGGCAGAACTGAAGGCTGTCAAGATGTCTACCGGTCACCTCGGAATCGTTGAGCGGTCCGCCGTACTGTCCGAGGGCACGACTCCCAATCCCCGCGAGAGTTTCGAAGTCAGCCACACCGGAAGCGGCGACCGCGGTCGCTGCCAGGTTTTGTTTCAGAAATTGACGACGAGCGATTGTTTTCTTGGGCACCTGTATCAACTCCCTGTTCGAGTCTCCCGGAAAACGACCTCTGGGCACCCGCGCATTCTGCGATTGATCCTCACCAAACGGCAGTGGCCGTGGAGGTTCGCGGAGGTTCCCGATTGACCGCGTTCACCTAAGGCGCGTTGTAGATCTCGACGTTCGTAATCACCGGCCCAGATTTCGAATCTTCAATCGCCAGCTGCAGCTTTCGCGCCCGGACGACTGGAAAGACCAGAATCCTCTTGTAGCCGATCGTCGTCTGTTGAGCGATGGTCTCGTAGTGCTCATTCCTCCAGATTCGCAAGGCGAATCTTTTGACTCGCTGGCCGAGCGCGAGCTTCTCCTGGATTAGAAAGCGGTTGAACTCTATCACACTTCCGACGTCTAATTCCAGCGAGGCTTTCGTCACGCGATCCTCCGTCAACCAGTAGTTCTCCGGTCTGCCATTAAACAGCCCCTCACCGCTGTACTCCTTTCCCCTTCCTCCGGTCATTTCGGATGGTAACCGTTCCCTGGCGAGATTGGTCTTGAAAGCCTCCTCGCGTGCCCTCCGGAATTCCATCAGCCGCGCGACGTCGTGGTCATTTACCAGACCGCGCCGGTCCACGCCGATATTTAAGAGCAGATTCGCATTGCGCCCTACTGAGCTGTAGTAGATCTCCATCAGTTGCGCGACTGACTTAACCTTCTCGTCATCCGTCGAGTGATAGAACCAACCGGGGCGAATCGAAACATCGCATTCAGCGGGAAGCCATGAGGTACCGTTCTCGTCACCGGTATTCAAAGCCTTCTCATCGGCAAAGCCCGGGAACGAGCCTTCGTTATCACGCGTCGACCAGTTGGTTTCGCCTGCGATGCCACTCTCGTTACCGACCCAGCGGATGTCCGGTCCGGCATCGCTGAAGATGACCGCATC
>CAZOOE010000707.1:0-3208 GCA_964581275.1 uncultured Clostridia bacterium
TCTCACAACTTGAACGCGCAACACGTACGACTTCAGACAAGCAATGCAACAGCTTGTCTCCGGCGTCATAGTTGACAATGATGATACTCGCGTCGGGGCGTTGATCATCGACTGCCGTACACGGACCTCCTGTTATTGACTGATTCGCCCAATCCAACCACTAGCACCTCGCCTCTACGGCGCATTGATAACGTGTCACTGTCTGCATTCTCAGCGTTTGGTTTAGTCTTTAACTCCGAAACCGATTAGACTGAGTCCACCCCAGGGCAACAGGCGATCTATTCGCTTAAGAATAGGGACTATCGTGTCGAGGGCTTTTAGTTGAACACGAGAAAATTTCTTCCGGCGGAGCAGTTTGCCATTCAGCCACCATCCAGGGACGGAAATGCGGTTGAAGTCAATTGTTTTCTCGATGCTGAATCCGGCGTCGGTCATTTCTCGCTCGAGGCCGGCCCGAGTATATCGCTCGCGGTGCTCGAGCGCTTCGTCGAGAGTACCATACAGCGAAGGATGCTGTGGTACCAGGACTATTGCTTTTCCCCCGGGCTTCAACACGCTCCAGAGATTCTTGAGCGTCCTCGTAGCGTCAGAAACATGTTCGAGAACGTTGAGCATCACGACGGTATCAAACTGATTTTCTAGCCCACTGAAGTGCTCAGCGTTCGCCGCATCGATATTCATGACCCGCAGGTACGGTTTGCCAGAGGAGTACGATCTCAAGTAGTGAAGGTAGTTAGGATTGATGTCCGATGCGATGTACAACTCCCGCGGTATGAACTGATTCGTCAGATTCCCAATTCCCGCACCGATTTCAAGGACGCTGTCTCCGATATACGGCCGCAAGGTGTCGCCTAACCATATATTGAAGCGCTGAGCTCTTTCCAGCTCCACCAGTATGTGAGAGCCGTACTCATCTTCATTGTACAGATCATCAATAAGAGCGAATCGGATCATCGCGAGTATGGCCAGCAAACCGTCGCGCGCCCGGATTTTCTTGCCTTCCTCATGAGTTCTCGGTAAGTAGCGGATCGGCGCTTCAAAGATTCGCGCTCGGCGCTTAGCTAGCTTGAACACTATCTCGACCTCCCAGCGAAAATCATTGCTCCTGAGCGGAATAGATTTCAGAAAGGTGGCGTTGACAGCCTTGTAGCACGTCTCGATGTCGGTCAGGGTGAGGTCGGTAAACCAATTGCCGAGCGTCGTGAGCATTTTGTTGATCATCGTATGACGATACATCAATGCTCGACGATAGGGAGCCGAGAGGTAACGTGAGCCGAATACAGCATCCGCGCCCTCCTTCGCAAATGGGACTAGCAAAGCGGGGATATCCGCCGGATTATATTCAAGGTCAGCGTCGTGGATGATGATGATTTCGCCGGTCGCCCGGGCAATCGCCGTGCGAATTGCCGCGCCCTTACCTCGATTCTCTCCATGGCTGAGCAGCGTGATCCGTTTGTCTTCATCCGCAAGTCGCTCCAGAATCTGCCGGCTCCCGTCTGTGCTGCAGTCATCGACCACTATCAACTCAAGGCTGCTAATCAATCCGTGTTCGAGCGCAAGAACCCTCCTTAGGCTGGCTTCTACGACGTGCCGTTCATTGTAGACCGGCACCAGGACGCTCAAACGAAACGAGGTCGCAATGGTTTCGTCAAAAGTTGGCAACTCATAAAGGAGAGAGCTGATTGTTTTCACCCCGATATCTCCTCAAGAAACCCTTCGCCTGCGAGCACCTAGGAACAATCTTTAAAGATATCCAATAGAGGTTAAAGCCCAGGATTAACTCTGGTCAGGGCCAACTCATCTGAACAAACCAGCTTAGTTATTTCAAGCCAAAACTTCGATGAAACCCACAAGCAAAAATGCACAGAACCCGAAAAAGAGCTACGGTCCATCACCCTTGTTCTCTTCAAAAATGATGCGCTCGTATAACTAGCGAGCGCTGTATTGCTTTGTTCCGGCTAGTTATCCTCATCCATGTATCTGGCTTGAGTTTTCAAGTTATTTTGCCGAATTGGGAGCACAATGCGATTGATGGTTTTCTGAAACCGAAGTGCATCAGATGCGCGTCTCAAAGCCCGCTCAGGTCACGAAACAGCCCTGAACTGCAACGGTACCTTGCGTCTTGAGACCCGATTCGGAAGATACTGTATGCTTCGGCTGCTTGTCAATTTCTGGCGGAACTCTACTAACTCTTGAAGCTGATTTAAGCTGATTGTAAAATGAGTCACTATCAACAAGTGCTTGATTAGATTGCTCCCCGCCGATAACCCTGACCCCAGAATTCCTGTAGAGGCTAACTGCGAAATCGCCTGGATGCCTGATGAGATCCGACTCATCCGCATGGCTCGCTTTTTGCTGGAGTACGTCTGCGGGCGTGCTGTGCACGGTACAATTCAGATGTTGACTATGAATATTGAGCATCGATCGAGGTACTGAACAATGACTATTCTGGGATGGGTGATCGTGGGGCTGATGGCTGGGGCGATTGTGCAGGGTGTAATAGCGCCTCAAAAAGCTACAACAAAACTGGGTAAGAGAGCGCCGCTCATTGCGGCAATACTGATCGTGAACATCATGTCGGCACTAGACGCCACAAGCACGATTTACCTAATAGCTCACAACAAATCAAGCGAGATGAACCCGGTGATGAACGCCCTGATCGAACGCAGCTACCTGCTGTTCTTCGCGGTGAAGTTTGCAATAACGCTTGTTGCAACGCTCGTTTGCTGGCACTACTACGAGCGCAAGCGAAGAGCCAGGACGATCCTAAGGCTGACATCCCAGATCTACTGCGCATTGATGGCGTGGCACTGTCTGCTGCTTTCCAGCGTGTTGCTGTGAGATGTTAACGTTCTCGGCCTGATCACGATAACCCAAAGAATCATACGCACCGAAATGGTCCGACGAGCTTCCAGCTTGTCGTGATGGTCCGACGAGCTGCCAGCTTGTCGGGCCCGGTCCGAGCTGCCAGCTTGTCGGGCCCATTGATAAAGATGCCCGATCCCCGACAAGCTGGCAGCTTGTCGGACCTTTCATCCTTTTGTTAATCGCCATCCTCGGTCAAAAAGCGCCACACCGCTCGAGCCACGCGTACCTCACGACTTGTGTTAATCTGGGGGCGCCCCCGAGATCACCTCCATTCCATCGCTGTGGATATCGCAACCCCTCCTTGCTTTGGCCTGTGTCCCGACTCCCCCTCCCCTTTCCC
>CAZOOE010000708.1:0-3197 GCA_964581275.1 uncultured Clostridia bacterium
CTCCAGCGTCGCTGATATCGGTGCCGGTTCGGGCTGGTTCACCGTCAGAGCAGCGCGGCGCGTCGGGGCAAAAGGCAAAGTGTACGCGGTTGAAATCAACGCCGACTACCTGCATCACATCGAAGAGCGCGCGGTGACCGAGAAACTGCCCAACATTCAGACTGTACTCGGCAAAGAAGACGATCCGCTGCTGCCGCCAGACCTCGATGCGTCCTAATACTCAAGACATATCACGAAATAGCTCAGCCCATCCTGCTACTCGCACGCCTTCGCCAGTCAATGCGACCCGAAGCCTTGCTTGGGGTCATCGACCGGAACGGCAACGGCAAGGATCATGGAATAGGCCGGCGAACGGTGATAAGCGAAGCAAAGGACGCCGGCTTCTCGCTTGTCGACGAATATGATTTCGTCAAACCTGATGGGATGGACTATTTTCTTATCTTTCGGATTAGCGCTCCCGGTCCTGCGCGCTGAGTCTCACCTCGATCCACCCTAAACTGATAGACGGACGTAACGGCGACGATCCGGTTAACGTATTTGGATTGTTGGGAGCTTTATCCCCGCCTAGTACAGGCGGGGGCATTGTATCAGCCGGGTTTGGGAATTGTTCAGCCCACTTTCTAGTCCCGTAATCGTGCGCTCCAAAGCGAAAAAAGGTATCATTAGCCGATGTCATTTGGTTTCGATAACAGCACAAAGTACACCTCACTGGGCCGCCGAGTTCTTCTCTCGGTCACCCTGTTCTTGCCAATCGTCCTTACATCCCTTTCGTGCAAGAGCGGCTATCCGGTGTCAGCCAGAAATAACCCGGGCAGCGAAGCGAAAGAGCCCCGAGCGGTAAAGATCGCCCGTGCCTCCGAAGTTCCAATGGAACAAACCGTGACGGTGACCGGCACGCTAGCGGCTTATGATCAGGCGACAGTGAGCGCGAAGGTTCCGGGGCGCGTCACCTCCATCGCCGTCGACCTTGGCAGCGTCGTGCGGCAAGGACAGATCATCGCGCAGCTCGAACAGCAGGACTATCAACTACGGCTTCAACAGGCGGAGGCTGCGCTTTCGCAGGCTCGTGCTCGAGTGGGGTTACCGCCCGAAGGCAAGGACGATCGGATCGACCCAGAGAAAACAGGGACCGTCAGACAGGCTCAAGCGCTCCTAGACGACGCAAGGATTAAGTTCGAGCGGGCTCAGAATCTGGTTAAGCGCGGAGTCCTGGCTCGCGCGCAACTCGATGGCGCCGAGGCAGAGTACAAAGTTTCGCTCAGCCGTTACCAGGATGCCGTCGAGGAGATTCGCAACCGTCAGGCGCTTGTTGTTCAGCGGCGGTCAGAGCTCGAAATTGCGAGGCAACAGTTGGCAGACTCTTCGATCTATGCGCCGTTCGACGGCGTCGTGCAAGAGAAACGCACAAGTATCGGTGAATATCTCGCGGCAGGGACGCCCATCGTAAACGTCGTCAGAATGGACCCGCTGCGGATGCGCGCTGAAGTACCCGAGCGCGAATCTCGCAACGTACGGGTGGGATTGGCTGTGAGAGTCATGCTGGAAGGTGACACTAACGTTTACGCCGGTAAGATAGCTCGCATAAGCCCGACCATCACTGCGCAGAATCGCGTGTTAATAGTCGAAGCCGAGGTGCGTAACAACGGCCAGCTTCGGCCGGGATCGTACGCGCGTGCCGAAATCGTCTCGGACAATAACAGCTCGGCTCTTGCGGTGCCGGCAAATACGATCGTCAGCTTTGCGGGAATCGACAAAGTCGTCATGGTGCAAGACGGCAAGGCGATCGAGAAGCCGGTTACCCTTGGCCGGCGCACCGACCAGTGGGTGGAAGTGTTGTCGGGACTCAAAGCGGGGGAAACCGTGGTAATCGATCCCGGCAACCTTCAGTCCGGGCAGCCGGTGGTGATCACAGAATAGGTTTCTGGTTTCTGGTTTCGAGAACCAGAAACCGCGACCTACAAACCAGAAACCCTTCGTTGCTATGCAGAAACTCGCAGAGATTTGTATCAAGCGGCCGGTGTTCGCGGCGATGATAATACTGGCGCTGGTGGTAGTGGGCGCAGCCAGTTACTTTCGCCTCGGCGTCGACCGCTTTCCTTCGTTCGACCTCCCTAACGTCAGTGTACGCACGACCTTGCCCGGTGGCGCGCCCGAAGAAGTCGAGAGTGAGGTCTCACAAAAGATTGAAGAGGTCGTCAACACTGTCGAGGGGATTCAGGAGCTGCGTTCGGTCTCGGCCCAGGGGACCTCAGTCGTGTTCGCAACTTTCAACCTCGACCGGGATATCGACACAGCCGCGCAGGATGTCCGCGATCGCGTAGCCACTGTCATTCGCGACCTCCCGCGTGACGTAGATCCGCCGATAGTCAACAAGTTCAACAACGATTCGTCTCCGGTAATGACTGTCGCTCTATCGGCGGACCGGTCAGTCCGCGAGCTCACCGAGCTTGCGGATAAGGTCGTCAAGCCTCTGCTCGAGCGTTCAACCGGTGTCGGCGAAATAAGCATCGTCGGGGGGCTCGGTCGCGCCATCAACGTTTGGGTCGATGCTGATAGACTGGCTGCTTACCAGATACCGATCTCGACCGTGCGCAACGCAATAGTTCGCCAAAATGCTGACGCACCAGGCGGCAATGTAACTTTGGGGTCTCGCGAACAGGCGCTTCGGACAATGGGCCGCGTGGTCGACCCGAGGATATTCAACGATCTCGTCGTCGCCACGATTAATGGAGCACCGGTCCACATTCGTGACATCGGAATTGCCGAAGACGGAACAAAGGAACAGCGTTCAGTGGCGCGGCTGAACGGCGTTCCAACTGTCACCCTTGAAGTTAGACGCCAAACTGGCACGAACACCGTCGAAGTCATCGAAGCTGCAAAAGCTAATCTCGCTCGCATCGCTGGCCAGCTTCCAACCGATGTCAAGATGGAAGTGATCCGCGATCAATCGCGCTACATCTATGCCGCATTGCACGAGATCACCCTTCATCTGGTGCTGGGCAGCATTCTCGCGTCGCTGGTCGTGTTGGCTTTCATGCGAAGCTGGCGTTCGACAATCATCGCGGCGATAGCGATTCCCTCGTCGGTGATCGCTACGTTCGGGATGATGCGTGCGCTCAACTTCACGCTGAACAGCGTCACCATGCTTGCCCTCGTCTTGATGGTGGCGTGGGTCGGCCTCGTCTACTATGTGTTCC
>CAZOOE010000709.1:0-3181 GCA_964581275.1 uncultured Clostridia bacterium
CATACCCCGATCAGGAAGTACATCGGGACCAGCATCACTTCCCAGAAGAGATAGAACAGGAACATATCCATCGCGACAAACACGCCGAGCATTCCGGTCTCGAGAGCAAGCATCGAGACTAAGAACTCACGCTGGCGCTTGTGGATCGAATTCCACGATGACACCAGAGCGAGCGGAACCAGGAACGTCGTGAGGATCACCAGCCACAGGCTCAAGCCATCAATCGCGACGTGATAGCGCACTCCGAGATTGAACGCGCTGATCCATTCAACATTTGCTTGGAATTGAAGCCCATCGTTTCTTTCAAAGCCAAGAGGCAGCGCGAGGGAGACACCGAATGTTGCGACAGAGAAGAGCAGGGCCGTCCACTTGAGAACGCTCTCGTTTGGCTTATCGCCTCGCGCGATCAGGAGCAGCGCAATCGCGCCGGCAAGCGGCAGCAGAGTAATTATTGTGAGAATATATGCTCCCATCCAACCCTGTTTGGGCGTCCCTCGGTGGCCGCCCCTCTTCAGCATCTGGCGAGAGTCTGCCTTTCGACCCAGGGGCGGCCACTGAGAGGCCGTCCTATTCGCTTACTCCTTAACGAAGAAGCCAACTAGCAACACCGCTCCGAAAACCCCAACTGCGACGTAACTTCGAGCCAGGCCCGACTGCAAGTAGCGCAAAGCGTCTGCAAACAGGGCGGCGAGATGCCCGGCGCCATTTACCGCACCGTCGATAATTTGAACATCAATGAATTTCCATAACACCCTTATAGAGCCCTGTTTGATCGGTTGGACGACCGCCGCGTCGTATACTTCATCGATGTAGTACTTGTCTTCAAGCAGTCGCGGCGGTTCCCACAACGGCATGCGATTGAACCAGAACCATCCTATCGCAATTCCTGCAAGTGCAATGATGATTGACAGGCCGGTGAGTTGAAGTTCAAGGCGGTGATCTTGTACCGCTTCGGCCTCGAGCTTGGAGGCTTTCTGCTCGGTAACTATGAGTTCGCTCCGTGATCCATAGTTCACATGAATCGTTTGGCGAGAAACCGGGTAGTCTTGAGTAGAAGCAATTGATGGCTCAAGCAATCGCTCGAAGTAGTTCGGTATCCTCCCGCCTGACACGCCTTCGGGCACCCCGAGATATCCGGCGAGCGCAGCGCCGACGGCCAGCACTACAAGCGGCATCACCATCGACCGGGGCGATTCGCGCGGAGGGCTTCCGTGATGCTTTTGCCCTCCCACCCCGGAATGGGCTTCTGGAGCCGATTCCGAAGCGCCGAAGCGTTCCATCCCCCAGAAAGTCAGCACCATCAAACGAGTCATATAGATGGCGGTAAGCAGGGCGGTGATTGCGCCAACACTCCACAGCACAACCGGCCACGGCTCGGGCAGATCTTTGGCGATAAACGAGCGATACAGTATTTCATCTTTGCTGAAGAATCCAGACAACAACGGCACACCGGAGATCGCCAACCAACCGACGAGCATCGTCGCAAATGTAAAGGGCATGTACTTCTTTAGCCCGCCCATGCGCTTCATGTCCTGCTCGTGATGCATGCCGATGATCACTGACCCTGAACCGAGAAAGAGCAGCGCCTTGAAGAACGCGTGGGTGAAGACGTGAAAAATGCCTGCGCCAAACGCACCGACGCCGCACGCGAGAAACATGTAGCCGAGCTGCGAAATCGTCGAATAGGCCAACACCTTCTTGATGTCCGATTGCGCCAGCCCGATCGTGGCTGCGAACAACGCGGTCGTCGCCCCGATGATTGCCATGATCATCATTGCAGTGGGCGCGTGAGTGTAAATCGAACTTGCGCGTGAAACTATGTACACGCCGGCGGTCACCATCGTGGCCGCGTGTATCAACGCGCTCACAGGCGTGGGTCCGGCCATTGCGTCAGGCAACCAGACATATAGCGGTATCTGAGCGCTCTTCCCTGTCGCCCCTACAAAGAGCAGAACAGCAACTGTAGTTATTCCGCCGGCAAAGATGGCTGACCAAGCGAGGGGATCCGAGGCTTGCACCATCGCCCAATTGAAGGCGCCGTGAACGCCGCGTGTGGGGTCATCGAAGTAGAAAATCGTTCCGGCCCTCACAAACAGCAGCATCACTCCGAGCGCAAATCCAAAGTCGCCGATGCGATTGACGACGAATGCCTTCTTTGCGGCGTCGTTGGCGAAGTCTTTTGTGAAGTAATAGCCGATGAGCAGGTAGGAACAGAGTCCCACACCTTCCCATCCGACGAACATCAGCAGGAAGTTGTCGGCGAGGACCAGCGTCAGCATCGAGAACATGAAGAAATTCATGTAAGCGAAGAACCGCCAGTAGCCTTTGTCGCCGCGCATGTACCCGGTCGCGAATACGTGAATCCAAAACGCAACGAACGTAACGAACAGGATATAGATTGCGGACAGGGAGTCTAATAACAGCGACGCATCTGCCCTGAAGCCGCCGACGCTGATCCAGGTGAATAGGTAGTTGTAGAATTTCTTTCCCTGTTCCAACTCCGTGTGATGTTCGAAGAAGAGGTAGAACGACAGGATCACCGACACAGCGACAGTTGAGCACGCAATGAAGCCGATGGCCCGCTCGCCCATTCGCTTGCCAAACAGCCCGAGAATTGCCGCGCCAATGAGCGGCGCCATTATTATGGCGGCTAGCATTATCTAAGCATCCTCAGAACGATTCGTGATTCGTGGTTCGTGACCGGAGCGGGTCGTACCCCTTGTCGATTCACGAATAACCAAGTTAGTTGAGGACGTGTGGCTGGTCCGGGAATAACTCCAACGCCTTCAGAAGATCCGCTTCAGCCTTTGTCCATTGCTTCGAGCGCTCGTAGCAAATGCCGCGGAAATAATAGACGACCCAGTTCGCCTTTTCGGGCTTTTGTATCGCGGATACACCCTTCGAATAAACGTTGGCACATTCGGCAAACTTCTTGTGCCCACGCAAAACATTGCCAAGCGCCATGATCGCTTCGAGATCATCCGGATTCTGCTTGATCAACCCTTCTAGATGCTTTTGCGCCTCGTCGGCCCGGTCAAGGCTGTCGAGATTGGCCGCCATCTGGATAGCGGCGTTGCGGTGCAAGGGTGAACTCGGAGGCACGCGATCGTAAATCTTGATCGCAAACCCTGGCTTTGTGAGAGATTTCTAGAAAACAGACGACGAACAACGAGAACGAGGG
>CAZOOE010000710.1:0-3147 GCA_964581275.1 uncultured Clostridia bacterium
AGATCGCTGACTCACCAACTCGAAGACGCACGGCGTTGCCCTCCAATTCGTGGACCTCCGTGCCATCAAAAGGCCGCACCCTTGGGAACCGATCGCTCTCCCAATTCCCTTTAACGACGTAAGTCGGCGCAATCTTTGCCAACGCGGTCAGGCAACTCCTGAAGACCGCGAGCCCCTCCAGCGAATTGAAATAATCCCCCGTCATTAAGATGAGGTCGGGATTTTGCTGACGAACAGCATCGGGCAATGCGGGCTCCAAACGCGGCGTCGCATCGCTGTGAATATCTGATAAGTGCACGATCCGAATGGGTCTCGCTCTTGTTGCAATCTTCGGGCTCGAAATTTTCGTGTGCGTTATGGAAAGACGATAGGGCTCGATGAATCGAGCATACAGAATGCAACCTGTTCCAATAAGCGCCAGCACCATCGCTGTCCGCTCGGCGAATTGCCGCACCCAACCACCGCGCGGGCGCTTCAGAGCGCGGCGAATCAGCACAACGAATGCGTAAACGTAAACGGCGCCGACGAATATAAGAAAAAGAGCGACACGGACGATTTCAACAGGCAACATGTGTCAAAGTCGAGTCTAACATCGGGCAGCGCACGCGTGCTGTTGCGGGCTGTGAGAAAATTCTAGAGGTTTCGGCTGACGCAGCTTTTGACGTATGAACTTCTTTCAACGAATAGCGATGAACGCTGTTCTGGGAGCACTCGCGGGTACTCTGAAGTCCATCCCGGAGCAGCGCTTGATGAGTTGGCTCCATCGCGTTGGTCTGGCTTTCGGCCCTCCAAACCTCCGGCACTTCTCCGTTCTCAGGTCGGATGAACAGGAGGGCCTGCTGGCGCGGGTTCCCCTACTGAAGACAAATCATACCGACTGGCCCGGACCATTGCGTTGGGTTCCACGGCGATGGACTGTCTGGACCGGCCCGGCTCCAACGCTGGCTGATGTGATTGTTGGTGAAGTGACCGAATTGAAGCCCATTCCAAAGAAGGGCGAGTGGTACGTTCTTCGTGGATATATGGCGTCAACGACCGCTGAAGGAATCCACAACCGCCTGGGTTGGCGTTATGACGATGTGGATGATTATTTCGAGTTTCCGGCGTTCACGGTCAAGACATTCGATTAGTACGACGGCAAATCGAGGAAGTACACAAAAGGCACAAAAGGGAACACAAAGAGCACAAGAAGAAGTCTGGGCCTTTTGTCTGCCCTTGTGTCTTTTGGTGTTTGTTCCAGTCACCGGGTCCAGGCATAGGGAGCACCGGATCGCGAGAAATCCTCTTCGAGTTGGCGCATGTTTCGACGGGCATTCGCAACATCTTCTTGTGCCGAAGCGAGATCCTTCGTTAGCTGGACGATTTTTGCGGCCAAGCGGCTTCGCTGACCGGCTTCGGTGATCTGTAATTGGTCAAGACGGGCCTCGTTTAGCGCGACTTGGAGGGAGATTGCCAGATCCTCCGCCTTTTTGAGATTAACGCGAGTGTCTTGAAATGCGCTTCGCCACCATTTTTCGTCGCGTGGTGGAGGCAGAGGCGGCGCGATGACAGGCGGTTCTTCGTCTATGAACGAAAGCGGTTTAAGCCGATGGGTCTCGGTAAGAGAAGGTGCTTCGATGACCAAGGACGTGCTGATCGCCGTTGCTGGACTCTTGGCAGAACCGGATTCGGGGATGGAAAGCGGAATCGAGGAATTCAACGATCCATTAGTTATCGTGATCCGGCTGTGTAGCTCTTGCCGGCGAATTCGCTCCTGGCGCGCGGCATCCCCAAGACTCTGGGCTTCGCCCCATTGAGCGCAAAAAAGAATAGACGCTGTGATGAGCAGAATACCCCTCATTTGTCTCGGTGGCGGCTATTATACAATGCGTGGGCTATGCGCTTACTCAGGCTAACCGCCGGTATTGTTCTGCTGGCGGCCGCGGGGCTTTCGATTTTTTACTTCGCGGCGGACCGCCCGAAAGAGGACGTGCTGCGGGCATCGGGAACAATCGAGGCGACAAATGTTGATGTTTCCTTCCAGATTGCAGGACGGGTAACCGAGGTTCTTGTTACCGAAGGGCAGTCTGTAAAAACCGGCGAGGTTTTGGCTCGACTGGCGGCCGAAGAACACAACGAATATGTCAACCAGATCAAAGCGTCTCTGGACGTCGTAACCAGCCAGGTTCGTCAGCAAGAGATTGCGATTGCGTTGCGGAAGGAAGTCCTGGAAAACCAGATCGCCCAGGCGCGGGGGCAGGTGGAAGCGCTGGCGAGCGCCGCGGAACGACAGCGCGTGGGCTCGCGTCCGCAGGAGATCCGTGTGGCCGAAGCGGAATTGGCTCAGGCCGAAGCCATTTTGACGCAGCGCCGGGCGGACTTCCGGCGAGTTTCCGATTTGGCTAAGGCAGGTGTCCTGCCGCAGCAGCAATTCGATGCCGCGCAAGCGCAATTAAGCGCGGCGGAGACCAATCGGGATGCCGCGGCCGAACGGCTCGCACTGGTGCGAGAGGGAGCGCGTCGCGAAGACGTGGCGGAAGCGGAAGCTCGCGTGAAGACGGCGCAAGCCGGCGTGGGTATCGCCGAGGCCGGGAGCAAAGAAGTTGATATCCAACGCGAAGCCCTCGAAGCCGCTCGCGCACGCCAACGAGAACTCGTTGCGCAGTTGGAAGCGGCCAAGACTCAGTTAGCGCACGCCGAGATTGGCTCTCCGCTCGACGGAGTCGTTCTCACGAAGAATGTGGAAGCCGGTGAAGTCGTTAATGCGGCAACACCCGTAGTCACCATTGCCAACATCGATCAATTGTGGATGAACATTTATATTCCGGAAACGCAGACTGGCTGGGTCAAGCTCGACCAGCCTGTAGACATTAGCGCGGATTCGTTTCCCGGCCAGACCTTCAAGGGCAAGGTGACGTTTGTGTCTTCCAAATCGGAGTTCACGCCCAAAACGATCCTGACTCCCGAGGAGCGCGTCAAGCTCGTCTACCGCGTCAAAGTGTCCATCGAGAACACTAACGGGCGTCTTAAACCTGGTATGCCTGCCGATGGTTTGATCAGGCTTCGGTGAAGCTTGACCGTGCCACTTCTTTCAATTCGAGAACTTACCCGAAAATTTGGGACAACCGTTGCCGTTGATCACGTAACGCTCGACGTCGAAGGCGACGT
>CAZOOE010000711.1:0-3139 GCA_964581275.1 uncultured Clostridia bacterium
GTCGCATGTGCGAGTTGGAGGTGATGGTGGAGGAGAACGGCCGCTTCCTCAGCCGCCCTGAGGGAGTCTTGGAAATAGAGGAAGGGAAGAAACAAATTAACCCCTTCTCTTCTTTTTGTAGGTTCGGCGCGGCTCGTGCACGGTTTCTGCTTTTGTCGTGATAGCTTTGAAAGGCGTGTTGGAATTTGCAAACTCTCTGGCCCGAATCATTTTAATATCGGTTTGAGAAAATAAGGAGCTGGCTTCTTGTATCAGACGCTTCATAGCCATCTGACAGTAATGAGGATCTATCTCGACTCCGATGCTGTTACGATCTGCCTTGGCCGCTGCGAGCATCGACGTTCCCGTACCGCAGAATGGATCTAGTACGATGTCTCCATGGAAGGAGAACATGCGCACGAGTCGATAGGCCAGTTCAAGCGGGAAGGGTGCTGGATGCTCTTTCGTTGAAGCTCCTGTGATTGTCCAGAATTGCTGGAACCACTCATTGTATTCCTTCTTGTCTATCATGCTCAGACGACGTTGGGTCGAGGTCGGCTGACGATAACCTCCCGGCTTTCTCTGCATTAGTATGAACTCTATGTCATTTTTGATGATCGCGTTGGGCTCGTAGGGCTTTCCCAAGAATTTCGTTCCGTTGCTTACCTCATAGTTCGCATTGGCGATTTTATGCCAGATGATCGGATTTAGATTATCGAACCCGATCCTTCTACACGTCACCGCAATGTCAGCGTGTAGCGGCACCACCACGTGTCGGCCGTGCTGCCGGCGTGATAAGCACACGTCTCCGACTACGCACACAAGCCTGCCGCCTGGAACCAGAACCCGATAACACTCCTTCCAGGTACGGGCGAGCTCGCCAATGAATTGCTCGTAGTCGTCCACATGGCCGAGTTGATGGGGATTTTCACGATACTTCTTAAGGTTCCAGTACGGCGGCGACGTTATAACGAGGTGAACGCTTTCACTTTCCAGAAATGATAAGTCGCGGGCATCGCCCTCTACTAGTCGATGAGTTGTTCGAAAGCCACTCATCGCTTTCCCACCTGCAATTTAGAGAGTAGAAGCCTGACGGCATTCTCGACCGATTCATCTGATTCCGATGCAAAGACGACCCCGTTGACATGTTTAGAACGGAGTCTGCTCTCGACGTTTACTTGCTCATCGATGAAGGGATAGTAGACGACAGCTCCGAAGCGGCTCCCAGGGAAGGCAGTCTTTAGCTTTGTTGCCTTATTCACGATCTCATCGCAACGCTTGTGTATGTCGCGTTTGGCTTCTATGCGCTTGACATCTATACCAGTCGTAATCGCTCCAGTCGTTGGTGTGGCTGCATCGAGCTCGTATTCTTCTCCTTTGTACGTAAAGGTCCGTTTCTTGAACTTTGAGCTACCAAAGCGGTTCAGGGCATCGAGTATCTTCTTTTCCCATTGCCCTTTGCCTTTGCGGATTTCCTTGTCTATAAATTCCACTCTATCGATGTGGGCGAGTGTGGGGAGTTCCAGATACGGTGGCAGGAACGGCTTGATGTAGCCGGCGATCACATTGGCATGTTCCTCAGTGAGTTTGGGGTCATACGTGTCAATGTTCTTCAGCCCCAAGTCACGGTCGATGGCTCGTCCGGCGATATTGCAGGCCGCCAGGAGAGGTTTCAAAATCAATGGTTCGCGAAGCAAGGCTCTGCTTAGGTCAATTGCGCTCATGCTTGAGAAGATAACAACCTCAACTGTCCGTCTCTCGATAAACTGACCGAACGCGCTTCGGATGGCAGATTCGATAGCAGTTTGCCTGGCATCCGCATCCTCCTTGACACGGGCCATGTAGTCCGAATGCGATCCATATCCCTCCGGCATCAGTTACTCATTGTTTGCGTTGTCCTAATTAGACACCCATACAGCCCAAAATGTTTAATCAAGATTTCGCCAGCTCCTTCAGCGCCTCGCGGATGAGGTCCTGGAGCGGTGTCTCGCCGTTGCGGCTTGCTAGCACCTGCTTCACGACTTCTTTCGCTTCGGCTGCCTTGTAGCCAAGATTGGTCAGCGCCGAGAGGGCATCATCCATCAACCGGTTGGACGGCTCGGTGGCCTTCCCCGCGCGGTGATCCACGGGACCCGCCAGCTTCTCGATCTTGTCCTTGAGTTCCAGCGCCAGGCGTCCGGCCGATTTTTTGCCGATGCCGGGCACCGACGCCAGCATCCGGTGATCGTCGTTGCGGACTGCTGACGCGAGGTCATCCACGCTCAGGGTGGAGACCACGCTCAGGGCCAGCTTCGGTCCGATGCCGGACACTCCCAGCAGGAGCAGGAACGCGTCTTTCTCGCGCTGCGTGAGGAAGCCGAATAGTTGAATGGCGTCGTCCCGGACGTGCGTATGGATGACGAGGGTGACGGATTGGTTGAGATCGGGGAGTTTATAGTAGGTGCTCAGCGGAATGAGGACGTCATAGCCCACCCCCTGCACATCGATGATGACTCCTCCCGGATGCTTCGATGCGAGGCGGCCGGTGAGCGAGGCAATCATCCTGCCGCTGCGACCTTCTCCATGATCTCTTCTGGAATATCGAAGTTCGAATGGACCTTCTGGACGTCGTCGTGATCCTCCAGGATGTCCACGAGCTTCAGTACTGCCTCTGCGTGCTTTTCGTCCAGCTTGATGTAGTTCTCTGGCACATTGGTGATCTCGGCCATAGAGGTCTCGATCTTGGCGTCCATCAGCGCCTTTTTCACCTTCTCGAAGTCATGGGGATCGGTAATGACCTCGTAGGTTTTCTCATCCACCTTCATGTCCTCGGCGCCGGCGTCCAGCGCCAGGCTCATGAGCTTGTCCTCATCTACCTTGCCCTTCTCCACTACCAGCAGGCCCTTTTTGTGGAATTGCCAGGCGACGGCGCCGGCCTCGGCGAGGTTACAATTCTGTTTGGAGAAGATGTTGCGGATCTCGGCCACCGTCCGGTTCCGGTTGTCGCTGGTGAGATCAATCAACAGGGCGCAGCCTCCCGGGCCGTAGCCTTCGAGTTGGAACTCTTCGAAGTGAACGCCGGGAAGCTCGCCGGTCCCGCGCTGGATGGCCTTCTTGATGTTGTCGGAGGGCATGTTGACGTCTTTAGCCTTGCCGATGGCCAGGCGGGGGCGGGGGTTAA
>CAZOOE010000712.1:0-3113 GCA_964581275.1 uncultured Clostridia bacterium
ATGATGATGATGATGATGATGATGATGATGATGATGATGATGATGAGGAGGAGGATGACGATACCTGAATGGACTGCAAATTATTCTGTTGCAGCTGTTCTTTTTCTTTCTCCATTTTCTCTCTCTCTCCCTCTCTCTCTTCTTTCGTTTTCATCATTTCCTTCTGCAGTTCCGCCTTCGCTCAGGCAGACACCGGTTCGGTCGCAGGAATGATCACAGACAAAGCCACTGGAGCCCGCCTGGAAGCGGCCGACCTTCTGCTTTTAGACGCAGCCGGCACCGAGATATTTCGTTCGAAAACCAACAAAACGGGACAGTTTCTTTTCACCGGCATACAGCCGGGCGAATATGATCTCCAGATTTCTCGACCGGGTTTTGCGGAGTACATCGTTCGCGTTTCCGTGCGCGCAGAGTGCCTCACTTCTATTGATGGAGAGATGGAGCACGACGGATCGCCATCCCAACGAGCGATCTCCGCAGATTGGCAAGGCCCATTCAGCCTATGGTCTTGCGAAGTCGATCACTTCGGCCGCACGTCAATGGAGGGCTCTCCCGTTGCGAGAAACGTCTGGAATGTTCTTCAGACGCAACATCCAGCAAGCGTTCCCGAGAGCATCGATGAAGGAGGATTTCACACCGGTCATATCCAGCTGATGGGAGTTCATGGCGGAACTTGGACGCAAAATAGCTATCGCTGGGACGCCATGAACATTACAAACCCTTACGAGCCCGGCAAGCCGCTGACGTATGCGATGTTTGGCATGCTCCAGGAATTTCATGTCTCCAGCGCTTTCCACTCCGCCGGAGTCGCCTCGCCCGCCGCGGATTTCCAAATGATCAGCCGGCGCGGTGGGAAAACATCCCATGGTGAGGCGAATGTGTACTATCTCGGAGAGCCGTTTCAGAGTAGCAATCTTGATGACCGCCTCCGAAGTTTCGGTTTCCAAACGACGCCGCATTTCGAACGGTTTCCAGAAGCGGAATTCTCCGCCGGAGGTTCTCCGATACGTTTTCACCAATGGTCATATTTTGGATCTCTTGCCTTCCAACATGTTTCCAGGGTCATCCCGGACTTCTCTGTGCCGGACACCACAAACGTCTATTCGGCGTTCTTGCGCCTGGACGGCGCGGTCAGCCCGAGGGATCAACTTGCCGCTGTCATTTCTGGACAGGTTGTGAAAAATCCGCATTTAGGCGCGCGGCCGGGAATCGATCCGTCGGCTACTCTTATCGGAAACGATCGGTTTGAGTTGCTTCAAGGTCACTGGATGCATCGCCACAGCTACAGATCGATTTCTGAGTTGAGCTTTGGCTTCTCCCACTCCTCTCCAACCGATACCCTCCAGCACGGTGTTACCACACCAAGCTATGCGCGCCTATTTACAGGACAGATCACTGGCTCGGCTCCTTTGGAATCGGATGCTGCGCTTAGCCGGTTTTCACTGCTAGGACAAGCACA
Organism: uncultured Clostridia bacterium; assembly: GCA_964581275.1. Taxonomy (GTDB): domain Bacteria; phylum Acidobacteriota; class Blastocatellia; order UBA7656; family UBA7656; genus Onstottus_A. The sequence continues at coordinate 1,460 of CAZOOE010000712.1, forward strand.
GGCATTTCGAAGCACCGGTAACAATTTGCAGCATCAGTTATTCGCCGGAGTTGATCTAGAACAGTCGTTGGCCACTGAAGAGAAGCGGATGTTCAATGGGCTGCAGCTTTTCCTGTTTCCCGGAACATCTCCGTTCGAAGTGGCCGAATTCAATACACCGAGCCACGCCATGCAGCGGCTACGGGAGTTCTCATTTTTTGCGCAGGATGGGTTGCAAATCAGAAGCAAAGTGTTTATCCGTGCAGGCGTGAATTTGGATTCAAGCAATGCGTACTTGCCCAGACAAACGAGCGGCGCAGGTGTTTTCGTACCCGTGCGGGTGTTCGCAGGTGCCTCTCACGTCGTGTCTTGGACGTCATTGTCTCCACGGGTGAAGGGTGTCATTCCGCTCCGCAGCCGGTTGGGAGAGACGAGGATCATTGCAGGTTATTCCCGCTACTATCACCTCTTACCGGCATCGTATGGCGACTTTGCGAATCCCAACGCTTTAGGTGGTGCTCTCTACCGCTGGGTGGATCGCAATCAGGACGCCTCCTTTCAACGAGGCGAAGAAGGAGCGTTGCTGCGGGTATTCGGAGGACCATACTCCACCGTCGATCCGAATCTGAAACGTCCGTTTAATGATGAGTTTGGTTTGGCTGTCGAGCACGATTTCGGCCGGCACCTTCGGACGGGTGTGCGCTTGCTCGAGCAGGAAACGAAACATTTGGTACATGCGATAAACATTGGAGTCCCTGCTTCAGCCTATATTCCAGTGACGGTGCTCGATCCGGGAGATGACGGCGTCTTTGGAACTAGGGATGACCGGCTTCTGACGGTTTATAACCAGGACCCGAGCACGTTCGGCCACGATCGATATCAGCTCACGAATCCGGCCGGACTCACCGCTACTTATAAAGGAGTAGAAGCAAACGTCAGCGGGCGTTTTGGCGAGCATGCTTTCGTTTCTGTATCGTTCACTGCGTACAAATCCGTAGGAAGCGGTAACCCGGGAAACTCGGTTCTCGAGAACGATGCAGCAGTTGTCGGCTCGTTATTCGACAATCCGAACACGACCATCAACTCTCGGGGAAGGCTGTTCTTCGATCGGGCATATATTGCGAAGGTGTCAGCCTACGAACAAATTCCCCTAGGGATTCAATTGAGCTCGATAGTGGCCTATTTCGATGGATTGCCTTTTGGCCGGAAGTTGATAGTCCCAAACCTGAATCAGGGACCTATTTTGGTGATGGCAACGCCTCGTGGGGAGCCTGGTGGATTCAGAACGCAATTCAATATGAACTTCGATCAGCGTGTCTCACGAGAGTTTCAATTCCGATCAATGCGCATGTCGGTAATTCTGGATATTTTCAATGTCTTGAACTTAAACAAAAGCCTCCGTGAGTTCGATATCACCGGCGCATTGTTTGCTGCGCGAACACCTGTGGACGTCGAGAATCCGCGCGTTTTCAGACTGGGTGGGAGGTTCACTTTTTGATAACTCCTCTCCTCAGCTGAGGAGGGGTGGCGCGACAGTCGCAGACTGGCGCGGGGTGGTGCTGGTCAAACGATGAATTTATTGGCCAACACCTCCCCAGCCTCGCTTTTATTCGTCCCCGCCTTTGGCCGCCCCCATCCCACGGCCCACCCCCCCCCAGCTTGGGAGGGGCGCTTT
>CAZOOE010000713.1:0-3112 GCA_964581275.1 uncultured Clostridia bacterium
GGCCCAGGAATCGAACAACTGAATAACCTGCGCCCCCGACTCAATCTGAGCGTTCAGGTACAAGATGATGGTGTCGGCGATCTTGTCGAGCAGCGTGTGAAGCGTCACCGGGTCGGCGTACATCATGCGCTTGACGCGCGCGTAGTTTCGAGAGCCGCCACCTTCGATCATATAAGCTGCCAGAGTCCACGGAGCGCCAGCGAAGCCGATAAGTGGAACGGCGTCGACCAGTTCTCGTCGCAGGGTTCGGATTATCTCCATGACAAAACCGGTCTTCTCGATTGGGTCGGGAACCGCCAGGCGATCGACTTGATCACGAGAGCGGATGGGATCGGGAAGCTCGGGCCCTTTTTGTTCGGTCAGTTTCACTTCCTGCCCCATCGCTTCGACCGGGATGAGGATATCGCTGAACATAATCACTGCATCGACGCCGAGGAGCCGATACGGTTGGAGTGAAACTTCGACCGCCAGTTCCGGCGTCTTGCACAGCGTCAAGAAGTCCGTATAAGCGCGCACGGCTCGATACTCAGGCAAATAGCGTCCGGCCTGGCGCATCATCCACACCGGCGTTCTCTCGACTGCTTCGCCCCGTGCTGTACGGATCAGTAGATCGTTCTTCATTGGAGCTTCTTTCGTAGGACGGTAGTGATCGGCCCCGTTCTGTCAGAGCGGAATTCTAACAACCCACTGTACCGGTCTCAACTCATCTGCTCACGAACTGACTGGAACGATCGTAGAACCGCCACTCGAGGTGCGTCGCTCGGGAGATGCCGACGCGCTTGCTGGTGGCGATCTCCGGCGTTGTCACTCGCGGTTTAACTTTGATGCGGCGTCCTATGCGCTCGCCGTTAACGCTCAAGTCAATCCCGAACGCCTGGCAGAGACGGCCGGGTCCGCTTGCGAGTTTTGTTATGTCCCTGGTGCATCGGCGTTCGCTCATGAGATCGAGCCCTTTTGTAGGCTCCGCCGCGCGTATCAGGATCGCGCCTGGACCCGTGCGATCAGATGTGAAGTTCAGGCAGTAGTACATTCCGTAGATGAAGTATACGTAGACGCACCCGAAGGTCTGCTGCATTACTGCTGACTGCTTCGGACGCGTGACCGAGTGCGACGCGGCATCAATAGTGTAGGCTTCGGTCTCGACGATCCGACCCTCGCAGCTTTCGAAGACCATCATCGTTCCGATCAGATCACGCGCAACTTCGATGGTATTGCGGGCGAAGAATTCAGAAGAGAGATAAGCCATAGTCCGAGCTTTGTCGCCTTGGTGTGCTTTGCGCAAGACGGCAGGGCGAGAATTCTAACGAACGAACTCTGCCTGCGCCACTTCCGTGACAGTGCCGTGTGACCGTCGGCCTTTTTTCTTTTCCCGCGACTGCAGGCTGTGCTATAAAGGCTCTGGTTCACTCAGCAGTGTCGATGGATAGTTACTCTTCAAACTTTATGTCACTCAGCGGAGACGATTCTGATGCAAGAGCAGCGGCTAAATCTTATGCTGGACTCCGTCAGCCGCCTGGCTCGTCGCGGAGCCATGTCGAATGCCGCCAACTTGCTCACCAAGCTTCGTCCGGTTGACATCGCCCAGATCCTCAGTCAACTCCCACAGCGCGATAGCGAAATAGTATTTGAAGCGTTCGTGCACCACGATCTTTGCAAGGCTGCTGAGGCGCTCGCCGAGATGGAGACGAGTCGCTCGGTAGCGTTATTGACGACGCTTAATCGCCAAGACGTTTCTCGCCTGCTTCAGGAGTTACCCTCCGACGACGCCACCCTCATTGTCTCAGAACTTCCCGAGGAATTGCGGGATGAGTTTCTGGACGCGATGAAGCTCGAGCACTCGACGGTCGTCAATGAACTGCTGGGATTTGCCGATGAAACCGCCGGGCGAATAATGACGCCCGAGTATTTTGCGCTCGACGAAGATGTCACCGTCGCCGAAGCAATAAGCGAATTGCAGCGGCGCTCTGAAGAGTTCGAGATGGCGTTTTATCTTTACGTCGTTGATTCGCGCAATCATTTGCTTGGTGTAGTGAGCCTGCGCCAGCTGCTGTTGAATCCGCCGTCGACTCCATTGCGCAAGATCATGATCGGCGATGCTATCAAAGTGACGACTGACACGGACCAGGAGGAGGTTGCGCGAATTGTCGCAACCTACAACTTGCTCGCGATACCGGTGGTCGACGCTGAGAACAAGCTGGTAGGAATCATAACGGTGGACGATGTTCTCGACGTGATGCGCGAAGAGGCGACCGAAGACATCTACGCGCTGGCGGGTGTGGAGGCTGACGACCGCGCGCTGGGTTCGGCAATCAACTCGGTGCGGCGCAGATTGCCGTGGCTCGTGCTTTCGCTGGGCGCAGCGCTGATCGCGGTGGCCATAGTTCAGTACTATGTTGCGACTATCGAGAGCTCGATATGGTTGGCGGTCTTGATTCCGGTAGTCGCAACAATGGGGAGCAACGCTGCCACCCAGACGATGACGGTGGTCGTCCGTGGCATCGGACTGGGCGAGGTTGGATGGGAGACCACTGGCCGGGTGGTGACCAAAGAGGCGCTGGTCGGATTGATCAACGGACTAATAATAGGCGCCGGCGTATGTGTAATAATCGCGATCTGGTTCGGGGCCAAGCTTGGGTCGATGTGGTTTGGCATAAAGCTTGGCGGCATTCTCGGGGTAACTATGGTGCTGAGCCTTGTCGTAGCCGGGGCACTGGGCACGCTGGTTCCGGTGTTGTTGAAGCGCTTCAGACTCGATCCGGCGCTTGCTTCGTCGATGTTCGTAGTGACGTTCACCGACGTTATTACCTTTTTCTTTTACCTGGGTATAGCCACGCTTTTACTCAATCAGTTCAAACTATAGACGCCCTGCGAGCGCAGGCATCCCTGCCAGCCTGGCGTTGCCGTCGAAAGAGTATGGCCTTTGCTGAAATGACAAGCTGGGATGCCTGCGCTCCCAGGTGGACAATCGCCAATGCCCAATCAACACGAAAACAGCTCCGGGGAGGAGCGGCTGTTTTCCTGGCGCCGGGTAAGAACGCTGGGGATTGGGACAGCGATTGCGCTTGTCGCTGGCCTCGTCGCGGTGAATCTGTTTACGTATCTTCAATATGGC
>CAZOOE010000714.1:0-3105 GCA_964581275.1 uncultured Clostridia bacterium
AATGGCGTAGCGCAGGTCTTGCCACACTGTTTCCATCATTTCCCTCCGGTTCAAGATCCTCGGCCAGCAGTTTGTAGTTCTTCAGGCGGAAGTTTGCAGTTCGGCCTTCAGTCAGGCGGAAGTTCGTACTTGACAGCGCTCTTCACTACCAACTCTCCGCCGAAGGCCGAATTGCAAACATCCGCCTAGCGGGCTGCGAACTTCCGCCTGACTGAAGCCCGAACTACAAACCAGGCTCACTGTTTAGGAGTCTGTGTCGCGGTGCCCAGTTCCTCGACGGCGAAAAGATGATGCTGCCCGCGGATCAGAATCATTCCGCCGGAGATCGCGGGCGTCGCCATCAGCGGTTCCCCCATCGGATTGATCGTGATGAGTTCGTATCGAGGCCCGGCCTTAACGACGTAGACGTCGCCGTCTTCACTCGCAAAGTACAGTTTCCCGTCTGCTGCCACCGGGGACGCGCTGAAGCCAACGCTCTGATTGTTGATGCGCTCCTGGTATACAGGCTCCCCGGTCTGGATCCTAAAGCAAGCCAGCACACCCTTGTCGTTACAGACGTATAGAAAATCTCCGTAGGCGATAGGTGTTGGGCACGTACGGTCCGCCTCGCTCCACGCGCCAGACAAGATGGGTCTTCGGACCGTGCGCCTCGCTCGCCGAAAGATCGCCAGTCGCCCCGGGGCGAACAGCAGTGATCGGCCGCCCACCCGGCCACCCGCCGGTGACCACAAACAAATCATTCGCTACAAGCGGGGTCGGCACTTGAACGACCAGATCGTTATTGGCGAGCCGCCACAATTCCTTTCCGGTCAAAGGGTCGTAACCGCGGATGAATCTAGGCGCGCTGGTGATCAACTCAACACGAGTCTTGCCTTCGTAAACCGTCGGGCTGCTCCACGAAGGCAACTCTCCACGCGTTACGCGCCACGCCGGCTTGCCGTTCGCAAGGTGGAACGCAGCGAGGAAAGATTGCGCATGACCGTCGCCCAGAACGATAACCAGTTGTTTGTAAATCACAGGAGAACTTGCATGTCCCCATTGATAAGAGGCGTCGTCGTGCAGGCCAGGGTCGAGAATACCGAGGTCCTGCTTCCATACCAGCTGACCCTTTAAGTCAAAACAGAAAAGGCCCTCTGAGCCGAAGAGCGCTACGACGTAATTGCCATCGGTCGCAGGGGTGGCGTTAGCCTGGCTCGCTTTCAAGTGCCGCTTCACTCGCGGGACACCCTCGTGAGCAGTCCTCTCCCAGATTACTCGTCCGGTGCGTTTATCGAGGCAGTAGAGAAGCCAGCGATAGCTGGTGTTCTCCGGCACAGGGGCGATGTCATCCGTCTCGGCCTGGAAGGTCGCCGCTCCATCGACGCGAACCGCGGTGGTTACGAAGACAACATCTCCCCAAACGATGGGGCTCGAATGCGAGAGGCCCGGGATAGGCGTTTTCCATGTGACCTTGTTAGAGGTCACACCATTCCATTTGGTCGGAGTGACCTTGCCCGAACCGAGACCCGAGGCGTGCTCACCGCGGAAGGAAGGCCAGTTCTGTGCCGAAGCGATCGCTCCAAGGGAAAGAGAGACAAGCAGAACGCGAAGGTATATCGCCGTTCGACCGGCGCTCCGACGAAGCCGCGGCCCTGCTCCGTGCATTACGACGCCCTGGAGATGAAGATCGAGCGAGGCTTTCGGTAATATCATCTTGCTATCTATGCTTATCCTTGTCCTTATCCTTGTCCTTATTCTTATCCTTATTCTTATCCTTATTCTTATCCTTATCCATGTGCTCGTTCTCGACCATGTTCAGGTATCGCCGGAAGCGCGGATCGGATCGCAAGCTATCGAGGTCTTCGTCTCCGTTTATGTAGTTGCCGATATCGAATCCCGCGTCGATTGACTTGTCGAGCCAATCAAATGCCGCGTCTCGATTGCCCATCTTCGCGCTGGCACAGGCAATGTTGTACGAAGAGGTCGGCCGTTTGTATCCGAGTTGGATGGCACGCTCGAACGCCGGGATCGCCTTTGCATGATCACCCGCGTAATGAAGCGAGAATCCAAGGTTGAACCAGCCGCGCCCATTGGCAGGCTCTTCGCGGAGGAAAGACTCGAACCGTGTTACAGCCGCTGACCAGTCGTCGCTATTGATCCCGCTTAGCGAAAGGGATCGGCTCAACTTGTCGATTCGTTTGAATCGGGAATCCCCGCGCAGACTCGCGATATCCGGATCGTCTCTTAGCTTATCGCAGTCATCGAAGCCCGCGTTGATCGCCTTCTCGAGCCACTCGAGTCCGAGAGCCCGATCGCCCTTGAGCGCGTAGGTGCAGGCCAGGTTGTACATCGCATTCGCGCCGCGATAGCCGAGATGATCGACAGCCTGCGTGAGTGCATTCGCAGCGCGTTCGAAATCGCGAAGCCGAAGAAGCCGTGAGCCGATCTTGTACCATTCATCTCCATCCGATGAGGATTCTCGGCGAAGCTCCTCGAAAGTGTTGATGGCGTCCTCGAGCCGCGAAATGGTCTTGTCCTTTCCCGGTTTGTCTTCTTTCTTTGTCGATGAAACTTTCTGGACAATTCCCTTGAAACGAGGGTCAGAACGGATCGGATCTAGGTCCGAGTCGTCTCTCAAAAGATCAGCCCTGTCGAACCCGACAGCGAGCGACCGCTCGAGCCAGAACAGAGCGTTCTCTTTGTCGTTCAACTGCGCGTATCCACAAGCCACGTTGTACATCGCGGTTGCCTGGCGGTACCGAAGACTGATCGAATGAGTGAATGCATCTATCGCTTCAACGTAGTGGTCGGATTGGTGCAGCGCATAGCCACGGCTGAACCAATACTCGCCGTCCCGAACCTCCTTGTTGCCGTCCTCGTCCTTACCCTTCCGCATGCTGGCGTCTACGACAGAAGTGCGTTTTGACTTATCCGACTCGCGCAGACCGTTTGACGGCCGTTGCGCCTGCGAATAAACCGGTAACGAAACGATCGAGAACAGCGCCAGCAATGCCAGCCGATTCAGATTCGCTTTCATTTTTGCAGCCTCCCTTCTTGGTTTCTGGTTTCTAGTTTCTGGTTTCTACTTTTTGGCTCCTCGTTCCGTTCGGGGTTCTTTTCCAATCG
>CAZOOE010000715.1:0-3080 GCA_964581275.1 uncultured Clostridia bacterium
CTCCCGCAGGCGTAAAAACGAGGATTCGACAAAGTTCCGGCTCAGTCCGGCCGAAAGAGTGGCAATCGGTTACTTCATAGTTATTTCGTTACTTGTCCTGCTCTTTAGCTATCGCGTTCCCGGGTGGGGCGTCCTCTGTGTCGGACACGCGGCTCTGATCGCTATGATCGTCGTGATCTCGCGACTCCTCCCCCTGTCCACTTCTCCCCATCTCACCTTCGCATCCATTATCCGCGGCTGGTATCCAGTCGTGTTGATCCCGATCACCTACAAAGAGCTCAGCCATCTGATCCCTCTGATCCACCCCCGCGATTTTGATGTGACACTTGCCGGGATCGATCATCGCTTTCTCGGGGTGCACCCGACGGTATGGCTGGAGGAATTCACTTGGCCGCCAGTAACCGAAGTTCTCCAGCTCACTTATTCATCCTACTACTTTCTGCCGGTGGTCCTCGGCATAGTTCTTTGGCGGAAGGGCTGGTTTGAGAAGTTCCACTTCTTCGTGTGTATAGTTGTGCTGGGCTTCTACGTGTCATATCTGGGCTACATTGCGGTTCCGGCGATCGGGCCGCGCTTTTTGCCGGCGATTTTGCAAGACCAAACTGTGCCGCTTACCGGGGTGTGGTTATTTCAGCCGGTACGCGCGATGCTGGATCGAGCGGAAGGGATCACCCGTGACTGCTTTCCAAGCGGCCATACAGAGCTAACGCTGTTGGTGTTGGTCTATGCGCGTGCGTTTCATCGCAACGTCTTCCGGTGGCTGTTGCCGATCGGGGCAGGTGTAATTATTTCAACGGTCTATTTGCGGTATCACTACGTTGTTGATGTTGTGGCGGGCGTACTGGCGGCCGCCATCGTCGTGATGATCGCGAAGCCGCTGTATCGCGTGCTCGGGGGACAGGTTCCCCGTTGATAGCGGTGATAGCTATGCCACGGCCAACCGGGCATTTGACCGCTTTGGAAATCATTGCCGGCGGGGTTGCTTTCGCGCAAGACATTTCCTCCTACAAGGTCTAAAGTATGAAAACGAATCTAAGGAGGTTGACCAACAATGAGAGTCCTACCCATACTAATTGCTCTTAGTTGCTTTTCTGTTGAGCGACAGACGGCCACGGATGTTCTAATTACCTTCAAGTTAGCAGTGAAGGACTGAAAACAGGAATTGAGCCGTACGCCAGTAACGGGGTCAACAACGCTGGCGCCGAGGCGAAGCGAATACTCTATTGTTACCGAGTGTTGTACGCAGCTCGCAGATCAGACCGGTGCAACTCTTCGATGGCTGGAGTATAATCCAGACGTCGACTGACTAATGTTCATCCTTGACGGTAAGTTTATCTATGAGCACAAGGACCGAAGCGACTATCGAAGACTTGTACCATACTTCCTGGGACGGTAAGGCCGAGATTGTGGACGGAGAAATCGTACTTATGAGTCCCACAGGAGACCTGCCAAGTACGGCGGCGGGAGAGATATTCGCCAGCCTGCGAGAATTCGGGCGGCGAAGGAAGACCGGTCGCGCCTATACCGACAATGCGGCCTTCATCGTAAGCCTGCCGAATCGCAAATCGTTCAGCCCAGACGCGTCTTTTTATCTTGGACCGCGAACTGGCGGTAAGTTTCTTGAAGGCGCTCCGATCTTCGCGGCCGAAGTAAGAAGTGTGGGTGACTATGGGCGCCGAGCTGAGGAGAGAATGGCGAATAAGCGAGCGGACTACTTTGCCGCAGGAACGCTGGTTGTATGGGATATTGATGTCCTCAGAGATCAAGTCATCAAATCCTACAGGTCGGATGACTCCAACAACCCCACCGTCTTTCATCGCGGTGAGCTCGCCGACGCCGAACCGGCGTTGCCATGTTGGTCAATGCCGGTTGATGATCTGTTCGCGTGATTGCTAAGCTGACGTTGATGCCTGATACCGATCCGATCAGACATCACGATTCAATAACTCTTTTCCGGGGGAGCTTCACAACGAGGCTGAGAGTCCCGCTCGGGAGACCCCTTGAACCTGATACGGATAATGCCGTCGAAGGGAGAAACAATGACGACTCCAAACAACTCAGAACCACACACCGAGAGTAACTTCCAGTTTCCAAGTTCAGCGAGAATCTACGTCGAGGGTTGCAGTTCGGATATTCGCGTCCCAATGCGCGAAGTCCGGTTGAACGTGACACGCGGGGTAAACGGCGCGGTTGAAGAGAACCCGTCCGTTCGCATCTATGACCCGAGCGGGCCGTGGGGCGATCCAAACGCGACTTGCAGCGTACACGACGGCCTGCCCGCGCTCCGGCGAGAATGGATCGTCGAGCGGGGCGACATCGAAGAGTATGCTGGCCGGGATGTGCTGCCGCAGGACGACGGCTATTTGACCGAAGGCGCTCGCGAATACGCGCTTGTGAAGGACAAAGGCCGCCTCGATCCATTTCCGGGACCGCGACGACGCCCACTTCGCGCAAAGCCGGGCTGCGCCGTATCGCAAATCCACTACGCAAAACGCGGAATCATTACGCCCGAGATGGAGTTCATTGCAATTCGCGAGAACATGGGCCGCGAGCGAGCATTCGAATCCTCAAAGAACGACCGAAGCGCGCTGGACTTTCAACATACCGGGCACTCGTTCGGCGCGAAATTGCCCTCTCACATCACACCGGAGTTCGTACGCGACGAGGTGGCTCGCGGGCGAGCAATCATTCCGGCAAACATCAATCACCCGGAGAGTGAGCCGATGATCATCGGGCGCAACTTCCTGGTGAAGATCAACGCCAACATAGGCAATTCAGCGGTCGCCTCTTCAATCGAAGAAGAGGTCGAGAAGATGCGCTGGTCGATCAAATGGGGTTCGGACACGGTGATGGATCTTTCAACCGGCCGAAACATCCACACGACTCGCGAGTGGATTATTCGCAACTCGCCGGTTCCTATCGGGACCGTGCCGATCTACCAGGCGCTCGAAAAAGTCGGTGGTAAGGCCGAAGAACTGACCTGGGAGATCTATCGAGACACGTTGCTCGAACAGGCGGAGCAAGGCGTCGACTACTTTACGATCCACGCCGGCGTTTTGCTTCGATACATCCCAATGACC
>CAZOOE010000716.1:0-3071 GCA_964581275.1 uncultured Clostridia bacterium
TGCAGGGCCGGCTGCCACGTGGTACCGTTCGGGGCCGATACGGTGTACGGCTTCCCATAGGGGCAAACCACCTACGAGGTGTTCGGCGTGAAGGTCTGGATCTACCGAGGGGACGAGATGACCGTGAGGCGGGCGGCACAGGCGAGAAGGGCATGATGATTTCCGATTTCCGATTGTCGATTGCGGACTTGCATTACTTTGCGCAGGTCAATCGTCAATCAGCAATCGACAATCGGCAATGGTAAGGTTATGGCTGAATACAAGATTCCAAAACGAATGAAGTACCGCAAGCAGCAGCGTGGGCGAATGTCCGGAATAGCCACGCGCGGCGCGGAGATTTCTTTTGGCGAGTACGGGCTGAAAGCTCTGGAGCCGGCCTGGATTACAGGCAAGCAGATTGAAGCCTCACGCGTTGCGATGACTCGCTTTGTGAAGCGGGGCGGGAAGATCTGGATCCGAGTTTTCCCCGACAAGCCCATCACCAAGAAGCCCGCTGAAACGCGGATGGGTAAAGGCAAAGGCGCCCCTGAAGGATGGGTTGCCGTCGTCAAGCCCGGCCGCGTTTTGTTTGAGATGGAAGGCGTAGACGAGAAAACTGCGGCCGAAGCGATGAGGCTGGCGGCGCAGAAGCTGCCGATCAAAACCAAGTTCGTCACCCGCAAGGACCAGGAAGGAGGCGGGCTGGTATGAAGGCTGAAGAACTGAGAGATCTGTCTGATGACGACCTGCGCGCCCGAGTCAACGAGCTTAAGGAGTCGCTTTTCAGAATGCGATTCAAACTGTCGCTGGGCAACACCGACGTTGTGAAGCAGCTTCGTGAGTCCCGCAAGGACCTGGCGCGAGTCAAGACGCTGCTCCGCGAGCGCGAGGGTGCGGCGGCGCAGAAGTAGAAACCGACAAGGATAGCTATGGAAGAGAATATTGAAGAAGCCGCCGACGCAAGTGCGAACGAAACAACAATCGACGCCGATGCGGTCAATCCGCATAATACTGATGCCATCATTCAGCCTGGCGTAAAGGTGCTTGGGGAGTCGGCGGGCGGTGAAGTTACTTCCACTCCGGGTGTGCCGCCCAGGCATCGCCGACAGGAGAAGATCGGGCTGGTCACCAGCGACAAGATGCAAAAGACTGTGGTCGTTCGAGTGGAACGTCAGGTTCGGCACCGCAAATACAAGCGCTATATTCGCCGACGGACGAAGTTCATGGCACACGACGAGGTTGGTGCGCATATCGGCGACATCGTGCGAATAGTTGAAACGCGCCCGTTGTCTGCTCGAAAACGCTGGCGGGTGGTTGAGATAGTTCAGAAGGCAAGATGAAGTAGCATAGACTTTAGTCTGTGTCTTGCGTGTTGGTCAGACTTCCTGAGCCACAGACTAAAGTTTATGTTACCGGGGGAACAGCAATGGTTCAAATGAGATCAATCCTCGAGGTCGCAGACAACTCCGGGGCCAAGCGCATCTCGATGATCCTGCCGGTTGGCGGACACACCGGCTCGCGCGCCGGGCTTGGCGATGTGATCACCGCAGCGGTGAAAGAAGCGTCGCCGGATGGAGCGGTCAAGAAGGGACAGGTTGTCCGCGCAGTTGTGGTGCGAACACGGAAAGAAACGCGCCGAAAGGACGGCACATATATACGGTTCGACCAAAACGCAGCCGTCATAATAAAACCCGACAACGAGCCCGTTGGCACCCGAGTGTTCGGACCGATCGCCCGCGAGTTGCGCGACAGACGGTTTATGAAGATCGTGAGCCTGGCCCCCGAGGTTATTTGAAAAGGATTGAACAGGATTTGGGATCTGGGATCTAGGATTTAGACCCTAAATCCCAATCCCAAATCCTAAGACCGGGAGAGTTATGAACGTTGAGATCAATGTGAGAAAGAACGACCGGGTGGTGGTGATTGCCGGGAAGGACAAGGGCAAGAAGGGTCGCGTCATCGAAGTGCAACCCTCGAAGCATAAGGTCATAATCGAGGGCGTGAACATGGTGAAACGGCACAATAAATCCAACACGCGGCGCGGGATTCAGGGCGGCATACTCGAACGTGAGTCGCCGATCGACCTGTCGAACGTGATGGTGTTGTGCCCGCACTGCGGCGAACCCACTCGCTCCGGGCACCAAGTCCTCGAAGACGGAAAGCGGCACCGCGCCTGCAAGAAATGTGGCGCAGCGATCGAGAAACAGTAGAACACCGGGGAACGCCGAACCGCGCGCACGTCCAAGCGCGATCATTGAAGAAGATGCTAAAGGCGTGATCCCCATCGGATCAGTAACGAGGAAACGAAGATGGCAGCCAGACTGAAGGACCGTTACAAGGACCAGATAATTTCGGCGCTGATGAAGGAGTTCAGCTACAAGAACACCATGGCGGTGCCGAGGCTCGAAAAAGTAGTCTTGAATATGGGCGTTGGGCGCGAGGCGCAGGCGAACCCGAAAGTATTCGACCAGGCGGCGATGGAACTCTCGACCATCAGCGGCCAGAAGCCGGTCATCACAAAGGCCAAGAAATCGATTGCCGCGTTCAAGCTGCGAACTGGTATGCCTGTTGGAGTGTCGGTGACACTCCGCGGCGACCGGATGTTCGAGTTCCTTGATCGGTTTATCAATGCGGTGTTGCCGCGAGTGCGCGATTTTCGCGGCATTAGTCCACGGGCGTTTGATGGACGCGGCAACTACACAATCGGCATCAAAGACCAGTTGATCTTTCCGGAGATCGACTTTAATAAGGTTGATAGAACGCGTGGGTTGAATGTATCGATCGTGACGACGGCTAGAACCGACGAGGAGGGTCGCGCCCTGCTAAGAGAGTTCGGAATGCCGTTCACAAAATAGTCATCTGACGACGGGCTAAACTATGGCAAGAATTTCTTCGACGTTTAAGGCAAATGAACTGAAGCGAGCTTTGGCCAACGCCAAGCTGCGAGTCAAAGAGCAGCAGGGCAAGTCGAACAAAAAGGCGGTAAAACGCGCAAAGGCGAGGGGACCTAGAATGAACGACTTAACGTCGTCGGTCCACAACCGGTCGAGAAGCTCGGGGCGCGGCCGCACCGATCTGCGAAAGGTCGCCTT
>CAZOOE010000717.1:0-3066 GCA_964581275.1 uncultured Clostridia bacterium
ATGCGCTCGAACAACAGTTTCAACCTATCGGTGAACAAATGCATCGAGCGTACGCGCCGGGAACATGAGGATCTGCTGACCGAGTTCAATAGTTTGCTTTCTGGCGTCGAAGCAACACTTCAGTCCACTGGCATGACGGTGCGGCGCATGACACACAACGACATCTTCTTGGAAGTGAAACGAGCGCTTAATCCTTCGGGAAAGGATGTTGTGCCTTATCGCCCAGCCGAACGGTCGCTCTGGTATGAGAGCGCTCGATCCCAGATGGCCAACGTGAATGTCGAGAACGAACTCGACGATTACCTCAAAGTCGGCGGACTCCTCTACTCCTGGATTAGTTTGAAAGATTTGCCCGATGCGACATTCCCCGGAATCCTTCGTGAACTCGTCGTGATGGATTTTCCCCTGGTTGTGAACGCGGAGGTGATCCTCCCGGACCAAGTAAAAGCAGTGAAGCAGTACAAGAGCCGGCTCCGAAAGATGCTTGCTGCACAGAAGGACATGCATGGTGGCTTTCGCATCAATGTAGACGCGCAAGTTGCCGAACATCAACTACTAAAAGTTCTTCAGGATCTGATCTCAAGCTCACTCAAATCCTGCCAGATGAGTTTAGTGGTTGCCACGCGGACGTCGAAGCCGACCCGCAACCATCTCGAGCACGAACAGGCAGAGCGGATCCTCGCTGATCGGCGACAACGGGTGCTGCATGCGATTACACGCATGAACGGCGCAAGGGGAATTCCAGAAACGCTGGCCCAGAAGCGACTGTTTTTCTCGGGACTTCCTGCAATGGCCGGAGAGAACAAGCGCGAGTTGGATGCTCTGACATTGCACACGGCCGATTTGCTACCCGTCGAAATGCCATGGAGGGGTACGCCGAACTCGCCGCTCATGCTTTTTGAGACGCCGTACCGCCAGCTCGTCCCGTTCTCGCCTTTTGATTCAGGCCTCGGCGACGCCAACATGCTGATCATGGCGAAGAGCGGTGGCGGAAAGACTTTCATGGCGCAGTTGTTCCTGCTGATGATGGCGAGGGCCAATCCTCTCATCTCGATTCTCGAACGCGGGGATTCCTATCAACCCCTGGTGGAACTCATGGGCGGGCGCGTCATCGAGGTGAACCTGGAGGGAACTGAAACGCTGAACTCTTGGGACCTTCCGCTAGGTGAAACGATACCCGGCAAGGAAAAGATCGCCTTTCTGAAGAATCTGACGCGTCACATGATCGGTGACAGCCCACACTCGGATACCTCGCTTCTCGACAACTTGTTGAGCGACGCGATCAGCAGGACCTACAAGCGCTGCGCGATCCGGTATTCCAACCCGATCCCGACCTTCAATGACCTGCGTGAGGAGCTGGCGAACTGGCGTGACGAAGAAAAGATGCAGCGCACCATGGATGAAGCGCACCTCGCCGCCATAAAACTACGAGCGTGGACAGGTGAGAAAGGCATCTACTCCAGGTTGTTCGACGCACAGACCACCATGAGGCTTGATAGCAACTGGCTCTTCTTCAATGTGGAGGGGCTGAGCTCGGACCCGCGACTCGAAACTGCGATGAGCATGCTCATCGCCAACGCCATGGCCGCGCGCGCAGCGAGTAAGACTGGACTGCCAAGCATCACGGTTCTCGATGAATGCTGGTCCTTGCTCGATTCTCCAACGCTGGCGCCGGAAGTCGTGCAATTGTTCCGCACGGCACGCAAACGAAATTCGAGCGTGTGGGGAATCAGCCAAACTGTCGAAGATTTCGTCGGCTCGGAGTTCCAGCCACGCGAGCATGGGCCGGGGATCCTCAAGAACGCCACCACGAAGATTGTCGGGCAACAGCCTGGCGATGTAACTGCCATGGTGAATCATCTCTTTCTGAATCCCGTGGCAATCAACGAAATCAAGCAGTTCGGTGCTCCGCGGAAGGGCCAGAGTGCCGAGGTCTTGATGGTTTTGGGGGAAAAAGCCGAAACCACGCAGACGATACGGATCGTGCCAACGGCTCTGGACTACTGGATTTGCACCACATTTCCGCGGGAGCGGAAGTACCGTTCCTGGTTCCTAAAGAAGCAAGGCGGTCGGCCACTGCTCGATTGCTACAAGGACCTGGCTGACAAGTTCCCACGGGGGCTTGCGGAGGTAGCGCCGCTGCCTGAGGAAATCTCGGGCCTGATGAATGCGCCGGAGGTTGCGCGATGAACGCCCCACGATGGGATCTTTCAGCACGCGCTTTTGGGATGCGCCTTTTGCAGGGAGTCCTGCTTGTTCTTGGCGGATTGATTGCAATCGGAGTGTACAGGTTTCTCAGTTGTGAAATCCACGAGTGGATCGAGAAGGCCGTCAGCGATTGGCGGACGCGCATATGAGTTTACGCTGAATTCGGATGGGGGTGACTGTGACGATCCTATTCTTTGGTTTTTTCCTTGTTTTCACTTGGCTGGTGTTAACAGCGAACTCAAGGCGCCGCGTCGTAGCGCTGGTTGTGGCGGGAACAATGGCGGCGGTGCTGATCTCTGCGCCTCCCGCACAGGCACAAGCCAGTTTGATTGCCGCAATCCAGGCAGTGCTGAACACCATAAACGGTGTAATCCAAACCGCGCTCAACTCAATCAATTCGGTCAGAACTGCGATTGGTAATCTCTATCAAACCGTGACTTGGCCAGTGCAATTGATAAACCAGGCAAAAGCTCAGGTGACACAGATGATTGGCCAATATCGAAACCTCATGCGCAATATTCTGAATATTGACCTACGCAGCGCTACATTGCCAAACCCTGCGGCTCTAGAGAAAGTGATCCGTGATCACCAAATAAACAATTTTGGCAACGTGGCGACCACCTATGGCTCCACCTACGGAGCCATTCCGACAGCGACAAACGCCAGCTCGGCGGACCGAATGATGGCCGACATGGACGACGCCGTTGCGCTCGACAATCTGAAGACACTCAAGGCAAGCGACCAGGCGGCAGATTTGACACTCCAAGCCGCAGACCTCCTTGAGAACGGAGCAAGTCAAGCGGCGCCGGGGTCTGCACCATTCCTTACCGCGAGTGCGGTCGTAGCAACCATCGAGAG
>CAZOOE010000718.1:0-3064 GCA_964581275.1 uncultured Clostridia bacterium
TGATCTGTCCGCGCTCCTTGGGTTGTTTCTTTTTGAAGTTCCTGGATTCGTAACCTTCCCATACCCGTCAGGTTGTGTGAATGTCGCGTTGTTGTCACTCTTATCAATCCAAACGTGAAACCTGCCGTTGCGAGCAACGTTGGCGATTAGAATTATTTTCCACTTGCCGTGTTCGATAGTTTGGCCGCTCCCGCTTTCGAGAATAATGTTGATGCGGTTGTCTTGATTCTCTGGATGTTTTAGTTGAGAAGAAATGAAAGCTTCGTTCCCATTTGACAGAACCAAGGTAACATCCGATTCAGGCACGACAGGCGCTGTTCTTGTGCCGTCAGGTAACTCAAGACTAACATCGAAACGGTCTCTTGTTTGGTACCAGATGTCGAAAGTATCTTCGTCGTGGTCGACAGCGATTTCAAACTCGACGTGAAATTCTCCGCCTTGTATTACTTGTCCGCTTGCGTGTCTGGCGTCACCAGCCTCATCACCGGCGGACTTGACAATAGCGACGCCCTGTTGACCAAGGTGATTTTCAATCGCTCTCTCTAATAAACTTGTGCCGTCGTGTGGACCGAAGCTGTCGCCTTGACTGATATTGATGACCACAGGCTTACGGAATTCTCTTGCCTTTTCTACGATGTAATTGATTGCGTCAACTGCATATGCTGAATCACCTAACTGCCCTTCGGTGTCGTAGGAAACGAAAACTAAATCCGCATGCGGCGCCATACCGACATATGGGGTTGACTGTGGCGATGCTGCTCCGGTTCCTGCCGCGATGCTGGCTACTCGTGTGCCATGGTTCCCGCGGCGGTGAGGAATCACTTGCGAGGGATCTGATGCTTGCAAGGCCGCATCGATCAACTCTTGCGTGTATTCAACCCCATACCCAAAACCTTGTGGCGACGCGTAGTCGAATCCTGACGGACGCGGGTCTGGCACCTTTTTAGGATCTTGTCTCTGGTCCCAAAACGCCAAAATCCTCGTTTCCCCGGTAGAAGTGCGAAAGCAAGGATGGGTGAAATCGAAGCCTGAATCGACGACACCTACAATCACGCCTTCGCCCCGACAAGGGACCCTCCAGGCATCTAGGTTCTGACGCAGCGACACAACATTCACTTCGATTGCGCTGGTGTCAAGCTCTCGCTTGAGCGGGCGCGAAGATTCAACCGAGATGACGTTTGGATGCTCTGCAATCCGTTCCAAGACATCAAGCGTCGCAAAACCTGCGGTTACGTCCCCTGCTACGGATGTCGTCTCAAAACCCAACTCTTCAATCGGCCCGAGTTCATCCTTGAACCTCATCAACACTCTGACTCGCTGTAGTTCAGTTGCGGCGGCCCTTTCTTCCGCGGAACTTTTTAGCAGATGATACCTTAATCTGTAATCAAGTCGTGACATCGCCGTCTCCTGCAGGAAGCTGGCTTCAGGCCGCGTCCGCGCTTTAACATGTATCAGTCTGGACCAGACAAGCGCACGATATCCAAGCGTGAGGAGATCGAGCTTGTCTTTCGCATTCTTGTCACCTCGCAGAGGGAGGTATCCGCGTGACTCAACCTCGGTAGTCGGTATGTGCCTTACCCGCCACATTTGATAGGCCTATCAAATGGGCGCGCTTATACTATCACAATCTGCGACGCCTCGAACGCGAATGTTCGGCCTCACCCTTAGAAATCATCGCTCACTAATTGTCCAACCATGGCCCTTGGTCATCAGCGCAGTCGCAAAAATCAGGCCTTTATAGCGAGGAGGTTCTTTCAAAGGATTGAACGATTACTGCTGGGGCGGATCGTCCATGATAGAATGAACGCCGGTTGGAGAACAGCAGCACCAGTAGGTCTCGAGGATTATTGTTCGTTCTAATTGCTTCGAGATAGACTGAACGCTCGCAGATTCGTTTAGTTTAACGCTTGGTGGCGGCGTGTTAGTGGTATGTAGGCCTTCAAGCATTCTTACAACGGTATTGTTTGATAAACATTCTTGGCATCTCAGGGCAGGAGCGCGACGCGGCGGCCGCGCTGATACAGGACGGTCGAGTTGTCGCCGCAATCGAAGAGGAGAAGCTCGCGCGTATCAGGCACATCGGCATGAATTACGCCGGCGGGCTGCCGTTTCGCGCGATTGAGTTTTGCCTCGAACGCGGGCACATCGGCTTCGATAAGATCGACTACGTCGCTTATTATCTTGAGCCGCACAAACGGTTCCACCGGGAGATCGCTTTTAACTCATCGCGCGCAATCAATGCTGCCGACCAAGGATCGATCGAGGAATTTCCGCCGTACTTCGTCGAGAGCCTTAACGACCTCAAGCAGAGGCTGAGAACGCGTCGACTTGTTGAATCGAAGCTTTCAGCGAGCGGTACATTCATCGAAGTTCCTCATCATCTCGCTCACGGAGCGAGCGCATTCTTTGCATCGGGTTTCGAGCGAGCCGCGGTGATCTCGGTCGATGATAAGGGGGATATGACTTCGGCCGCTCTAATGACCGGGGATGGAGAACGCCTTCGCATTCACGCCGAAGCGCAGTTTCCAAACTCCATCGGGATGGTGTACGGCGCCGTGACTGCTGCGTTGGGCTTTGATGGTGACAGCGATTGGCACAAGACGATGTGGCTTGCGCCTACCGGTAAGCCGGAGTCTGCCGATCTTTTCGTGGACCTCTTGTGCGTTGACCCGAACGGGCTGCCGGTCGTGAATCTGGACTACTTCGATCCCCCCTTGAGAGGGACGCCGGCGCTATCTGAACAGTTCTTTGAGCGCGCCGGCGTGCAGGCAAGATCTGGGGACGAGGGGATCTCCGAAAAGCATCGAAACCTTGCGGCGAGCGTTCAAGCGCGACTCGAGGATGTTCTTTGCGAGATTGCGATCGGTCATCGCGAGCGTCTGCACGGGACCGCCCTCGTAGGTCCAGCGGAGCGTCACGGAGCTCGCGCCTTTCGGCGCCAGCACGAGCCCGGAGAGCGTCACCACGCGGCCCGTCGAGACGACCCGGTCGGCGCCCGCATCGACCACCGGCGTCAACGGCGGCTGATTCAGCACGACGACCGTCCACGTGGTCGGCGGGCTCG
>CAZOOE010000719.1:0-3064 GCA_964581275.1 uncultured Clostridia bacterium
GCCTCGAGTATAGTGTTTCCGCTTACACCGGCCCGCACATCTAATGTGCTACCCACACCGAGCGAGACGGAACCCACGATTACGTGTCCGTCATCCAGGTCGACGAGTCGAACCGCGGCATCCTGACTCAGCGTCACATCGTCGCCGATCTCGAGCAAATCCCAACCGCCCTGCAGAAGGTTGACACCCCGATGAATGTGCACGCGATGACCGATCCGTGCCCCCAGAGCCCGCAATGCTACGAGCTGAAACACCGTCCCTTGAAGCAGCCCCCACGGAACTATTCGCACCGTCTGTTGGACGATCCAGTTTCGCACATAGAAGCTACTCCAAACCGGCGCTTTCACCGGGCGGTAGCGGCCAATGAGGACTCTCTTGACCAGGACAACCAGCAGGACTGCAATCGGAGTATAGATAACCAGGGTTACGAACAGGAGAAACGGACTCAACAAGAGGAACGGGATCAGACCGAATCTGCGCATCAGGGAGGGCATTGCGTCAAAAGCCGCAACGTAGGCGACTAAAGATCCCAGAACAACGCCGATCAGAATCCAAATCATCTGAACGCCGGTTGCCAGAAGTGGATGACCGGCTGGCCGTTCGGCCTCTGCTTCGATCTTGCTGTCGACTTCCTCGTCGGCTCTCGCTCGCTTGGCAAGCTCCGCGACCGAACGCGCTTCGTAGAGATCTCGAACGGTAATCGAGGCTGTGGACGGCTCGTCTCTCAATAACGAGATCAATTCCGCGGCATTGAGCGAATCACCCCCCAAATCCTGGAAGAAATCGTCGTAAATGTCGACGCTTCGGGGCAGACGGAGGATCTCTATGAACGCGGCCTCAATTCTTTTTTCTATCAAAGACCGAGGCCCAACCGCCTGCTTGTTCGGATCGCGGTGTTGAATATCGAGTCGAGGAAGCTTTTCGCGGCTGAGCTTGCCCCCAACCGTTGTCGGGAGGGCGGGAAGAAAGGCAAATCGGCTTGGGACCATGTACGAAGGCAGGGCCTTCATCAAGGAGGCCTTGAGATTGTCGAAGAACCGGGGGTCGTGACCATTGTCAGACACGATGAATGCCACCAGCATCTGCTGCGAGCCAGTTTGTTGGACTCGACACGCAGCCTCACGCACGCCCTCGCACTCCACAAGCCGCGCTTCGATTGCCTCAAGTTCTACACGATACCCGCGCAGCTTGACTTGGGAGTCTATGCGGCCGTGATATAAGAAGGAACCATCGGCGGCTACGGAAACCAGATCGCCAGTACGGTAAATCCGTCCGAGTCGCGGATGGGTCGGGAACTTTTTGGCAGTCAATTCAACACGGTTGCGATAACCCCGGGCGAGACCCACGCCGCCAATGCACAGTTCGCCCTGTTCGCCATCACCAACTTCATCGAGTGATTCATTCAGCACCCACGCTCGAAGTCCACGAACCGGAATGCCGATGGTAATCGCCTCGCCTTCTATGATTCTTCCGCGGAGCGCGGTCACCGAGCACTCGGTTGGCCCGTAGCCGTTCACCAACCGGCGACCTTTAGCCCAGCGTTCGGCGACATCGCTGGGCAATGCCTCGCCGCCGACGTAGACGAACGACAAATCCGGCAGCGCTGCCTCGGGTCTATTGCATCCGGTCGTTCTAAGAAGGGTGGGCGGAGGACAAAAAACGGTGATGCGTTCGTGCCGAAGCCAGGGGACCAGATCCGGCCCCAGCCTCGTCGTTTCATCATCCATAACTACGAGCGTTGCGCCCGAGGCGAAAGCGAGCCAGATCTCTTCGACTGAGGAGTCGTATGCGGAGGATGAATTCTGTCCGACTCGATCCTCGGGCGAAAGATTGAACTCCTCCAGATTAGCGCCGACCAGATTGGAAATACCGGCGTGCTCGATCATGACCCCCTTGGGCCGGCCAGTCGTTCCAGATGTGTAGATGATGTAAGCCAAGCTGCTCGGCGATAGCCAGGATGGAAGCGGTGGCGCAATGACCGCGGCGCCGTCCTGGCCCATCAACTCAACGACGTTGAAAACACGTTCCCTCGCAAACCCCGCTCGCTCTGCGCGCCCGAGGCCATCGCGGTCGGTGAGAAACGCCACCGCGTCAGAATCCTGGATGATGTCGCGCAACTGATCGTCTGGAAAAGCGGGATCGATGCAAGTGTAAGCAGCCCCCGCTTTCAGGACCGCCATTTGACTGCTATAGAGATGCTCGCTGCGCCTGGGAAGAAGAATCGCAACCACGCACTCTCCGGTTACGAAGCTGCCCAGGAAACCGGCCATGGCATCACATTGGCGTTCGAGTTCACGGTACGTTACCAGGCGCCGATCGGGTCGACCGATTCCAGGCGGAACGTCGACAGCAATCCGTTCCGGCCATTGTATTGCAGCTCGCTCAAAGAACTGGTGGAGCAGTAGTGGCGTGCCTCCACAGCCTTTCGGCGCGCTATTCGATATAGAGTTGGCGATTGAGTTCACTCGCGTCAGAGTATTTCGATTAGGATCGATGTCCTACTAACTGGTGTCCCAGGCGGGAGAGAGATTGGCCGACCTTGATTGGTGTAGACGAATTCTCTACCAGCCCTGACCGATTCCGGGGCCACCAGAATCATTTGTTAGGGGGTGCTGTGTGAGCGAAACAGAGTGTACCGCAAATCTAACGTCCGCGCCAACACGCCGCGCGCTTTTTGAGAAATGTCTTATGCCCGGTGTTCGGGATGACACTGAGCCGTGCCCAGGCGGGTGAATTCTGGCGTCACCGTTCCTTCCAATGAGGGGCTCGCTTCTCAAGGAAGGCTCCCATCCCCTCTTGAGCGTCATCAGCAATCGCGTTCAAGCTCATCACTTCTTTGGCGTAAGCGTAGGCCTTGGGTTGATCGAGGTCGATCTGCGTGTAGAACGCCTGCTTGCCTACCGACACAGTGAAGGGACTCGCATCCGCGATTCTGCCGGCAAGCGCATAAGTCTCTTCCCGCAGCTGCGCGGCCGGGACAACACGATTCACAAGACCAAACTTCATCGCGGTGGGTGCATCGATAGCCGTCCCTGTAAGCAACATCTCGAGCGCGCGTTTGCGA
>CAZOOE010000720.1:0-3057 GCA_964581275.1 uncultured Clostridia bacterium
AAAGAGGCTCAAGCCGAAGGCGCTCGCGTAAGATCCGACCAAAGTGGCAGAAGGTACAAAACGGTTCGACGAATAAGCAGTCCCCAGGCTGCCCGCTGTTGGGCGATGTTATGCCTTCCGGGTGGTCATCGCGATACGCTGGTATTGCTCCGGGCGCCGTTGCCGAGAGTCCGATTCGCAAGTGGCGATCGAAGTTGTTGAGCAACGTGCTCTAAGCACTTTTTAGGATGGTCAAACCAGCAGCAACGGTTTAGGAGGATATAGTATTAGCAGCTATCAACGGAGAGGATTCAGAGACAGACGGGATCGCGTGCCGTCCGTTCGCGTCAATGAGCGGATACGGGTTCGCGAGGTCCGAGTGATCGACGAGGACGGCGCCCAAATAGGCGTGATGACACCGCAACAAGCGATCGAGATCGCTCGCGGCAGGGGACTGGACCTGGTCGAAATCGCGCCGCAAGCTCAACCGCCCGTTTGCCGCATCATCAACTTCGGCAAGTATCAATACGAGCAAAAGAAGAAACAGAAGGAAGCCAAGGCCAAACAGACTTTCATTACGGTCAAGGAAATCAAGTTCAGGCCCGGCACCGACGAGCACGACTACGAGTTCAAAAAGAACAACGCGATTCGCATCCTTCATGACGGAGACAAGGTCAAGGCGACTGTCCATTTCCGCGGGCGCGAGATTACGCACAAAGAATTGGGTTTCGCGCTGTTGCAGCGGTTAGAGCAGGATCTTGCCGAAACCGGGCTGGTGGAAGTGAGGCCCAAACTTGAAGGAATGAACATGTTTATCATGCTGTCGCCGAAGAAGAAATAATCTGATAACGGCGATGTCCGGCAAGCTGCCAGCTTGTCGCTGACTCCTTAATGCACCCAATTCGAAAACCCGGACAAGCTGGCAGCTTGCCGGACATTCTCCTGGGAGGAACAATGCCTAAATTGAAAACACACAAAGGAGCGGCCAAGCGGTTCCGCCTCACTGCGACCGGCAAGGTCAAACGTGGCCACTCACACGCACGTCACATCCTGACTAAGAAGACGACCAAGCGGAAGCGTCACCTGGACATCGACGGATTGGTGGCCGAGGCTGACGAGAAACCGACGAAGAGAATGCTGCCTTACGGGCGAAACTAAGGATTTGTCAGTGGTCCGCAGTCCGTCGCGGGTTGTCGCCCGACGAGTGCGTGATTGTCAGCCGACGGGCCACTGACTGCGGACTAGGACTAATAAGGAGGGACTTATGCCTCGCGCAAAACGTGGAAACAAGCGTCTACAAAAACGAAAAGGTATTTTGAAACTGGCTCGCGGCTATCGCGGCACTAAGAGCAAGCTTTATCGTCACGCCAAGGAGCAGGTTGAGCGCTCTTTGAACTTCGCGTTCACCGGCCGCAAACTCAAGAAGAGGGACTTTCGCTCGCTTTGGATTGTGCGCATCGGCGCCGCCGCGCGTGCAAATGGACTCAGCTACAGCCAGTTTATGCACGGGTTGAAGCTAGCCGAGATCAATCTGGATCGCAAGGTCTTGGCTGATCTCGCGGTTCATGAGCCCGCGGCGTTCACCGAGATATCGGGCAAGGTCAAACAAGCCATCGAATCGAGCCGCGCTACTGCGGCCTGACTCGACAATCAAGAACAGGAACGGTTCGTAGTCCCGCCTTCGGTAGCATAGACTTTAGTCTGTGTCCGATGGAGATCTCTTCCTCCTGATTGAAGACACAGATACAGACTAAAGTCTATGCTACTGAAGGCGGGACTACGAACATGTGGCGAGGCAGTGGTTTGCTACTCGGCTCGCCCGCTACTTGCGTATGGACGAGAAGCTCACAAGACTTCGAGAGCGGTTCCTTGACGACCTGCGATCCGTATCCAACGCCGACGGTCTGAGCGCGCTGCGTGACAAGTATCTCGGCAGAAAGTCAGGACTGATCGCCGCGGAAAAAAAGCGTATCGGATCGCTTTCTTCGGAAGAACGCGCAGAGTTCGGCCGGCAGGTGAATGAAATCAACGCCGAAGTAGAGGCCGAGATCGCGCGTCTCAGCGAAAGCTTTGCGGGGCAGGCTGCTACAAGCGCGCTCGAGCGTGAGACGATCGATATCACCTTACCGGGCACGCGTCCCAGGCAGGGACATCTGCACCCGATCACGCTTGTTCGTCAAAGGATTGAAGATGTGTTTGTCGCGATGGGTTATTCGGTCGAAGATGGGCCTGAGATCGAAACCAGCTTTTATAATTTCGACGCGCTGAACATTCCGACTGGTCATCCGGCGCGGGAGTCGGCTGACACGTTCTACGTCTCGAAAGACCTTGCGCTGCGCAGCCAAACTTCCACAGTTCAGATACACACGATGCAGCGGCAAAAACCACCGCTCCGAGTCATCGCGCCGGGCCGCGTGTTCCGCCGCGACACTCCGGACCCGACGCATAACCCGATGTTCTTTCAGGTTGAGGGGCTCAACGTCGACCGGAACATCACCCTTGCTGATCTGAAGGGCACCCTTCAAAAGTTTGTCGAGATGATGTTTGGGGCGAACCTCCGGACTCGATTTCGTCCATCGTATTTCCCGTTCACGGAGCCGTCGGCCGAGGTTGATTTCAGCTGTTACGGCTGCGGCGGCAGCGGTTGCCGGCTCTGCAAAGGCTCGGGCTGGATAGAGCTTGGTGGGAGCGGGATGGTCCACCCGAACGTGCTCGAGAAGGTTGGCATCGATCCGGAAGAGTTTTCGGGTTTCGCTTTCGGACTCGGGATCGACCGAATGGCCGGGTTGATGTATGAGATCGACGACATACGGCTGCTGTTCGAAAATGACATCAGGTTCCTCGAGCAATTCGCATAGAATCAGGTTGAGGGTTCAGCGTTCAGGGTCCGTGGTTCCGAGTTCGTGGTTTCAGTTAGAACCTTTAACTGAACCCAAAAGCTCTGAACCCTGATCTCTGAACCCGAACCCCTGAGCCAAAAGCAGATGCCCAGCGATTCACATCACCCCATTGACAGGAGCGTCTTCATACTCGGCGGAGCTGGGTTTCCACTTCTGAGCGCGTGGTGGTTTCTTGCTG
>CAZOOE010000721.1:0-3050 GCA_964581275.1 uncultured Clostridia bacterium
TGCAGCGGCGCTCGCTTACGGACTCGACAAGAAAAAGGATGAGACGATAGCGGTGTTTGACTTCGGTGGCGGGACGTTCGACATCTCGATTCTGGAAGTGGGAGAGGGAGTGGTCGAGGTAAAGTCCACAAACGGAGACACACATCTGGGTGGAGACAACATCGATCAGCGCGTCATCGATTGGATCATCGAAGAGTTCCGCAAAGACCAGGGCATCGATCTTTCTAAGGACAAGATGGCCTTGCAGCGGCTCAAGGAATCCGCGGAGAAGGCGAAGATCGAGCTCTCCTCGACGATGGAAACGGAGATAAATCTGCCGTTCATTACAGCCGACCAGGCGGGTCCCAAACACCTGGTGATGAAGCTTACTCGTGCGAAGTTTGAACAGCTTGTCGAGGACATTTTGCAGAGGACAACGGGTCCTTGCCGAGCGGCGCTCGAAGACGCCGGAATGAAGACCGACAAGATAGACGAAGTTGTGCTGGTTGGCGGATCGACTCGGATACCGAAAGTCCAGCAGATGGTCAAAGAGTTCTTCGGACGTGAGCCTCACAAGGGAGTGAACCCTGACGAAGTGGTTGCGGTCGGCGCCGCGATCCAGGCTGGGGTGCTTGGCGGGGAAGTGAAGGACCTGCTTTTGCTGGA
The DNA here is from genome assembly GCA_964581275.1 of uncultured Clostridia bacterium. Lineage (GTDB taxonomy): Bacteria > Acidobacteriota > Blastocatellia > UBA7656 > UBA7656 > Onstottus_A. The sequence continues at coordinate 646 of CAZOOE010000721.1, forward strand.
TGTGACCCCGCTCAGCCTGGGCATTGAAACGCTCGGCGGAGTGTTTACAAAGTTGATCGAACGCAATACCACCATCCCGACTCGCAAGTCGGAGATCTTCTCTACTGCCTCCGATAGTCAGACCTCGGTGGAGGTTCACGTGCTTCAGGGCGAGCGCTCCATGGCTGCGCAGAACCGAACGCTGGGCAAGTTCCATTTGGTGGGCATCCCGCCGGCCCCGAGAGGAGTTCCACAGGTAGAGGTGACGTTCGATATCGACGCAAACGGGATCGTCAACGTCTCCGCAAAGGATCTTGGCACCGGCCGCGAACAGAAGATCACGATCACTGCAACATCCGGACTTGCCAAAGACGAGATCGACAAGATGATGCGCGACGCGGAGTCGCACGCCGAGGAAGACCGGCAGGCTCGAGAGCGTATCGAAGCACGCAACAAGCTCGACGGAATGATCTACTCAACCGAGCGCACGTTGTCTGAACATCGAGACAAGGTTGATGCCTCAATGGCCACCGAGATTGAAGCGGCAGTTGCCGAGGCAAAGGGCAAACTTGATTCGAGCGACGCCAGTGAGATTAATGCCGCGTATGATCGACTGGTAAAGTCATCGCACAAGCTGGCTGAGATCATGTATCAGCAGGCTTCGTCCCAGTCGACTGGCCAAACGGGCGACACCGGCGCCTCAGGTGCGGCCGCCGGAAGCGGAGGCGGTGACGATTCCGTCATAGATGCCGACTTCGTCGATGTTGATGAGAAGAAATAAAACGTGACTTGTGATGCGTGGTTCGTGGGAAGAACGCGGGTCACGCATCACCCGGCACAGCTTACGCCTATGCAAGGTCCGGACTACTATAAGCTGCTGGGTGTTCCGCGCAGCGCGAAGGGCGAAGACATAAAGAAGGCCTATCGCAAGCTGGCGCGACGCTATCACCCAGACGTCAATCCCGGCACCGTGGGTTCGGAAGATCGTTTCAAAGAAATCTCAGAGGCCTTCGAAGTCCTCTCTGACCCGAAGAAACGAGAAATCTACGACAACTTCGGCTACTACTCCGAACAGGCCGCGAACGCCGGCCCGCGGGGGCCCATCTTTGATTTCGCGAACTTTGGCGCTGCGAACTTTCGTGACATATTCTCGGAGATCTTCAGCAACATGAGACCTCAAACAGCGCAAGCGCGCCAGCAACCGACTCGCGGCAGCGACCTCGAGTTGGCGATTGTTGTCCCGTTCGAACAGGCGATGCAGGGGCTGACCTCCAGGATCGAGGTCGACCGCGGCGAAGTTTGCATAGCCTGTCACGGTCTGGGGGAACCAGCTGGACGCAACAAACCCTGTTCTTCGTGCAACGGCACCGGCCAACAGAACCGCCGGATCGGCGCAGCATCAAAATGCGTACACTGTAGCGGCTCCGGGACGGTCCCAGCCCGGTGCTCGTCCTGCAGCGGCAGCGGTATAGTCCCCAAACGCGAAGCGGTAACCATCAGAATACCGGCGGGAGTTGATAAAGGCTCGCGCGTCCGCGTTCCCGGCAAGGGGCAAGCCGGCAGGTTGGGGGGTCCGCCGGGCGACTTGTACGTGATCACCAATGTTAGTGATCACGCTTACTTCAGGCGCCAGGGCGACAATATCTATTGTACAGTCCCGATAACCGTGCCCGAGGCGGCCCTTGGCTCGAAGATAGAGGTGCCAACCGTCGATGGAAAGGCGTTATTGAGGATTCCTCCCGGCACTCAGTCGGGGCAGCGTTTTCGGCTGCGCGAACGAGGCGCTCCAAGCCTGCGCGCGGGTGGTATTCGGGGCGACCAATTCGTCGAGGTTAAGATCACACTGCCCACGGTGATAAGCGAAGAGACGAAGGAGATGTTGCAGCAATTCGCTCGTCACAACAAGGAGAACCCGCGAGCTGAGATGGGGCTCGACTAGCGAGGAGACAAATGGGGCAGGCTCTCACCTGGTTGGTTGTTTTCTTAGCGATCGCGTTGATTCTTTGGATGATGGTCCGCGAGAATGACCGCCGTCGTCATAAAACGTCTGCGGAATGGGAACGAGACTTTGCGGCCGGTCAGGGTAAGACCACTCAATTCATCCGGGCCGGCGCGCTGGGGTTGGAGGCGATCCTAATCGACGAGAAGCGAGGGGCAATTCAGTACCAAAAGGACGAAGAACAGGGGATGACTAAGACCGGCAACAAGGGCGACGATGCCGAAAGAACCGAAATCAAAGAGTAATGGCCAAAGGTACGAAAGCAAAGAAGTATACGATCAGCGTGATAGCCGAAGAATACGGCGTCCACCCACAAACGCTTCGCCTGTATGAACGTGAAGGCCTTATAAAACCGTCGCGCTCGGCGAAGGGCACTCGCTACTACACCGAAGAAGACGTCGAACGTCTCGAGTTGATCCTCAACCTT
>CAZOOE010000722.1:0-3049 GCA_964581275.1 uncultured Clostridia bacterium
TGGCCGCAGGCGGGAAGATCAAACTGGTGCGAGCCTCGATCCTGCCATTGCCCGGGCACTATCGGGAAGTTGTTGTGCTTTGCGAACTCCACGATATGAGCTATATCGAAGCGGCAACTGTAATCGGCTGTGCTGTCGGCACCGTGCGATCGAGACTTCACCGCGCGCGAGCACTGCTTGTCGAAAAGGTCCGTGCCGCGCGTGATCGGAACTCGGCTTCCAAAGAAGTCAAACCGGCGAGGTGCTTCGCATGAACTGTAACGAGCTTGAATTTGCGGCCGCCGACCTCGAACGAGGGCAGATGATGGATGCGGCTAAGCGCGACGAAGCGATTGCGCACGCCGCATCGTGCGAGGGTTGCGCATTGCGGCTCGGCGACGAGCGCGCGCTCACTCGGGGTCTGCGCCTGGTTGCCGAGGCCGCACGCGAGCAGGCACCGGCGCGAATCGAAGCAGGGCTGATTGCGGCGTTTCGAGAGCAGCACTCATCGGTGGCGCCAATCGCGCCGTCACGAACTGAGAGACCGCGATGGTTATACCTCGTGGCTGGCATTGCGGCGTCCGCTCTGATCATTGCGGTCCTTGCACTCGCTGCCTCGAGAATGCACGACTCACGGCGGCCCGCGCCTCAACAGGCCAGTGGTCAAGACAGGCCGCCTCAATGGACTGAGGAGAAGCAGGCGGCACCTCAGGCAGATCCTTCTGCGCATCCCGGCGAGCCGAGGGAACCCGATCCGGTCACTGCGACAAGGAACAATCGGGGAGAGGTTAAGCCCGCAAGGGCCCGTCGGTCAAAACCGCCTGCGCAGGTACTCAACAAGCCGGGTGACAGTGAGATCGCGACGGACTTCATTCCGCTGGTGAACAGGGAAACCTTTTCCGAGATGGACGGCGGACAGGTTATGCGCGTGGAGTTACCGCGATCCGTGCTGATGTCGTATGGATTGCCAATGAGTATGGACCGCGCCACCGAGCGCATCAAGGCCGATCTTGTCGTTGGAAACGATGGGCTGGCGCGCGCGATTCGGTTTGTTCGCTAGAACGGTATCTAATTTCACACAAGCTGAAAGAGAGGACGATTATGAAGAAAAGAATGCTGGTCAGACTCATCTGCGTGCTCGCTCTGTTGGCGAACATCGTCAGCGTCTTCGCTCAGGAGAAGAAACCTAGAGTCGAAACCTGGAATGTACAGACCTCCAATCACGTCTTTGTCGAGGAGGCAGGACAGGTAGGCGCGGTCTCCCGACAGGGTGACAACACGTTTGTGTTCGTCTCTTCTGAGATGAGCATAGACGGGAAGCTCGTGAAAGGGGCGCCCTATTCGGCCCAGGCCACCAATGAGAGCGTCCAGACGCTCGCGAACGGCAATCGCATAGTACGTCAGAACACATCGTCGGTGTACCGGGACAGCGAAGGGCGCACACGACGCGATCAAACCATATCCGTGGTCGGCGGCTACGCTGCGGCCGGGGAGCCAGCACAAACCACGTTTATCAACGACCCGGTCGCCGGCGTGAACTATATTCTCGACGCAAAGAACCGAACCGCGAGAAAGATCGATGTGAGCGCGGACAAGAAGATGGTTGAGGCTAAAATGAAGGCAGAGCTGATGAAGAAGAAGGCATCGGAAGGCGCAGCTGAGGAGCAGACGGCTGCCGACAGGGAGAAGATAGCTATGCAGAAGGCCGTAGCTGCCGGGGGATTCAAGTACGAGATGAGAACCGGACCAGGCGCAGGCCCGGTCCTCGCTGGAGCAGGCCCCGGATTCATAATGATGGGAGACAAGAAGAACACCAGGAAAGAGGACCTCGGAAAGCAAACCATCGAAGGAGTCGAGGCCGAGGGCACGCGATACACCACCACGATACCGGCCGGCGAGATCGGCAACGAGCAGCCGATCGAGATAGTGTTCGAGAGCTGGTATTCGCCCGAATTGCAGACAGTGGTTCTGAGTAAGCACAGTGACCCGCGCTCAGGCGATAACACTTATCGCCTGACGAACATCAATCGCACGGAGCCGGCTCACTCGCTGTTCGAAGTCCCGGCCGACTATACGATTCAAGAAGGCGGACCGTCGCCCGAGATGCGCTACAAGATAGAAAGAGAATTGCGTCGCCCGGGTGCTGAGAATCAAAACCAGTAGACAAGATGTAAGATCACAACTAACAGGCGGATGCGACCTGGTCGCGCCGCCTTTTTTGTGTGTGCGCCAACTACCGAATAGTGTCGCTCGCGTTCAGGATTGGACCCATAAACCAACTCTCAGTCCGATCGCACCTGGGCCGACTAGAACATGTTATTCTGATCCAATCGGAGCGTTCTGATGGCTATGGTCCGCGCTGAGACAATTGAGGACGGCGACGCGGTGCGCCGCGTTAACGAACTGGCCTTCGGGCGGAGTAATGAGGCCGATCTCGTTGATCTGCTTCGACAGAACGCTCACCCGCACATTTCGCTGGTGGGGCGAAGCCGCTCTCCACGAGGACAACCGCTACTTCGCGTCAGGCAAACAGGGCATCTGGCCCCGCTTGAAATATGCGGTCGCGAGCAGCGTCCTGGCCCGGCATGACAATGGAAGGCAATACTTTTCGTTTTGAGTTTCAAATCAAAGACAGCCTGGCTGGATTACTGAAAACGGATGTCAAAGAGGTGCGCATCCCCGGCAAGGAAATCGATTCAGTGCAACTGATGCGCAAATGGTGGGGGACGTCCAAGCAGGGCGTCAAACTCGTTCTGCAGGCCACCGGCCTGGCCACGTTCAAGGATATCCCTGGCGCCAGCCAACGTCAGCTCATACTCAGCGTAGCGCGACGAGATGTGGATATGGCCCAGGCCTTTGTCGATGGACTTTACACAGAAGAAACCGAGAAGTATTGATCCGAGCATGCTATACTGATGGTTCCCGCCAGATGCTTGTTGCGTAGAGATGAAACGAAAAATCTTGCCATTGGTCGCAGCCCTATTCGGCCTCGGTCTGCTTTTTCAAGCGAGCAGCGAAGGTTTCGTTCAAGCAGCACCTTTTGAAGAACACATCGATTTCAGCAAGCAAA
>CAZOOE010000723.1:0-3049 GCA_964581275.1 uncultured Clostridia bacterium
GCCTTCAGCCCACTGCCTTCCGCCTTCCGCCTACTGCCTACTGCCCTCCGCCTTCCGCCTTCCGCCTTCCGCCTTCCGCCCCTACTCCTCCCTCACGATCCGTTTGTCCAACCACTGGCGCGCCCGACCGCCCGGGTCCATTCTGCAAGCAATCGCTCGCGCTCCGATTTACTCATTCTGGGCTCGAACGTTTTCTCCCGTTGCCACAACTCACTCAGCTCTTCAGTTCCAGACCAGAACTCAACGGCGAGCCCCGCAAGAAACGCCGCGCCGGCTGCCGTCGTTTCGGTGTTTGCGGGCCGTACTACCGGGATTCCAAGTATGTCCGCTTGAAACTGCATCAGAAAATCGTTTCGCACCGCGCCGCCGTCGACTCGGAGCTCAGTCAGATCGATCCCAGAGTCATCCTGCATGCACCTCAACACATCGCTCGTCTGATAGGCGATCGATTCCAGCGCCGCGCGAGCGATGTGCTCTCGCGACGAGCCTCGTGTAAGACCAAGAATTGTCCCGCGAGCGTATTGGTCCCAATGGGGCGCGCCGAGTCCAACAAACGCCGGAACGAAGTACACGCCGCCGTTGTCCGCGACGCTAGTGGCCATCGCTTCAGTGTCGGCGGCGGAGCTGATGATCTTGAGCCCGTCTCGCAGCCACTGGATTGCGGCGCCCGCGATGAACACGCTGCCTTCGAGCGCATACTCGATCGGCCTGTTGTCAATTCTCCAGGCGATGGTTGTCAGCAGGTTGCTCTTCGAACGCACTAGCTCCGTGCCGGTGTTCAACAGCATGAAGCAGCCCGTTCCGTAAGTGTTCTTTGACATGCCGGGGGTAGTGCAGACTTGTCCGAACAACGCGGCCTGCTGATCGCCGGCATTGCCGGCGATCGGTATGGCGCGCCCGAACAACGACGCATCGGTCTCGCCTATCATCGCGCTCGAGGGAGCGACGTGTGGGAGAACGCTTCGGGGCACATCGAGCGCCGCAAGTAATTCGTCGTCCCATTCTCCGCGTTCGATGTTGAAGAGCAGGGTGCGGCTGGCGTTGGAGGGATCGGTGGTGTGAATACGTCCGCCGGTGAGCTTCCAGATCAGCCAGGAGTCAACAGTCCCAAAAGCGAGCTTGCCTCGCGATGCAAGATCCCGAGCGCCCGGCACGTTGTCTAGCAGCCAGCCAACCTTGGTGCCTGAAAAATACGCATCCAGTATCAAACCTGTTCGCTGCTGAAAGGTCGGCGCGAGCCCTTCCGCGCGCATGCGATCGCAGTCTTCGGCGGTCCGCCGGCACTGCCAGACTATCGCATTATGAATCGGTTCTCCGGTCTCGCGATCCCAGATGATAGTGGTCTCGCGTTGATTCGTTATGCCGATGGCTGCGATCTGATCCGGCTTCACGTCCGATTCCCTAAAAACAACGTGCGCGGCGTTGAGCTGAGAAGACCAGATGTCTTCGGGCCGGTGTTCGACCCAGCCGGGTTGAGGGTAAAGTTGCTCGAACTCCTGCTGTGCGACGGCAGTCGCGCGGCCCTGACGGTCGAAAAGAATCGCTCGCGAGCTGGTGGTGCCCTGATCGAGTGCGAGGACGTATTTTTGACTCATTGAACGTTCTCCCGGCGAGGATGAGCTTCAAAGGCGAGCAATGATATCACCAATCACCTTTTTGCATTAGCCCATAGGTTAATGGGAAACGGTATTCGAGGGCGCCAAGACTGACTCGCAAGCTCAAGTTATGCGCAAGACCGCCGGTCCGGTCCATTCGTTGATATGGACTCCAGTGGACGACCAGGGTTTGCCCGAACTGGTACTGCCAGCAAACGCGATGGTATAATTCACTTCGTCGCGACGTTCAGCCACGCAGAAGGAAACAAAACAGAATGGTAGCAACACGAACCCGCAAGAGGGTGTTGTCAGTCGCGCTCCTGGCCCTGCTCTTTGCCTTCGCCCCAAGAGCGCTCGCACAAAATGAACAAGCTCCCGCGATCGACATAACCCACTATAAAATCAACGCCGAGTTATTACCCGATTCTCACACCCTGAAGGCGCAGGCGACCGTAACGCTTAAAGCCATTAAGCAAACCCAGTCGGCAGTCCTGGAAATGAATGGCTCACTTATTATCTCGAGTGTTAAGGGCCCCGACGGTAAGACCGCGTTGCAGTTCATTCAAGACAGGGTCAACGAGTTCAACGTCAAGATCAACCTCGGCCAATTGTACTCCGCCGGATCTGATATCACGCTGACGTTCGAATACGCCGGCCCGCTTGCGACACCTGAAGGCGGTCCTATTGCCGATACGCGGTTAGCCTACGTCGGACCGGAAGGTTCATACCTGTTCTATGCTTCACGTTGGTTTCCGTTCCACGGGTACGCGGCCGACCGCGCTACTTCTGAGATAAGCATGACCGTTCCCGGCAACTGGATGGTCGCCGGTCACAGCGTCAACCCGGTAACACCCGTCACTAATAAGGACGGCCGCAAGACATTTACTTTTGTGGAAACTCAGCCGGTGCTCCCCGGATCTTTTGCCGCCGGGCAGTTCATCACCAAGACCATCAACTCGAGCGGTCTGCAATTGGATCTCGCGGTTCTGCCGGGCAGCGAAGGGCGACTGCAGGAGTTCGGGCAGGAAATCGCACAGATAGTTCAGTTTTACAACAGTCGCTTTGGCCCGTTTTTTCTTGGCTCGAGGTTCGTGGTCGCCGAGATCGACGACGAAACACTCGACTATTACACCGGGGCGGGGATCGCGTTTATCGCGCACAAGACGCTCGTCTCCGATAAGCCGCTTCCGGTCGACGAACTGGCTCGCGAGGTTGCGTATCAGTGGTGGGGGCAGGCGGTCGGGTTGAAAAGCTTTGACTTCGCGTGGCTGTCGCAAGGTTTAGCCGAATACTCGTCGGTCCTGTATCGCGAGTCACGGCAGAGCTCCGCCGAATTCCACGAAACCCTGTCCGAGATAATCGAGCTTGCGCTGGCCTTCGAACAGGAAGCATCCATATCGCGCGCACCGGCGCAGCTCAACGATCAGTCGCCGGCCTATCGCTCGGTGGTCTTT
>CAZOOE010000724.1:0-3043 GCA_964581275.1 uncultured Clostridia bacterium
CAATAGTGATTTGAGTCTTTCAGATACGCGGGGATCGTTTGCGCGTCGGGAAATCGCTCGGCTGCGGCAGGCGAAGTGTCCACCGGACTGCCGTGGAGTTGTTGTTTGAGTTGCGCGTTGGCGGGCGTCTCAAACCTGATGAGAAATCGTTCGTTCATCGGTCGGTTAACCCATGAGCATTGTCCCGGCTTCAGCCCTTCGCCTCTGGGTCCTGCTGCCTGTGAGCTCGGTTCGAAGGTCAGTAGGGTGATGATGATCGTTGCACCGGTTGAGTCGAGCTTTGAATTCTCGGCAGTGAAGATGAAAGCGTCGCGACTACCGCGACACCGAATCTCATTCGAGCGCTCAGAGCCCGCATCCTTCAAGTCACCATTAATTTCGTCGAGAGCTCTGCTTCTCTTACCAAGGCTATCAATCGGCGTCGCGGAGTTATCAATCGTCGTCGCACCTCCAGGCGATCTCGCAGGCGTTCTCGGGCGCGGCGTGGGCATAGATGAAGGTGGAGCAGAGGGCGGCGGCTCCTGGCCTAAACGCAACTTCACTGCGGCATTGAATCCTGCCTGCCCAGCGCCGCTGAGAGAATCTCGAATCTTCTGCGAGCCTGGCCCCCACGCCGTATTACCTTGCGCGCCGAGCGCCGGGTCGCCGAAAATGCCCATCGCAATATCGAATCCCAGCCGATAGAAGACGAAAAGCTCCTCCGACCCAAACCTATCATTCGGTTTGTCGTTGCGGGCCGCGGCCACGGCTGGATCCGCCTGAGCGATCTTCGCTCCAACAGCACCCAACTTAGCGTTTCTATTGCGCTCCAGCGAAAATGAGACGGCGATATTGAATCCTCGCTGTTGGTTTGCAGGCAGTGACGCGCCGAGTTTCTGCTTACCGGGCCCCGGCAAGGTCTGCCCCTCGGCGGCGGCCATCCCGATATCGAATCCTCGCCGACTGGCGTCATCCGGTTGTTGATTGCGAAGCTCTACCGCCAACTGGTCTTCATTGGCGAGCGTTTCTCCCCTGGCAGCTAGTGCGTTCAGGTCGATCGCTCTCGGTTCTTCCTGTGAAATGGCAGTCGTCACAGCCTCGGCGCAAAGCAGTGTGACGACCAGGAATTGTCTCAACTTCGAGGTTATTCTTTCCATGTCTTTCGATCCTTTCATCGATCGTTTAGGTTTTCGCGGAACTGCCGTGCGTGGCGACGTTCCATTCCAACACACTGGTCCGTCAACGGACGATCCGGGCTGTTGCCAGCGAAGAGATCCGCCGCAAAATAAAGAACGAAGACGCGCGAGTCGTGACTCTATCTTTCACTTGATTTCTTACTTCTGACTCAGCGCTTGTAATTCCGGCTTAAATGCAACTTCACTGAGGCATCAAATCCGCGCTGCCCGGCGGCACTGAGAGAGTCTCGAATCTTCAGAGAGCCAGGACCAGTGGCAGTGTTCCCTTGTGCACCTAGCGCCGGGTCACCGAAAATCCCGCTGGCGATATCGAATCCCTGCTGATACACTAAGTCCGCTTCGACGGTGCGGGCCTTCGCAACGATCGGATCCACCTGCGCGATAGTCGCTCCCTTAAGAGCAAGATCAGCGCGACACTTTTCTTCGAGGCCGGGCGCGGCGGGGGAGTTTCGTGCGCGAGCTTCTCGCGCAGACTCACAGATCGAGATCGGCGGGTTTGGGTTCGGCCCCGGCGGCAGTTTGATCCTGCCGATGGCTTTGACCGGCGGTTTGGTCGTCAGCGCGCTGCTGGTCGTGCCGGTTTTCTCGTCTTCGTTTAGTTGTTCTTCTGCGGTGTTCACTTCGCTGTCCAAAGTGAATTTGCCGGTGTCCTGGTACACGCGCCGCCCGGTCCCGACCGGGGCCGGAATGGCGATGATGTAGTAGTAAGTCGCGCCTGGCTCCAGCCCGTCGTTGCTAATAGTGGTGCCCTTGTCCGACGTAAAGGTATATTCGCCCTTGGCCTTCTCGGCATCGCTCACCATGCCGGGACCGACAAAGCCTCCGCCTACCAGATTGTCGCCGAAGCTCCACTCGCCGTTCTTCATGATGGGCGCCGCTCGCCCGATGGCCACGTATGGCACCTGGTTGGGCGGGCCGTTAAACTTGATCGTGATGTCGTACACGCGGGTCGACACCTGCACGTTGTTGATGGCGAACGAATAAGCCGAGCCTGGATTTTTATTCTTGCCGACGGGGCGAAAGACGGCGCCGCCACCTCCGCCCGGTGATGAGGAAGGCGACGGTTTGGTGGTGACCGTGAGGGTTTGATGGGCTCTCTCCGTGACCTCTTCTCCTACATAGAACATGCAGCGAAAAGTATAGCTGCTGCCGAGCTTGAGCGTCGCCGGCTTGCTGTCGTCGGTGCCCCTGGCGAACTCAGTCCACTCCCCGTTGTCAACGGACAGATAGATTACGCAGTAATCGTAGGAGAGGACCTTCCAGGTGATAGTTGTGGTGGCGGACGCTTGGCCGCTCGGGACTTTGACCGGGTTGGGATCGGCGGTCATTTGAGCCTGCGCGGAAAGAACGAGGGACAATAACGCCGCCGACACGCAGATCAGTCGGCTTCGCCATTGCAAGTGCGATCGTATACATTTTATGTTTGGGTGTTTCATCGATTTCCTCCTTAATTCATTACAATGAGAGAAGCCCTCAGCGCTTATAATTCCGGCTTAAGTGCAACTTCACTGAGGCATCAAATCCGCGCTGCCCGGCGGCACTTAGAGAATCTCGAATCTTCTGCGAGCCAGGACCCTTCGCCGTGTTACCCTGCGCGCCTTGCGCCGGGTCGCCGAAGATTCCCGTTGCAATATCGAATCCCAGCCGATAGAACACATCCATCTCGAGGTTGCGGGCCGCCGCAACGATCGGATCCTGCCCGGCAATGGACGCTCCCTTGGCTGCAAGATCAGCGTGTCTGTTCCGCTCGAGTGAGAATGAGACCGCAGTGTCAAATCCTCTTTGTTCGGGTGCATTCAGTAAGTCACGAATCTTCTGTTTACCTGGGCCGGGGAGGGTTTGCCCTTCAGCCGCCGTCATTCCGATGT
>CAZOOE010000725.1:0-3043 GCA_964581275.1 uncultured Clostridia bacterium
CGAAGGACGAACCATTGACGAAGCCGTGGCCGACCATTTGAATCGACACTTCACCCGCCGCGGCGCCGCGCTTGTTACCACAGACAACGCCGATGAGTTTCTGAAATGAAAATCAAGATCGGAGCGCCCAGTAAGCTGGGGCATCATGGAAGTCGAAGGTTGGAATGGCCAGGCAGCCTACCGCAAAGTGCTGGACGAGATGGCGGAAGCCGGCTACGAGGGCACCGGGTTGGGGCTCTACGGGTACCTCCCCTCGTAGGCCTTTGCCTGGACGCCGGGCACTATCTATACGGCGAGGGTAATCTCGCTAGGGTTGGTTCAAATCGCAGCGGACGCCCCGAGTAGAGCACCAAGCTCGTCCAGAGTCGGCAAGGCTGTTCGAGCGCCGATAGCACGGCACTTCAAACCGGCAACCGCGTTTGCGACCCTGAGGGTTTCCTCAACCGAACGGCCGGTGAGCAGGCCGTAAATGAACCCGCCGTGAAAGGCATCTCCGGCCCCGGTTGTGTCTCGGCAATCAACTGTGAAGGCGGGCGAGTGGATGTATTCTCCTCGAAAATAGGCAAGCACGCCGTCCCGTCCGAGCGTCGCGGCCACAAAAAGCGAGCCTGTCCTGCTCGCCAATTTCTTCAGCGCAACTGGGAGGTCGGTTTCTTGAGTTATCCTTAAGGGGAAGCTGGTGGACGAAATCAGAAAATCAATCAGCGGCAACAAGTCTTCCGAACCGACGTAGAAGTTGTCTATGTCGAGCACAGTTGGAATGCCAGCCGCGCGAGCGCACCTAGCGGCAGCGATCGAAGCAGCAACGTTGTGGCCGTCCAGCAGAAGAACCCGACCCGATGTAATCGCCGACGCGTCAACTTCGTCTTCCTCGATCATCAAGCGCTCATCGCGATGCCAGATTACAGTTCGCTCACCGCTGGCTTCGTCTATGATGATAAAGGCGATTTGACTTTCGGCTCCCGGTACTATGGTGACGCAGTCGGTTGGGACGTTTTCAGACTCGAGCGACCGAATTTGAACGCTGCCGAGATCATCCGAACCCACTTTGCCGATGTACCGGGTTCGCAGCCCCAAACGCGCGAGCGTCACCATTGCGGTAGCGCATTGTCCTCCCGGGGCGAGCGTGTGGGAGAGGTAGGGGACCTTGCTGTTGAATCCGGGATAGTGTGGAACGACGATCAGGTGATCTACGGCGTTGAGACCTAGGGCCACAGCGTCGAAGGGTTTGCCACCTGGTATCTCAATGCCAAACTCCATAATTAGAAGGCAGATGGCAGGGAGGCGGAAGGCAGAAGGCTGAGCGCCGAAGGCCGCGGGAATGGCTGCCTTGCGCTTTCTTCCTTCTCCCTTCCGATTTTCAGTGCGACTGGCTCACCGCGTTGTTGGTCAGCAAGCGGACCTCGACGCGGCGGTTCTGTTCGCGGCCTTCCCTCGTTTCGTTGTCGGCGACTGGTCGGCTGGTGCCGAATCCGAGTATCGCCATCCGGAACAAAGGAACGTTGTGGTGTTCGCCCATGTATCTCTTGACCGATTCCGATCGCGCCTGGCTCAATCGCTCGTTCAGCTCCGGTTTACCCTCCGCTGAGGCGAAGCCTTGGATCTCGAGCAGGAAACCGTTCCGATCCTTGATCTGACTCGCAAGCTCGTCGAGCGACGCCATCGCGTCCGGGAGCAGCTCCGCCTTAGCGGCATTGAAGCGAATCGTGACCGTTTTCTGCACGGTGTATTTGTCGAGGTTGGTTCTCAGATCCGAGACGGTTTGCTCGACGCCAGTCACTCGCGTGTTAGCTTGCTCGGCCGAGGAAGCGGCGCGGTCGGCCTGTTGTTGAGCGCGATCGGTTCGCTGCCGAACCTCTTCGATGTCCTTACCCAGGCGGCCAATGTCCTGGGTGTTGCGCCGCGAAGTCTCCTCCAACTCGCCAGTTCTGCTTTCAAGCGGGGTCGCCCGTTCGTTTACTCGATTACGAACATACTTCTTGGTCGCGCACGCGTTGCCAAGCAGAACTGCTGCCGCGATGCCTATTGCAGTCATCGCCTTAAGCTTCATAGGGGCCTCCTTACTGATGTGCCGTTTGGTGTCGAGGCAAACCCAGCGTTCAACACAGGCTGAGGATCGCTGGGCTAGAGATGATGACGTTTGCCGTTATGTTACCGGCTCACTTATACTTTTTTGTGTCCGACGCTAGAGTTAATACACGAAAGACCTTTGGGGAGTCAAGAAGTTGATGAAACACTTTGCCTTTGTCTCGCTCGCGGTCATCGCGCTCGCCGCCACCAACGGAAACGCACAAACCTGCGACGCACCGGAGTTGATCTGCAAAGCCCGAGACAATCAGGATCGCTCTCTCTACTTCCGCGATCACTGCCGCTACGAACAGAAGATTCACGTCGAGCGGTATAAGTCAAAAGGCGATAAGGAAGCGACCGAGGAACTGCGCGACACAACGGTGATTGTAGAGCCGGCAACAAAGCCCGATAAGACAGGGAAGACCCCAGTCGTGGTGAGAGTGATTGCTGACACCGATAAGAAGGGCAATCCCAAAGACAGAATAAAGGAGGACGAACCGACGTTGCTCTCGTTCGGAGCAGTGTGGGACATCGCGTTCTTTCCGTTGTTGCCTGAGCTTATCAAGTATTACAACTTCCAAGAGGTAGTAGCCGACCGTAAGAACGAACGGTGGTTCCGGTTTGTGCCCAAACCCGAGGTGACCAACGTAGCGCTGGCATCGGGCGTCGCACAGCTGGACCCTCAGACCGGCGAGGTGCTGACCATAAAAATCGAGGGTCTTCATAACCTGGAGACGGTTGACAAAGAAGCGAGCAAGATGAAGTCGTTTGCCGCGACGATCGACTATAGTCAGTACGAGGGCACGTTGAGAATGCCGACGCTGGCGGGCGGCGCTGGAGTGTCGGGGGTCCGTAAGTTTGAAGGCACATTCAAGTTAAGATTCGAAGAAGGCAAATAAGTACCAGGGTTAAAGCTTGAATAAAGGAAGAGGGTTTAGGATTTGGGGTAGTCCCTCGAAATGTGTGGCCGTGG
>CAZOOE010000726.1:0-3018 GCA_964581275.1 uncultured Clostridia bacterium
CTGTGGGGCCGGGGGAAAGGGTCGGGAATATCCTGCGGCTTCACCATTCGTTGTTGCCGGTGGTTGAGCAACGCTGAATGTCGACGGCGCGGGGAACTACGTCAGTGAGACCGCCTGGAGCGGCAGTGGCGGTGGACAGAGTGCATATGAGATCGAGCCCCTGTATCAAGCCAATTATCCGATCCCCAACGACCCCAACGGCAAGCGTGGCATTCCAGACGTAGCTTATAATGGCGACCCGGCGACGGGTTTTCCCGTATATGACAGCGTGAGGAATCAAGGACAAGCTGGATGGTTTCAAGTCGGTGGAACCAGTGCGGGGTCACCCCAATGGGCGGCGCTTTTTGCGATTGTTAATTCCATGCGCGCGGCGGCCGGCAAAAGTCCCCTCAGTAATGCCACTATTGCTATCTACGCGGTGACCGGGACAAACTACAACGACGTTGTTGCGACCGGCACTAACGGAAGCTGCGGAACGCTCTGCACCGCCACTAGCGGCTACGACTACGTCACCGGTTTAGGTAGTCCCCAGGCGAATCACGTCATTCCTGCATTGGTAAGCCAACCGTAGACCTTGCACACGAAACCCGGGCGCGCAGCCTCAAGGGATGAGCGCCCGCGATGCCCTCGCAGCCACCTGGGCCAGTTAAGGCGCGACGGCCGCGCTCGCCCGAACGATACCGGCGCCATAAGCATCGCCAAATGAGATGGGAGCGTTGAATTTGATATGGCAGAATCCGGTGGCGCATGGTTCCATCCAGCGCAGGTGCCGTGTTCGCCGGGTCATTCGGTCATGAAATTGACCAAGTCCTTGCGAGCGGTAGTTTGGAGGCGTGCTTGCCATCTCGACGGATCGCTTTGCAGCTCCGGATGAGCTGCCAGCGTTAAAGCGGCAAGTCCAGTCGCGTTTGGCGACGACATCGATGTACCTTGAAGCCAGCCAAAACCCACCCCCTAGCCGACTCTTACGACAGTGGGTTGACCGTCCACGATTCTTACCTCGTGCGTGAATTTACGCATCCTCGTTTCTTTCGGCACTCGCAAGATGTAGCTTTTGCTCAGCTCTTTGACCTCATTAATTATTCCAGTGACAAGTCTTACGATGACTGAAATTGGGTTGTCGCCATCGGCCAACTGATTCGTCATTGTCTTTTCTCCTTGAGGGTCTTCGTGCCATTCTGCGCGTCCTTAACGCAGCCCGCATGCCATTCCCGCTCGACCCCACGCTGTGGGTGGTTCCGATTCGCTAAGTGTTGAAACGATTAGGTGAGTGGTCCTACCGACTCCGATCGGACTCTAAGTGCTCGGAGTCAGGTGGCGGGTTTTGCCATCGTTCTGATGCTGCGGCTATATCAGAAGTGATAGTGCTTGGGGCTCACAAGCACTATGGAACGTCACCAGACCGGTGAGCGCCGCAACGTCGGCTCGCGCGTCAGGAAAAAACTTCGTGCAAGCTGCTGAGTGATCGTACTAGCACCCTGCAATCGACGATTTTCGCGAATGTCCCAGATCACATATTCTGCACGAGCTATACTTTGAAAAAGGCTTATTGGAGCGGCTGAACATCCGGAGAACGTATCTACATTTGTGGCTAATCCTCTGATCTCATTTTTCACTGGCCGCAGTATGCGCCAGCTTGTCGAAACAGTCACGCCCCAGCGCACGTTGGCGGATGTCGTTATGCCTGCTCAAACTCGCCGTACGCTCGAGCAGGCGCTGGCTCAGGTTCGGAATCACACACTGATCTATCGTAATTGGGGATTAGGCGACCGACATACTTCCGGACTCGGCTTGACGTTTAACTTTGCGGGACCGCCTGGAACAGGGAAGACGATTTGCGCGGAGGCTGTGGCCAATGCAGTTGGGATGAAACTTCTCGTTGTGGATTACGCCGAAGCAGAGTCGATGTGGGCCGGCGAAACTCCAAAAAATATCGCCGGCATATTTCGCAGGGCAGCGGAGCAAAATGCAGTAGTCTTTTTTGATGAAGCGGATGCAATCGCGACACGACGTTCCATTGGAGGGACTTTACCGTACAACCGTGAGATGAACCTCACTGTAAATGTTCTTCTTCGGGAGTTGGAAGCATTCAACGGGATCGTGATCTTTGCGACGAATCTGGCGGCAAACTTCGATCCTGCATTCGAGCGGCGAATTCGAACGCATGTGTTGTTTGAGTTGCCCGGCCCCGAAGATCGTGCGC
The DNA here is from genome assembly GCA_964581275.1 of uncultured Clostridia bacterium. GTDB lineage: Bacteria > Acidobacteriota > Blastocatellia > UBA7656 > UBA7656 > Onstottus_A. Next base: position 2,204 of record CAZOOE010000726.1, read on the forward strand.
GAATCTGGCAACTGCAGATACATCCCAAGAAAACCCCACTGGCGCCCGACGTCGATTTCAAACAACTTGCCGAGCGATATGCCGTGAGTGGTGGGGATATCAAGAATGCTGTGCTAAAGGCGGCTTCGGCCGCCGCCGCTGATCCGTGTCCTGACGGAGAGAAAAGAATTAGCCGGCAGCATTTCGAATCGGCGATAGAAGAAGTAATCTCGGCAAAGGCCATAATGCAACAGTCGCTCTTCACTGACGCCACTGGCGCGCCCGATCCCATCACGGTAGTACAGAATCGCGAGATGCGATGGAACACGGCAATAGTCACTGCTCTAGTGCTTGCTTCAGTTGCGCTTGTTGCCTCGTTTTTGGCGATCGCTCTCGTGTATCTTCGTTAGATGTGAACTCGCAGCCGATTGTCTAAATTCACACGCCTCGGCAGCAACGCCGATCCGATCACTACACCGCACCGGGAATATCTGTCATCTCCGGTGTTCCGATTACCTCATAGGACACATATGTTGCTTCAGCTCCTCCAGCCAGTTCAGCTAAGCATAAATTTTTGCCTGGTGACTTTTTGGCGTTTTGCGAAGAAGAAAGCTGAAGATTCTAGATCCCCAGATTTATGGGACGGACCGGACATCGACCTCGGCACCGCCCTGATTAGTCCTATTCTTCTTCTTCCTCTTCGCCTGAGGCGGCGGCCTTCGCTCCGGCAATCACTTTTTCAGAAAGATGAGCCGGAACCTCGTCGTAGTGGCTGAATTCCATCGTGTAGCTGCCGCGAGCGCCGGTCTTGGCCGTGAGATCGGATGCGTAACTCC
>CAZOOE010000727.1:0-3014 GCA_964581275.1 uncultured Clostridia bacterium
TGGATCTTCGCCACGATGTTGCTGGGTCTGACTTTCATTGTGCTGCACTTGATGGAATGGAATCACCTGATGGGCGAAGGCCTCACTCCGTTTCAACTCCCCGACGAGTGGCTCAACAAATGGCCGGGGGCATCGCCGCTTTTCGGGTCGACGTTCTTCGGCATCACCGGGCTGCACATGTTTCACGTTCTCACTGGGGTCATCTATCTGGGCGTCGTTGCCGTGCGCATCAGGAAACTGAATGATGACGTGGAAGTGGCCGGGCTGTACTGGCACTTCGTCGACTTGGTGTGGATGTTCGTCTTCCCGCTGATCTATTTGCTGTCGGTTGATTATCAAGGGTGATCAAATCCTGATCTCGCGAGGATGCTAATGGTGGAATCGAAGCCAAAAGAAATAACGGCGTTGAATATGGTCCTACTCGGCCTGGCGGTATTGGCGCTTGGCGTCGCTGTCTGGGATGTGACATCGGATGGCTTCAGGGCCGGCACTGACGATGTGTTTCTGGTGCTGGTTTGCCTTATGCTGGCCCTGCTGTTCGCGATACCCTCGTTGATGTGGGCCCACGCCAATGGACTGTTGAAAAACCCGTTCGCCGAAGAATCGGTTGGTAATGGCGCAGGAGCGGCGGAGATTGAGGCGGGTCACGGAGGTCATGGGGGCAGTGACCGCCAAAACACGATGATCTGGGGAGGGTTGCTCGGGCTGACTGCCTTTGAAGTTCTTCTGGCGTACATACACATCGATATGACGCTGATGTTGATCATCCTGATGGGTGCCTCGATCATCAAAGCGGCGCTGATCGTAGCCTACTTCATGCACTTGAAGTTCGAGCGGTTGAGCCTGATCCTCACAATCGTTCCAACGCTCGTCGTGCTGCTTTGCCTGTTTGCCGTTCTCTTCCCGGACAGTTTCCGCTTGCATAACATGAGACCGGCGGAGCCGGTTCAGCAGGTGGAGCATGAGGGCTAGTCCTAACTCGTGAGTGGCGTTAGAATGAGACCGGTGCGTACACTTTTGATTTTCGCGGCTGCGGTTGGGCTGACGTTGATTGCGACGGCGGATCCGACCTTCGCCCAATGTGCAATGTGTAAGGCGGCGATCGAGAACTCGACCGACGTGGCCGCGGCAAGTAAGGGGCTAAACCTCGCCGCGTTGGTACTGCTAATTCCTCCGGTTTCGATCTTCGCGGGGCTCTTTGGAGTGATCTACCGCTACCGAAATGTTCAAGGGCGTTGAGATGATCTAGGAGCGTCCTTTCGCCGACGAGCGTCCAAGTGGAGTGGTGGACCCAGCGGTTCACGCAAAGCCGCAAAGCCGCGAAGCCACAAAGCCGCGAAGGAGCGAAGCCGCAAAGCCGCGAAGGAGCGAAGCCGCAAGAGGTTTGGAGGAACAGGGGGCGCCCACGCAGCGGCGCCTTTACGAGTCTTTGGAATCATCTATGTCCGCTAGTTTTCTTCCGACGTTCAACGCAATCCTAAATGCAAGCAGTGGAATCCTGATCGTGATCGGGTTTCTATTCATTCGACGCAAGCGGATCCCCGCTCATCGCGCGTGCATGATCGGAGCGGTAACCTGCTCGAGTTTGTTTTTGATCTCCTATGTCGTCTATCACGTCGGCTTTGGAGCGGGTGTTACTCGCTTCGCGGGGACGGGCTGGGTGAGGACTCTGTACCACACGATTCTGATTTCCCACACGATCCTTGCGGTAACCGTCGTGCCTTTCGTAATCGTCACGCTTAGACGAGCACTTCGCGGTGAGTTCGTACGTCATCGCAAAGTCGCCCGGTGGACGTTTCCGATATGGCTGTACGTCTCGATTACCGGCGTAATCGTATACGTGATGCTCTACCATCTTTATCCCAGCCGCTAGTCGAAGCCCTGAGCCATGGTCGAAGCCCAATCACATTTGCGGCAAACGCCGTGGAAAAGCGTTGGCGATATCCGTCGCTTTCCGTTCGAGGACTTCGACCAGCTGCAAGCTGCGATATCCATTCGTAGCTTCAACGTCGGAGTCGATTCCCTTGCCGCAGCGGAGTGGTCTGAGCAGTTCAATACAAGATTCAAGAAAGCAATCATCACCTCGCTTTCTTTGCTATTGGTAGCCGCAGCGGTTGCTTCAGTCATCGCTGCGGTCTTGATCCACGAGTACTGGTTGCTCGCAGCCGCCCCGATCCAGGCATTGGCGTTCTACCTCTCACATCCGGCATCCTCGATCCACAAATGGGTGACTGTAGGCGGAGCCGTCTCAGTAGCCGTTTTTCTCGATTTGCTGCTCAACGGGTTGCCGATTGCCGCGGCGCTTGTGGCTTACGCGGGATTGACGTTCGCCGCGGTGCGAGCCGCCGGATACATCACCAACGCGGCGTTTCGCAAGGCCGTGCTGTCGGATGAAGATTTGTTTCTCACTGTTTATGCCGCGGGCGCTTGCACGCTGCGCAACAACCAAACCAAGCAGGTCTATTCGGCATAGCGGGTAATGTGACTGGGATTCCCGGATTAAGGTGCTTGCTTCCACCATAGATGTGTCCGTAGAATCGCATCGGCGCGCGCCAAGACAAGTCAAACGCCCAATGTCGGAACTCGGAGATAAGCCAATCGTGAACAACAACGAGCCGCTAAGCGACGATGAGAGTCCAACTGCACCTCCAAGGGGCCCAAGTCGGAGATACCCCTGGGCGATACTTGTCGTCATCGTTCTGTTTGTCATTATCCCGTTCATTTCATGGTACGGGACGTGGTTTGGACGACCGCTCTCGGACTCGAAGATGGAGGAGTATCTTCACGATCGGAACAAGCCTCGCAACATTCAACACGCGCTGGCGCAAATAGGGAATCGCATCATCGACCAGGACCAGGCAGTGAAACGATTCTATCCCGAGGTGGTCACGGCATCCCATCACGAGCAGCCCGAAGTGAGAATGACTGCTGCGTGGGCAATGGGGCAGGATACCACCTATCAGGATTTTCACTCGGCGCTGCTTCTTTTGCTCGAAGACCAGGTCCCTGGCGTT
>CAZOOE010000728.1:0-3008 GCA_964581275.1 uncultured Clostridia bacterium
AGCCGGTCAGCGGAGCGACGATTTTGAGCGGGAGTTTGCCGAGGGCATCGGAACTGATGACCACAGCCGGGCGCTGCTTTTGAATTTCAGCGCCTTTGGTTGGATTGAAGTCAACGCGCCATATTTCACCCCGTTTAGGGCTCCTTGGTGTCATAGTCTATGATTCCTCCCGATTCCAAGCCCCGCCACGACGAATCCTCTTCATAATGGTGTGCTATTTGGTTCGCTTGTTGTTTCAGAATTCGTCGCCGCTCGCTCAGCGAAAGCTTCGCGATTTTTCTGCGCCGCACGAGATCTGCAGATTCCTTGGATTCGATTTTCTCGCCCAGAATGTCCTGGGCCTGTTGGCGGGTGAGGAAGCCCTCGGCTAGGCAACGACCAACGGTCTGCTTGAGCCATTCGGGTTTCTCGGGCTTGATTTTGAGTGGTTCCTTTTTGCGCCAGCCCATACGGTTAATGGCAATGCACCAATCTTTGTAGTAGGTGGGGGAAATGATTTCGAGGTCGCGGAAGCGGCGGAGAATGGCTTGGATGCTCATCTTGAACCGCTTCTTGAGAATAAGCAGTTCGTCCACCGAAACGGAGGTGCGTTTTTCGCCGGCTTCGCGTTTGAAACTGGCGGCCGGGGCGAGGAAGGCTGCGCCGAAGCGGAAAGCGAGTTTCTCCTGGTCGGCGAGGGGCGGGATTTTGAGGACAAGGTGGCCAAGCTCGTGGGCCAGGTTGAGACGCTGGCGGTCGCCGGGTACTCCAACGCGGGAGACAACGGCGGCGGCCTGGGGTTTGTTGCTGGCGTCGAAAGCGACGGCAGAGATGCCGTCGAACTGCTCGGGGGCTTTGATTTCGATGACGTGGACCTTGTGGTCCTCCAGAATGGCGGTCACGTCCGCAATTGGGTCGACGCCAAGGCGCCATTTGGCGCGGAGCTTTTCGGCGGCTTCCTCGGCCCGGTGTTCGTCGGGCGCCGGGAATTCTTCGAGCGGCACCTCGAACGGGGCGGGAAAGCAGCTCTCCTGAAGGCGGCAACGCTGTTCGAGTTTGCTGGAGACGAAGGCCTGGAGATTGGCCTGGTGGGTTTTGGTGAGGGAAGCGCGCTTGCGGTAGGCAACGAATTGGATGGTGACGGAAGGCTGCCGCCAGAGTTCGAGCGGGGGGACGCCAAGTGCCTGAGCGAGTTTCCCGCCGACCTTGTGTGTTGGTTTGGCAAGGTTGTTCTCGTATTTGGAGATGGCCTGCTTGGTGACGATCCCGCCCATAGCGGCGGCAAGGTCATCCAGCGACATCCCATTAGCGAGACGCAGTTGTTTGATGCGATTGCTCATCTGGTTGACAATGTACTCAATTATCATGGCATCTGTCAACCGGCATTTTTGAACTACGAAAAAGGGTGAATAGCCTAGAGCGTTGGGTGTGGACAGGCAACCTGCGGGCGCTTCGGTGGTCAAGGTGGTTCACATATACAGCAACTCGCAGGCAATAACGCTCCAGCTTCGGCGGGAAGTGCCCACCGAGGTCGACGTGGCCGCAACGTCGTTCAAGGCAGCGGTGGTCCTGACCCCGGCGGATGCGCTGGCGGTCGCTGGCGAACTCTGACGCTGCGGCGGCGCAGCTAAAGCAATCCAGACCGTGAACCGCTTCTGCACCGACCATCCGTTGATTACGGAGCCGTCTGCCTTGGCCCGACGCGTGCGGCGGCGGTGCGACAATCGCGACAATCGCGACAATCGCTGGCTATTACCAGTGAACACTGGACCTCGTGAGCAAGGTTAATTCAGCGCCAGCCGGAGTCGCTGGCCATCGGGCGAGCCGCTGCCCGCCCCGATTGGCTCGCGGCCCATCCAAACCACGCCGCCAATAACGCCGAGGAACTGGCGTGCATGACCCTGCATGACAGAACAACTTCGTGCTGACAGTAGTTCACTTCGTGCTCGCCCAAATCCCTACATCGGTTGTACACTGGTTCTATGCAGAAAATCCCCTATTTTGAAGGGGATTGGCAAACGAGTGCTTTTGGCTTCGAATCCCTTCGCTCGCTCCATCCTTCCCGACAGTTCTCCGGCCAGAAGACTCAAGCTTGCGCGACCGGTTCTGACGAAATCTCAACAGCTTTGGGGCGACGCCGGAAGGATATTCTCCCCAAACTCTCGCGCACTCGCTCCAGATAAAGGTAGATCACTGGCGTAATGTAAAGTGTCAGCAATTGGGAAACCAACAGCCCGCCCACCACAGCCAAGCCCAATGGCCGGCGTGACTCGCCGCCAGCGCCTAAACCGAGCGCGATTGGCAGCGTGGCCATCAACGCGGCCATTGTCGTCATCATGATCGGGCGAAAGCGCAAAAGGCAACCTTGGTAGATCGCGTCATACGCAGACTTTCCCTGGCGCTGAGCGTCAATGGCGAAGTCGATCATCATGATGGCGTTTTTCTTCACAATGCCAACGAGCATGATGAGCCCGACAAACGCATAGACGTTCAGGTCGATGCCGAAAATCATCAGCGTAATCAATGCGCCGAAACCAGCCGAAGGTAAACCCGACAAAATGGTGATCGGGTGAACGAAACTTTCGTAAAGGATTCCCAAAATAATGTAGATGACCAGAATCGACATCAATAGGAGGAGACCGAGCCCTTTGAGCGACGATTGGAAAACCTGAGCCGATCCTTGGAAGCTGGCGCTCACCGTTGCGGGCAAATGAATTTCACTCTCCAATTTTTGAATTTGTTCAACCGCCGTTCCGAGTGATACGCCGGGAGCGAGATTGAATGAAATTGTCACGGCCGGAAGTTGACCCAGATGCGACACGGTCATAGGGCCGACTGTGCGCGCGAGCCTGGCAACCGAGCTGAGCTGGACAAGTTTGCCAGTCGAAGAGCGGATGTAGAGTCGTGAAAGCGCGTCGGGATCAGATTGGTATTGTGGCTCCAACTCCATGACGACCCAGTAATCATTGATGTCCGTGTAAATTGGTGACACCTTCCGTTGTCCGTAAGAGTCGTACAAAGCGTCTTCA
>CAZOOE010000729.1:0-2998 GCA_964581275.1 uncultured Clostridia bacterium
CGACAAGCTGTACGGAGACGGCATTCGAGTTGGAATCGGCCAAGTTGTCGAAGAGGGCGCTCGATTGATTGTTTCATTCTCGGTGACGAGTTCGAAACGTGAGCCGGCCGAGCTGGTGCCTCCGCAAGTTCAACTGAGCGGGCAGACGAAATCCGGCATTTTCCGGCGCACCCGCTGGACCACGGTTCAACAGCTGCCGGTCGAGACCTACCAGATGAGCCGACGAAGACTCGACCCAGGGGGACGTATCGATGGGGTTGTCGTTTTTGAACGCCCGCCGATCAAGCAATCCACGGAGAGGCTAATGCTGCAAATCGCCGATTCCGCAGCAGTGGATCAACCGACATTAGCCCCGATCAGCTTCAGACAGAAAACACCTTTGGAGAAAGATCATGAGTGAACTCGAAAAGGCGAAACAAAACGGCAAGGGAGACATTAGCCAGGATGTTATCAACGATCTCGACAACGAAGGCGAGAGGGACTTACCGCCAATTCGTCCCGGCATCGCTGACCGCGTACGCAAGGTGCTCAACACCCTGCAGCAAGGTGGGCCGACAACGAAACAGGAATTGGCAAAAGATCGCACGCGTTCATTGGCGTTGCTTATCGGTGGTACTGTTGGCGCCGTGCTGCTCTTCATCGGCGTGTTCTCCACGCCTACACCGCCGCCGACACAATCAACGAGCGGTCGTGCAGTCCCGAACCTGGGAGCCGCACCAACTTCACCATCGGCACCTCGAAGCTCGGTCACGCCACTCTTGAGTGCCGATGTCGTGACGAGCGACGGCAACTCTGATCAAGTCAGCGCGGGCGATATACAAGCGACAGCCAGGCGCGTCTCTAGCGATGACATCAATCGTCCTGCGGAAGCGACCGGAGGTGTGCGCACTCCTCGTGCCTCAAGCCCTCCGGCGAAACACGCTGCCAACACCGACTCGTTCCCAAACGCGGGACCGGATCCGTTACCGTACCGGCTCAACAGCAGCTCAGGCACGCCGACATATAGTTATGGGACCGCGTTGGCGGCCGGTAGCGAGCCGTCGCGGACTTATGCCTATGGCGGGGCGGCTCCAATTTCAGCTGAAACCCGACCCAGAGCGCTATGTTTGCCTATCGAGTCAATATTGTTTTTACGTTCTCCTTAGTCGTCGCGCGCAACGTTGAGAACACAAACTGCAGCGACGACTTCATTCGAAGGGTCAACGCTGTTCCCACCCGGCACGCGCCTCGTTGCGCGCCTTGAATCCGCTGCAACTACAGCTTTGAAAACCCCGGTGATTGCCTCTATCGAGTACAACTACGAACGTGACGGAATGATCGTAGTGCCTGCGGGCACAAAGGCGTTTGGTGATGTTCAACAGGCTACCTCCGACGGTTACCTTAACGTTCAGTTTCACACGCTGCGGATGCCAAATGGCCGGGAAGAAAAGATCGAAGGTAGTGCCGTGTCTCTGAGCCTCAAGCCTCTGAAAGGCCAAGTGTCAGGTAAGAACACCGGAAAGAAACTGCTCAGTCGCACGCTGTCCGGTGTCGGAACAGTTGCCGCATACGTTGTCGGCGCCGGCGGCGCTGGTCTGACGAGGACGATTACCGGTGAGACATTGTTGCGGGATCGTCTTGCAAGCAATGTCGCGCTGGCCGGCGAGCAGGAATTAACGACTGCCGCTTACTCCGAGAACATCAGCGTCACAGTTCCCGCCAACACTCGGTTCTACGTCGTGCTTCAGAAGCCAGCGGTTGTCAGCACTCCAACATCAGTCAGGGAGCCGGCCCGTCAACCCGTAGAGATGCCGACGGCGCAAGAATTACGCGAGCTCATGGACTTGAGACGCGAGATTAACCGTATGTATCAAGAGTCGAACGCAACATTCTCTGGAGGAACAAAACCCTAGAACTCGGACCTTCCAGGGAGGCCACAGCACCCAACCAAAAGTTAATTGCGACATCATCAGGAGCAGACGCCCACATAACTCTCTTAGAACGTTTTCTGACTCAGCTAGCGCAGGCCGTGCCTGCCGCCGCAGTTTCAGGGCAGCCGTGGGCCGTCGGCTTCATGCTTGAGTATCGATCCTGACCATCGGTCGGCGCGGAACGGAATCCGACAGAACCGGAAGGTCAATTCACATTTCTGAAAACCTGAGTATGAGATGTTTATAGATCCACACGGAGATCCTGAACGGATAGATAAACGCAGGGCGACAATTCCGATGAACGCTAGCGACAAAGCAGGAGTAATCAGCTTCAAGTTGAGATATCCAGAGCAGGGATAGTATTGTTGTATTGTTCATGGCATAGCGCAACGGTTTTCCGTGAAAGCCGCTCTTTTGAATCGGATCTTCCAAAGGCGACTTGCTGGAAATTCCTCGAAGGTCTGAAGGATGAAGTTGGCGTGGCGCGTCATCGACGAATGTTGGACATCACGACGGCTGAAGCTAGTGGTTCTTCTCACCTAAGCGGAAGGTCAGACCTAGTGTAAGTCCAATCGGATACCCAGGCGTGCCGTGGATGCGCTCCAGTGAGGGAGCACCTGGACTGAACCTGGATTCGAAGTAGTTTTGCGTCTCGTAATAACCCTTATCAGTAAGGTTATCGACATCGAGGTTCAGATCCAACCATGGCCGGATAGGTTTAGTCACAGCCAGGTCCAAGACATCGAGGCCTGAAGCCCGAATGCCCGGGTCTTCTCCGTCGAGACGATAGTTTCCAATGTGTCGGTAACGAAGCGACGCATACAAGCCGCGCCAGCCTGATAGAGTCAGGCCTCCGTTTGCGACGGTGTGCGGAGCGCTATCCACGTAAATCCGCGGAGAGGTACCTCGATAAAACGAATTCGTGACCTGTGTAATGCCACCGTTGAGCGACAGAAATCGTGTCAAGCGAATCGACGCCTTGCCTTCGTAACCAGAAGACCGACTCGGCCCTTTCAGTTCGAACGTTCCATCATCGGGTATATAGACCTGCTCGTTGGAGCGGTCGATCAGAAACAGATCTCCAGTTA
>CAZOOE010000730.1:0-2993 GCA_964581275.1 uncultured Clostridia bacterium
CGAGGACGGCTGAAGATGATGAGAAGTCCCACGAGAAGAGTAATGAGTTTGCTGAGCAGGAAGATGATTTCGGTGACGCGCGCAGTGGGAGAGAGAACGCTCCAGACCGTTGCACGGATGGTCAGGGTCAAATCGAGCGGCTGGGAGTTGCGCTCCAGATGAACGGCGATCGGACGACCGGAGACGAAGTTCATCCGCACAGCCAGCCAATCGACAACATTGGAGAGACGCTGGCCGTTCACAGAAAGAAGGCGATCACCGACGGCGATTCCGGAACTTTCGGCAGCACCGCCAGAATCGACTTCCTCGGCGACGACGTAGCCTTGGGAATCTTCTACGCCAAGTCCGGCACCCCACAGGCCAAACAACGAGTAGTAGGAAAGAATGATGTAACCGAGGACGCTGGCGACAGCGAGGAAGGCGGCCCACCAACTCGTGCGGGCTCGAGGCATGGCGGATTATAGATACAACCGGGAAATGGTGAAAGCGGATAGGTTTGGTGTGAAGACGCGGCAGCGTTGGGATTCGAAAGGAAGACTATGGCGAGGCGATCGATTACTTGCGGAGCAAGTACGTACCGACTAAAACGCGCAAGCTGCCGTTGAACTTGACGACGTAGCTGACTTTGTCTTCGAGCTGACCTCGCTGGCTCGGCTTGGGAGCTTTGTAGCGGACGCAGCCCTCATTTTTCTGGGCAAGCATGCCCTCGACGGCGGTTGCAAGTTCGCCGTAATACGGGAGAGTGGACATATCCTGGCCGACCATGGCCGGCATATAGCCGTGAGCAAGAACTTTGGTTCTTTCCAAAACGACGACGTAGAAATCGCCGTCCTTCCAGGTTTTGTCGCCCTGATTGATTTGTTGCAGAACAGCGGATTGGTTTTTGGCGAGGGCGGCAACGGTTTTCTTGACCAGGACTTGCACTTTGTCGATGTCGACGCCGTTGTCGCAACTGACTTCGGCGGGAGCCTGGGCAAAGGACCAAGCCGGAATGGCAAAGAAAAGAGCCAGGGCGTACAGGAGATTTCTCATGGTGGCTCCAAAATAGAGATGGGCCTAGTGAAAGGGAGAATAGCACGACCCTCGCACAGCGAGGTTAGCGGAGGTGCGCGTCGAACCAAGCCAAGGTGCGAGCGGTGCGGTCGCGGTCGTCGGCTGGTTTGGCGAAGTGGTGGCCTTCGTGTTCGTAGACGACCAGCGTGGTTTCTACGCCGAGGGTCTTGAGGGCGTGCCAGAATTCGTAGGATTGCGGGGTGGGGCAATCGCCGTCAGAGTCGCCGACGAGGATCAGAGTTGGCGTCTTAGCATTCTTGATGAACGTGAGCGGGGAGCTTTTCGCGTAGACCTCGGGGTCTTCGTAAACGGACTTGCCGAAGAACGGGATCATCCACTGATCGATTTTGTTTTGGCCGTAGTAGCTGGTCAAGTTGGCGATGCCTGCGCCAGCCATTGCGGCTTTGAAGCGCGCGGTTTGCGTTACACCCCACATGGTCATGTAGCCGCCGTAGCTCCAGCCGGTGAGGCCGAGGCGTTCGGGATCGATTGGTGCGATTTTTAGTGCTTCGTCGACGCCGGCCAAGATGTCTTTCCAGTCGCCATAGCCGAAGTCTCTTACGTTGGCGCGGGTAAAGGCTTCACCCTGGCCGAAGCTGCCGCGAGGGTTTGGTTGCAGGAGGAAATAGCCGGCACCCGGTGCGGCCATTTCGAAGGCGCTGGTCGTAGGCCAGTTGGATTGTACCGCCAAGCCGGGGCCGCCATGTACGCAGACGATCATCGGATACCGCTTTGTGGGATCGAAGTTCAGCGGATAGGTGAGCCAGCCTTGGACGTCGTAGGTCCCGTTTTTCCAGCGGATATTTTTTGTCTCGCCCCAGGCAGGCTTTAGATCTTTGTTTCGTTGCGTGATTTGCTTCCATTCGCCGACGGGGCCGGCCCAGATTTCGGGTGGCGCGATGAAGGAATCGCGGATGACGGCGGAGGCTTTTCCGTCCGCGGCGATGGAAATGTTTGGTCCCCAGGGGCCGGCGGTTATCGAATCGCTGCCGCGGTAGAGACTAAGCGCAGCAGCAGGGTTGGCGGGATCGAGAAGAGCGATGGAAGAATCGGCTTCGACGAATTCGCTGAACAGGATCTTGCCTTCGCGGGTCCAGGCGATCCAGCTGGCGGAGGATTTTCGGCCAGGAGTGAGATTGGTGGCGCCGCCGCCAGCTGCGGGGATCGTGAAGATATCGCCGCCGACGGAGGGTTCGTCGCTCATGAGGCCTTCGATGAAGGCGATGCTTTTGCCATCGGGCGACCAGACGGGGCGCGCGATTTGCAGGGCGGGCTTGTAGACGGATTTCATCAAGCCGGTGGCGGCGTCGAGGACGTGAAGCTCGGCGATGTACCAGTTGCTGTCGCCGTTGCCGAGGGCGGCGGTGACGACGAAGTGGGCGCCGTCGGGCGACCAGTCGTATTCGTAGATGTAGGTGTCGGCAGGGGAGATCTGGCGGAATTTCTGTGTTGCGAGATCGACTACGGCGAGGCGTTGCTCGAATCCTCCGAAGCCCTCACCAGCCGGCTGGTGTTATCGCCCAACACCTGCTGGACCGCCACGCTCCCCGATGGCACGCTGGCGGCGTACCTGTTCACGCACGCCTGGCCGGAAGACGCCTTGCCACCGCTGGATGACGTACTGGCGCGCAACTGGATGCCAGCGGCAACGCTGACCTGGTTCGTGCACGATATGGCCGTGGCACCGGTTGGCCGGGGGACGGGGCTGGCGGCTGGAAGGGTGGTCGAAGCATGAGCGGGCTACGGCTGCACGCGCAGGCCGGCGACGATGCGCTGCGCCGCCTCGCCGCCCAGCCCTTCGCGAGCGCGCTTTCGATCGCCGTGGTCGCGCTCGCGCTCGCGCTGCCGACGGTCGCGGGCATGCTGCTCGCGAGCTTCGGTGCCGCCACCGCGCAACTCGACACCGACCCGCACGTGAACCTCTATCTCGCGATGCAGGC
>CAZOOE010000731.1:0-2992 GCA_964581275.1 uncultured Clostridia bacterium
GAAAGCTCGCGGCTTGAACCGGCCATCGAACTCAAATGGTATGCGCCCGGCGTCGGCGTAGTGAAGGTGCGGGCCAAAGGCGAGACGTTGCGACTGGAGTTTTCCACGTTGGTCCCGCCGCCGGATTAATGACACAGCAGGCGCCTTCTCAATGGGCAGGCGTGATTCGTTTCCCCCAGAATCTTTCAGCGGACTGCCTTTGCCTCCTGCTTCTTTGATCCGCTCCAAGCGTTGCACCTGTGGCCGCCGGCGTCTCGACGCAAGCGCCAAAGGTGGCTGGCGCTCCGAGCGCTGGCGAGGGTTCGCTCGATGCGTGGCTCGATTCGGTTAGTGCGCTAAGCTAACGATCCCTTCTTCGGTATTGTCTGCCGAGATGGCGCGATGATCATGCTAAAGGATGTTGGCGTAGGTCCGCGCCCAAACTGCAAGCGAGAACCAGCGGCCCGCTGGGACGCCTACGCTTCAAACATGTGCGCAATGCGTTATCTTGCAGCCTGTTTCCAACAACGCGCTGCATGCGAGTGTCAAGACGCACGCGCTTGAGCGCAAACGTTAGCTTGCGGAAAGCGGAAAAAGGAGGCTCGATGACTACGACCACGATGAAGCCGCGTGTGACATCCTTCGCTCCCCAGTTCCTGGTCGACGACCTTGAGCGCTCGATCGCATACTACCAGAAGATCGGCTTCACGTTCGGCGAGCCGTGGGATGGTTTCTACGCTATCGGTCATCTGGACGGACTGGAGCTTCACTTGAAGGAAGCGCCCAAGAACCAAGCGGAGCGCCGGCACCGGCGCGACAACGAGCATCTCGACGCCTCGGCGGGCGTTGACGGCATCGAAGCGTTTTACGAGCAGTGCGTCGCCAACGGTGCAACGATCATCAAGCCGCTCACGGCCACCGCGTGGAACACGAAGGACTTCTATGTCGAGGACCCCGATGGCTATATCATCTGCTTCGGCGGCCGCCCGGCCGCAGGCTAACCATCAGACCCGCATCCAGGCTGGCTTGAAGCGCAACTTAGCTCGGGTTGACGCGTTTGCCACGTTGCGATATGAGTAGCTCTTGCGGCGATGGACTAGCTACTCCTTCGCAATCCAACTTCGTGCGACCATCATCCGGCGGAGGTTCGTATGCCTAAACTCGTAAAGCTCGGACGGGCATCGTCTGTTTGGCGTCTTGTCCTGGCCTCGTGGCTAGCACTGGGCGCATTTTCCGGAAACGCGATCACCGCTCGGGCGCAACAACCGCGCCGAGCCATCGAGCTGAAGGACTTCTATCGCGTCGAGAGCGTCGGCAGCCCGGCCATCTCACCCGACGGTAAGCTCGTGGCCTTTGTGCGGACTTACATCGTGGAAGCCGAGAATCGACGTAATAGCGAGATTTGGCTGGCGCCCTCCGATGCTTCATCAGCTGCCAAGCGAATCACCGATCCGGCTTTGAGCTCTTCAAATCCTCGTTGGAGTCCAGACGGAAAACTGGTCGCATTCACCACCGCGCGGCGCCGAGGATCAGGTGCAGATCCAGATGATGCAAGCCCGATATGGTTTCTCCGCGTGGGTCAGCCCGGCGCAACACCGTTCCAGATTCAAGGTGTCGGTGGCACACCAATCTTCAGCCCGGACAACCAATGGATAGCTTTCACGAAACGAACTCCACCCGCGGCGAAGACACCGAAGCAATATGCGTCCGACTTCGAGAAGAAGATCGATGAACGCTTCAAGGGGCGCATGTTCGACTGGATGGAATACCGTTTTGATCAACGCGGCTATCTCCCCGATCCGCGCGATCCGATAGCAACCCCGCCCGAGGAGCTCTACATTGTGCCGACTTCGGGCGGAACGGCAAAGCAGATAACCCAGATCGGCGTGAATGTTCAATCCGCCGCCTGGCGTCCTGACAGCGGTGCGCTGGTGATTGAGGCCAACGCTCACCAACGCGACGAATACACCTATGAACGATCTGACTTGTGGATCGTAACCAGCGGCGGCCAGATCAAACGTTTGACTGATGACGGGTTCAACTACAGCGCACCTTCGTTCTCACCCGATGGTCACAATATCGTTTTCCGCCGGCAGCAAAATCTGAACGCGGTGATTGCGACAAAACAGAATCACGGCGGAGAGGTCGATGTTTACCGCATGCCGGCCGAGGGCGGTGAGATGCAAAATCTCACTGCTAGCTGGGACATGCTGCCAGGCAACACTTCCTGGAGCGCGGATGGGCGCTTCATCTATTTCAGCGGAGGTATCGGCGGCAGCAACCACTTGTTCCGGGTTGCCGCCGCGGGCGGGACGGTAGAACAGGTCACCAGGGGCGAGCGCGGATTGAGCGGCTTCAGCATATCGGCAGCGTTTGATCGCGTCGCTTATGCGGCGACTGATTCGACCCACCCTTCTGAGGTCTTCGCGGCCCTTCTTGGAGGTGCGGATGAAAAGAAACTTTCAGGCTTCAACGATGCCCTGACAGGTGAAATGAACTTCAGTCCCGCGGAGCGGATTCTTTATCCGAGCGAGGATGGCACTCAAATCGAAGGATGGGTTTTGCGTCCACGCGACTACAATCCGGCCAAAACGAAGTATCCGCTGATCTTGAACATTCATGGCGGACCTCATGGAGCCTACGGCAACGACTTTTCGTTTCAGTTTCAGTTGCTCGCAGCCAACGGCTACCTTGTGCTTTACACGAATCCGCGAGGTTCAACTGGCTACGGCGAGAAGTTTTTGTGGGGCACGTGGGGAGGCTGGGGAGTACTCGACTATCAGGATGTGATCGCCGGAGTGGATTACGCGACCAAGCGTTATGCAGTTGATGAAAAGCGGTTGGGGGTGACCGGTTATTCGTACGGCGGATTCTTGACTGATTGGATAATCACTCAAACGACTCGGTTCTCCGCGGCGATCGCCGGTGCAGGGATTTCAAACTGGATCAGCGACTACGGCACCGCTGACATCCCCCGCACCAAAGAGAGCGAATTCTACGGCCCGCCATGGGA
>CAZOOE010000732.1:0-2990 GCA_964581275.1 uncultured Clostridia bacterium
TCGTGTGGGAGGCGTTAAGGTTATTCCTGTGGGCTTCTGCTGCGACTTTGGGGGGGGTGTGCCCGGCTGGCCGGGCGGTTACGTGTGCGTACGCGTCGATGAAATGATCCCATGCCCCGTCGGCCATCGTGTGGTGCATCCCCTGGCCACGGTGAATGGACCTGAGTGGTATTGATCCGGCGATGCAGATAACCGGGACGTGCTCGCTGTAGGAGCCTCCGACGCCGTTAATGGCGCTCAATGGACCGACACCGTTCGTCACGGTTAGCGCGCCGAGGCCGTTCAGCCTCGCATAACCGTCCGCAGCATAAGAGGCGTTCAGCTCGTTGCATGTGCCCACCCATTTCAGCGCGGCAGTGTCCTGGAGTTGCTGCAACAGTTCGAGATTGTAATCGCCAGGGACGCCGAACAGGTGCCGAATACCAGCTTCCTGCAGGCGGCGAAGCAGAAAGTTTCCGATTGACTGTTTCATAGGCCTCTCTCCTTTCAGCGCTTAGTGAGCTGCCTTAGTGAGCTGCTTCTGGACAATCCAACCATTACAGTTATGTTGCCTTCGAAATTTTCCTTGTCACGAACATTGCTCCCTCTCATGAAAAGACTCGGGCTGCAGCATTAAGGTGAATCACGAGTGAAGACAAAGTCGCGAGCTTTAGCCGGAGCGTGGCAGACAAAGCAGGTCTTATGCACCGCTTCGCCGCTGGGTTTACCGTCGGCAAATTCAGCGAAGCCCCACCCCCCGGTCGACGCATATTTTCTTAAGTCCTTGACCATGAACTGAACATTTGTAGCGGGGCCCGCAACGAACGACCCGGCTAAGAGCTTTTCAATCTGGTTAGGCGTGAGGCCTTGCTTCTCGGCAGCAACGCGAAAAACTTTATTGTTTTCCTCCGAAGTAACCGCCTTATAGGCGAGCCGGGCAATGATCGCTCCGTCAGGGAACGGCGTTCCCTCACGATAGGCCTTGATTGCCAGATCGTTGCCCAGTTTGACGCGTAGATCGTTGACCGGTTCCCCAACGTGGGCAATGGATATCATGCGCCAGTCGCGGTATCCGGGAGGAATTTTGATCCCGTAGATCGGGGCGGCCTCTCCATCGGTCTGTCCAGATGCGGCCTTGTAAGCGACTACGCCGACCACGATTGCAACTACAACCAGAAAGAAAGTTTTTCGTCTCATACTGATTACTCCTTCAAGCATGTTAATTGAATCACGGTTGCATAACTCATTTGGAGATATTGATCACAACTTTCCCGTAACCGCGCTTGTCTCGGACCGCTCCACTATAAGCGACGGATGCCTCTTCTAGCGGAACAACCGCGCTGACAAAGGTCTTCAGCTTGCCAGCGTCAAGCAGTTTTGCAAGTTCACGCAGCTGTTTCTGGTTAGGCGCGACGATGAAGAACGCCTCCTGCACGCGCCGGTCCGAGGTGCCTTCACTGTCCGCGGCAATAGTCACCATGCGTCCGCCCGGCTTCAGCACCACCCAGGATCGCTCGAGCGTCTCGCCCCCGACACCGTCGAACACGATGTCGACCTTCTCGACTTGCTCCTCGAAGCGAGCGTTCTGGTAGTCAATCACTTCATCTGCACCAAGCCGGTTCACGAATTCCGTGTTGGGCCCCGAAGCCGTGGCAATTACATAAGCCCCGTGAAGATGCGCCAGCTGAACCGCGAATAGTCCTACGGCGCCGGCAGCCCCGTGAATCAAAACGCGTTCGCCGGGCTGCATCTTGGCGCGCTCAAAAAGACCTTGCCAGGCAGTCAAAGCGCCGATCGGTACGGTGGCCGCTAAATTGTGAGTCAAGGCTTTCGGCTTGAGCGCGATTTGCTGCGGTTGCGTCAGGCAGAACTCCGCCGTAGCGCCCTCTGCAAACCAGTCGTTCATGCCGTAGATTTCATCCCCGACGTTGAAAGCGTTGGCGCCTTTCCCGAGCGCCGCGATGACGCCCGAGAACTCGTGCCCCGGCACCGCGCCCGTGCGCGCCCCTCCCGCTTTCGTATGGGTGGTGGGATACCAGAGCAGTTCGGTAGGCGTCACCCCGGTGGCGCGCACGCGAATCAACAACTCGCCGTCTCCCGGTTGCGGTTGAGTAAGCGAGGCCGCGACGAGTATAGGACCATGTTGCGCGTTGTTCACTCTCATTGCTTTCATAAAATCACTTGGTTCCCGCCTGCTGTGTCTGTGCCACGTGCAGCGCCAAACCAATTCCTACGATCAGCACCGCTACCGTTATGATTCGAGTCGTCTTCATTTGTAGCTCCTGTCGTCTTCAAATTAGCTCGTGCAATTCACCCTCCGTCTGTCATCGCGCAGCGGCTCCTTAAACCTGTCGCAACGATTTGAACGATGCTCGCATCTCGGCGACGAAGAGTTGCGGCTGCTCCCACGCCGCGAAGTGGGTGCCTTTGGAACACCTGTTGTAGTGGATGAGCTTCACATACGCTTTCTCTGCCCAGCTCTTCGGCGCTTGATAAATCTCTTCCCCAAACGCGCTCACGGCGACCGGAAGCTTGACGCCTCTCGCGTCGAAGAAGCCGCCCGCCGGCAAATTATGCTGCGTGTCCCAGTAGAGACGCGCCGAAGAGATCGCGGTATTCGTCAACCAATAGAGCGTGATGTTGTCGAGAACGTCATCGCGGCTCAGCCCTTCAGGGTTGCCGTCGAAAACGCGCGCGATCATCTGGTAGCTGCGAATGTCGTGATCGAGTATCCAGGCTGCAAGACCAACCGGCGAATCGACGATTCCGTACAACGTCTGCGGGCGGTTGTTCATCTCGAGGGCGTAGCCCAGCCCGTTCTTATAAAAGTCAGCGAGCCCATCCCACGCGAACTTCTCTTCCGGTGAAAGACCGGCAGGCGGCGGGCCTCCCATCGCAAGGGCCTTGGAAACCTCGGACGGAACTGTCGCCGCCATATTGGTGTGAATGCCGAGCAATCCCGGCGGCTGCTGCAAAGCCATCACCTCCGAAACGGCATTGCCCCAATCGCC
>CAZOOE010000733.1:0-2987 GCA_964581275.1 uncultured Clostridia bacterium
CCGTTGTTGTGGAGATAGCGGACCGCACCAAGAACGTCCAGATGCATAGGTGCTGTAAACATGTCCGAATCTCCGGGGCCGTAAGACTTGCCGAAGCCGCGAAAATCAAATGCCAACACGCGATAACCTGCCCTCGCCAACTCTTGCGCTTGGGGCTGCCAGCTCTCCTTAGTAAATCGACCGCCATGAGCGAGCACCACGCCTCGATCACCTTGCCCGTAAATGTCCGCATAAATAACTGCGCCATCTTCAGCGGCGAAAGACACGTGTTCTGGTTGCGCACCGGTTTCGGCCGACAAAGGCTCAGGCGACGTGCGCTGCACTTGAGCAAGTAGTGCCGAAGCACACAGAATCACGAGAGTTGCTAACATTTGGGGAGCGATACGTCTCATCGTGAGGAGAATCCAAGGCAGTATAACTGGTGAAAAATCCCGATTACGCTCAAAACCCCTCCCTCGACCCAAGGGAAGGGTCAATTTGGGTGTAATCGCTTGATTGCGACACTCTGTTTTACTTTGGAGGTTTGCTCCGCTCCTTCGCAAGCGCGGCGAGTGCACTCAAAAGATCAGAATTCAGCTGTGGGTATTTGAAATTCACAAACCGCCAACGCCCACTCTGCTGTGCTAGTACCACCACAACGTCCGGTTTGTCCGATTTCCCCGCAGTTTCGTTTCGGGAGGCCCTCCAGACTTCAATCGAGCATCGGTTGTTCTGTAAATGTAGTTTGCGAGCTTCGTAATGGTCCGCCGGATCTTGGCTGCCAACAAAGGGGTCAAAATCCAGCCCCACGAGTTCTCCTTTGGCACGCTCTTGAGCCTCGTTGTCGGCTCGCAGCGCCCGAAGAAGTCTAGGACTAAGTACTTCGGGTTCGCGCTCCCGAATTTTGCGTGCTGCAGCTAGGACCGCTTTGAGTGAAAGATCTTGTGTCAGCGGGGCGTACCAATCGTAGAACTGTTGCGTGAAGCTGCGGCATGACGAGTCCTCGTCTTCATGATTTGACTGTGGCAGCACGTAAACTGGTGAACTGGCCACGATACAGAGCAAGATCACAACCCACGACAGAGGGGTGCGGTTGTCCATAGCACCTGATTTAGCCCTCGATTGGCGTAACATCCCTATCCCACGCATTGACCCGCTTCAGGTGAACAAACGGCACACACTTGCATAATAGCCTGCCTGTTTACCGCAGTTGAATAGGGGCCGATCTCTCGGACAGGCTTCTTGAGGTCGCCAGACAATCCGATTTCCTCGCGGACTCTCTCAAGTCTTGCTTTCTTATTTGAGCCCTTCCACGAGGTACAAATCTGCCAAATTGCGGTGGTAGCCAAAAACGCAAGTTTTGGCGTTGGGAGTTAAGAGAATAGGACCGATATTCTCCACACCCGCGGGATCGGTTGGCATCAGGTCCTTCCACAGGGTACGCTGGCCTGATTTGATGTCGATGCGATAAACATGGGCTGGCAGTTCTCCGGGCTGATAGACGTAGAGAAAACGACCATCGGCACTCCAGGTAATCGGCTGCTCCCCTTGACTGGCACCGGGAATCGGCCGCGGCTCGCCGCCTTCGACGGGGTACAAATAGTCCGGGTGGTCCGGGCCGAGGGCGGCAACCCACTTAGAACTCGAGAGAGCGAAAACGAGTTCCCATTGACGCCTTCCGGGGTAATAGCTCGTGCCTTGCCTGTCGCAAGTTCGAACACATAGAGCTTTTCGCCTTTTTCCGCCTCATTACCCGAAAACAAAATCCGTTTGCCATCTGCGAACCAATGTGCCCAGTTGTGATTGATGTTGTCGTTGGTCAGGTCCTTGGCCTGGCCCGCCCCCGTCGGCAGAAGTCGTAGCTGGGCAGGGGAAACCTGAGTCTCGGTGATGGCCCACTTGCCATCGGGAGAAAGAGCGAGTGCGCTGCCCTCTCCCAGCAAGACGGCTGGAGAGCCGTCCGTCGAGCGGATGTAAACGCCGTAGGTGTAGCCCCCAGATTTAGAGTAAGCGAGCGATCCCCCACCGCCCTCCTCATCGAATAGCAAAGTCCGTCCATCAGCGGAAAGTTCAGCAGGATAGCTGTAGTCGAGCCACGAAAGCTCGTGCTGCTTGCCGTCCGCATCAAACCCGATCAGTTCGCGGCGCCAGCTGGCTCGCACCAGAAGTACGCGCCCGTCACGAGCAATGTCGTAGAGCATGAGAGCTCCCGGCAAACGCGCAATGGTGCGCATCTCCCCGTCTAGTGTGGTGGCGTAAAGCGTACGATCGGTGCCTGATTTGCTGGCGGTAAACCAGATCTCCTTTCCGTCAGGAGACCAGGCCAGACCTTGGATGGTGAACCACTGATCCGTAAGGTTTCTTTTGTGTCCCGTCATGTCGACGACAGCGAGAGCACCACTGTCATCACCCTGCAAGGGATGATCGGCGAATGCGATGAAGTCGCCTTTGGGCGACACTCGCGGATGACCAATCCAGCCCCCAGTCTGGTAAAGCGGCTTGCCGATGGGATACTCAAGGCGGTTCATGCCGCCGAAATCACGCACAACAAGAAAGCTCGATCCATCTGGAGACCAGTCAGCCCATTGCACGTTTTCGAGAACCTCGCGAGGAGCTCCGCCTGCGAGCGGAGCACGCGCCAGAGTGCCCTGCGTGACCCAAGCGCCGATCGCTTTGCTGTTCAGCAGAACTGCCATCTCCGATGTGGAAGAAACCGACATCAGCTGAGTTCGGCTCAGACCCATGGAGCGCGATTCGGGGGCTTCGGGGCGGGCCGTGAACACATCCACTGGATTCCCCTGCCAAGCGGCGCTGTAGAGAATGGTCTGACCATCGGGTGCGAAACGGGCGGACCTAATACTGCCGCGGCGAAAGGTGAGCTGGCGGTAAAGAGGCGGCTGCGTGGGAGTTGGCTTGAAAGCCACCTTGCCGGCGTAAAGGCCGAGACCGGCAGCCGCAAGCAGGCCCAGGGCGAACATGGTTGCGGTGGCAGTTTTCTTTTGTCGGAG
>CAZOOE010000734.1:0-2977 GCA_964581275.1 uncultured Clostridia bacterium
AATGTTTTGAGTGCCGCAGCCGGTGAGGCGCTTAAGCGGCTCGAGGCAATCGAGATTCAAGAAATCTATTCCGCGCTGTCCGATGTTTCAAAAAAAAGCGACCGGGAAAAACATAAGGAAGAGCAAAGGCTCCACGATCGTTATCTTTCCGCAATCGCCGGGCCGGCTGAGGATACGGGCGTGGACCTTCTTCTTTATGGAAAGGAAAAAAATGAGGGCGTACCCTCCCCAATGGATACGGGCGGTTTGACATGACCGGGAATGTCTGGCAAGGGTGCTCAGACTGGTTTGATGAGAAATACTATCAGTCAAGCGCTCGCGCTTGCCCGGCCGGTCCGGTGGACGGACACGACCGAGTGATTCGCGGCGGCTCCTGGCTGTGTAGTAGCAACTACTGTTTGGGATTTCGAGTGGCCGCCCGTAATCATGCGGCCCCCGATTCCGGACTAAATAATCTCGGATTTCGATGCGCTCGCGACCGGTAGGGATAGACTTATTTATCCGACTCCCCGGAGGTTGAAGGAATCTCCATATACCTGCCGCGCCACTCGCCCGTGGTGTCCCAACAAAAGGGAGTCTGCACGGTGGTGCGTGGTTGCCGCGCAGTCTCGAGGAGATCGAGCGCGATACTAACGATCGCTCGTTGCATCATTGAATCATCTGGTTTGCCGCAAGGGTTGCCGAGGGGGAAATCGGTGAACACAAAGCGTGGAACCCCGCATTGCTCGACGACATCCTTAGCAGAGCCGATCACCACGGTCGAGATGCCGTTCACCTCAAGGTGTCGGGCGACCAGAGTCACGGTCTGGTGGCAGACTGGTCAAAGCGGCACGAGAAGTACGACATCGATGCCGTCAGCGCGACAGAGGTCGAGAACCGACGGAGCATACGTATCGACAGTCCGACGTTGGCTGAAATCGGTCGGCACTCCGTAGAAGCGTGGCGAGAGACTGCCAATACGACCGACAGCCGCGAACTCCGCAAGCCGTCGGATCGGTAGGAAGGACTCGACATCCCGAGTGTGCGTAGCCTTCTTGTCCCACGAGCGGTGATCGGTGTACAGGGCGACCGGCGGCGGCTCCGTGGGAGCGGCGTAGACTTCCATCAGACTTTTACTCTCTCGAGTCAGTGCCGCGGTCGAGATCAGCGTGACCCGGCTTTGGCTGAGCGGCTTCGCGAGCGGCGTGAACGGCGCGTTCTGGTGGTGTGCCCATCGGTATGGGTTACCGAAGCCGCGCGCGAGGTAGTACTCCCGAGACTTGTCGATGTAGCTTACGAAGACCCGATGCGACGGATCGAACTCAGTCATCCGACTCCTTCAGGCTATTGAGGATTGAAGCCGGCCGAGCGGCGGAACGCTTCAACATACTTACCCTCTTTCTTGGTAACCCGGCCCTTTAAGTATTGCACGAATCTCGCTAAATCCTGTGGGTCCCAATCCGCGCGGTATTTGTTGATCGAAGGCTCGAACTGGCTGACGTGTTTGCTCGCCGCTTTGATTTTCTGATCAATGACCTCGCTAATGTCTACCCAGTAATTCGCTTCGCTGGCGGCGTAGTAGAACATCATCAGCGGGACTTTGAAGGGCTTCAAGCCATCTACCAACAGGTGATCAGGGTAGTAGAGATGAAACTCAGCCGCGCGGATGGCGTCAGCGGTATTGAACGCGGCCATACGGTGATCGGATTTGTGCCAGCGGTCATACCATTCGCCGGGATCAATGCTGAAGACGACATCGGGGCGATGCTCGCGGATCAACTTGGCTGCCTGGCCACACAGCGCTTTTGGCTCGGCATATTCGAGTTCACCGTCGTCATAGCCCATCCAGTGAATACTTGTTTTCGGAATCCCCAGCACCTCCATAGCCGCCTCTTCTTCGGCTTTGCGGATTCGCGCCAGGCGCTCGCTGGTCATCTCCAGATCAAAGGAACCTTTATTGTCGTTGGTATAGATGACGATGATGATCTTGTTTCCGTTCTTGGCTAACAATGCCAGTGTGCCGCCACAACCGAAGAGGTCATCATCTGGGTGGGGCGTAAAGACCATCACGGTCTTGCCTTTCCACTGCTCGATGCGTTCTTGCGCCTGAACCACGGAGGGCATCAGGAAAAACAGCACCAGGACGCTTGCGATTCTCTTGTTCATCGGGCTTTTCTCCTTCAGGGTTGTTCGGGTTTGTCTTTTAGTTTGCCCAGCAGTCGATAGATTTGAATCAAGCCGCGATCGATCATGCGCTCGCCCGCTCCGACTTCGACACGCGTGACGACCGTGTTTGCGCCATAGCCTCCTACAACGGCGTCCCGCATCGTAGGAAAGTAGCCAATATATCCGTTGGTATAACCGCACAGAAAGGTTGCAGTAACGGGCGAACGTTGTTTGAGCAGCAGTTGCAACCCGACAAACGGTTCTCCGGGCAGACCAACAAGGGCGATTTGACGGTTAATGACCAGTGTCGACACCGGCGCCGCAATCGGATCATTTAGATAACGAAAATAGCGTTTCGCTGGATTCGGGCCGTAGGCGGAAATGATGGCGCTTCTGAGCGACTCCTGGCCCCAGCGATTTTTGAACCGCAGCTCTTCGCTGAGATACGCGAGCTCAGCCTGGGCAGGCGTTTCGGTTTGAATGGAACGGCTGACGCGGGCGACCTCGCGGCCCAATTTTTCTCCTACCTGCCGCATTTCCGCGTCGGCATTTTCGGCGAGCGGTGTTTTGTCGAGCAGCGGATTGATGTCTCCGGGCGCTCCTTGCAGGAAAAAGCAAACGGGACGGTCATTCCAGCTCGCTTCGACGAGGCGCGCCATCGCGCCGGGATAGTCGGCTGAATAGCGCAAATTGTCCGGACCGAACACGACCGGATGACAGGCGTAGTTCACCAGAATCGCCAGCGGGTTACCCAGTTTGTCGTCTATCCGAATAACTCCGACACTCGGATCAATTACGCCGGTGGGCTGGCCGGTGCTGTTGCGCCAGAGCA
>CAZOOE010000735.1:0-2970 GCA_964581275.1 uncultured Clostridia bacterium
GAAGGCGATCGCGACCTTCGAAGAAGCGACACTCTTCAACTCGCGCCCAGTTGCGACGTCCCAAATCTTCACCGAGTCTGCGTCGCGCATTCCGAGCCACGCTCCATCTCCGCTGAATCCAATGCTCAACAGCTGACTCCCATGAACTCCGAATTGAACCGGCGAGGACGAGATCTTGAGGGTTTGAGTTCTGCGGCCGCTGGCAACGTCCCACATGGCCACCCGGAGTGAGTTCGACACGCTGAGGCCTCTGCGACTGCGATCGGCCTTGACGGTTTCAGTAATCGCCGCGAGTAAACTTCCGTTGGGACTCAGGGCGATGGTGTCCTGCTCCACGGTGTGCTCTCTTTCATCAAACGCAATGGTGCGCAACTCGTTGCCCGTCGTCGTGTCCCAAAGCCTTACAGCAGAGTTATTCAAGTTCGATGCTGCAAAGATTCGACCGTCGTCGCTTAGCTGCGCCGCCATGAGATCCTTAGCAGTTGGCAAGGATGTATTACTCAACTCACGGCCGGTTTCTACTTCCCATCGCCGAGTCGTTTGCTCGGCAATCATCATGAGCGTTCGTCCATCCGGACTGAATTTGAAGGGCCGCGACATCGGGGTGTCGCCAACCGAAGGGATTCCGCTTTCAAGTTGCCGGAGCAAGCGGCCTGAACTGATGTCCCAGAGTTTAATCGCGTTACCGGCGATTCCGGTCGAGGCGAGCAACCCTCCATCCGGACTAAAGCTGATCAGAGTTTGCGGGGAGGTGATGCCCGCTTGTAATACAATTTCCGGTTTGTTCGCTCCAGACTTGGTTTGATTTGGCGTCTCGGCCGCAGTGTTAGACCGGACCCCAAGTCCCCGGTCGTCCTTGGGCTTCGTCTGCTGCGAAGCGGAGAAGCTCAAAGCTGCGCAGTCGAAAGGGAAGAGAAGAGCGAGCATCAGCACGCTCACCGAGCTGGTATTGGCGAGACGTTTCATTACAACGTTCCTCCCGAGTGGCTTAGCACAGAGCGAAGCAAAAATATCAGTCGCGCCCATGTTAGCCATACCGAGTTAGTAAAAACAGCGCCCTGCTCTTTAGGATCGAGCGAGCGCCGGGGAGAGGATAGTGCAGTGCGCGGTCATTTCGTTTGGCTCCGGCTGCTTGGCAAATCGGCGCCGTTTTGAATTCTGCCGTCTGCGCTCCGGGTAATCAAGAGTGACACCGGTGGCCCGGCGAAGTAGTGGCCCGCCGAGTGTCACGCACTCCAAAAGAGCTGCGCTCGTTCACCTTGTGCGAGGGTCGATCCTCACGTGAAGAGATTGAGTGTAGCTCTTGCCGTTGACCGTTAGCTTCACTGTGTATCGTCCTGGTAGCGCGCGAGCCTCGCCGGCGCGGCCGAACCCACCGCCACCGCCAGTGACACGGCCACCAGCGGGCGTGGGTGTCGGCCGAAGATCCCATACCCACCGGTGCATTCCTGCCGCCGGAGGCAACGGATCCGGAGTGCGTCTCCAAGACGCGGGAATGTTGAGCGTGTCAGGATCCACCGCGGGGGGATGGTCCTCGCTCGAGTAGCGGCGAATGGTCTCGCCGCCTCCATCGAGAATTTCGAGGGTCAATGGTCCCGAAACCGGGGACTTCAGATAGTAGTCAATGATCGCCCCATACGGAGGGTTCTCAGCCAGCGGCTCGTCACGAGGTTTCGGCGTTCCGTATTCACTTCCCGCCGCCATGCTGATGGCATCCGACGGTTGAAAAAGATACGCATCGGCGCTCGCCACCTCGTCACTGATCTGCCGCAAAGGGGTGATATCGTCTAGAACCCAAAACCCGCGGCCGTGCGTCGCCACAATCAAATCGTTCCCGTGAATTGCAAGATCGCGCATCGAACACGGCGGCAGATTGAGCTGCAGTGACTGCCAGTGATCTCCGTCGTCGAACGACACCCAAATGCCAAGCTCAGTGCCGGCAAACAGCAGACCTTTGCGCTCGGGGTCTTCCTTCACTGTTTGCAGGTAGACCCCGGGAGGCAACCCGTTTGTGGTCTTCTGCCAAGTCTTGCCGCCGTCGCGCGTTCGATAGATATATGGCTCGTTGTCTTCGAGGCGATGCCGATCGATCGCGGCATAAGTCTCGTCGACGTCGAAATGCGAGGCGTCAATCATCACCACCTTGCTCCACGAAGTAAGTGCGGGCGGCGTAACGTTCTGCCAGGTCTTACCGTCATCCTTTGTTAAGTGAATCAGCCCATCATCGGTGCCGACCCAAATGGTTGGCGCCCGCAACGGCGAAGGCGCGATGGTGTATATGACGCCGCGCCGCTTGTCTTTGGGGGCGTCAGCGGCGGTAGCATCATCGAGATTCGCGGGCACGCCAGGATCTTCACGCGAGAGATCGGGGCTAATGGTCGCCCAGCTCTCGCCGCTGTTGGTCGTCTTGAACAGAAACTGATTGCTGAAATAGAGCGCGTGCGGATCGGCTTGAGAGAAGACCAACGGCAACGTCCATGTATGTCGAGCGGACACCGCCATACCACGCTCGGGCGAGACGTTCTTTGCTTCGCCAGTAACCACGTTCCATCGAGTGACGATGTCACCAAACAGGATCTCGGGATGCAACGGATCGGGCGCGGTGTATCCCGCTTCGTCACCTGCCCCCACCGGCGTCCAATCGTGCATTGAGATCTCGGCGTGTATGCTACGCGACGGCACAGCTACCGCGCCGCTGTCTTGTTGCGCGCCGCTCACCCAATAGGGAAAGCGATTGTCGGCCGCGACGTGATAGAGCTCGGCGGTTGGCTGGTTGTACCAGGAGCTCCAAGTAGCGGCGCCGTCCTCGCTCACGACAGCGCCTTGATCGCTTGCGAGGATCATCCGGTTCGGATCATCAGGATAAATCCAGAGCTGATGATAATCGTCGCCGCCTGGGGCGCCCTTGATCGGCGTCCAGCTCTTGCCGCCATCAGTCGACCGGTAAAGCGACGTGTTCCCGACGTAAAC
>CAZOOE010000736.1:0-2964 GCA_964581275.1 uncultured Clostridia bacterium
CCGGGGTTCTTTGTCGCCAATCATGAACTATTCGCCGCGTACGCTCATAAAGGAATGTATGAAGAAGCGGTCGAGCAGTACCTGCGCGGCCTTGAACCACCCGAAGCGGTGAAATCCTTGCGAAGCGCTTTCGAGAAATCTGGTTGGACAGGGTTTCTGAACGAGGACCTAGAGCGACAAAAAATTGCACTCAGCGCCTACTCGACCGCGGCAACTTATATGAAGTTGGGAGAGAGAGAGCAAGCGCTGCACTGGCTGAAGCAGGTTCACGAGAAACCAGAATTTCTGATGTACCTGCTAAAGATCGATCCGGACTTTGACGGGCTACACGGGGATCCGCGATTCGAAGAGATCGTTCGAGGCATTGGACTCTAGCTCGCCAGAACGCCAACACCTTGCGCCGAATGTAATGCTGAATGGAATCGCAGTGAAAAAGCCGCCGCCTCAGTGGCGACTTCTTCCTTCAGGAAGCGTTCCGCACCTTCAAGGTCAGGCTTCTCGGCAAAGGGGGGTTTGAAAGCCCAAAGTGATAAAGCTCCCTGGCCACTCTGCCAAGCACGTCAGTCAAACGACCTGGAAATACCAACAGGTCTCCGAAACGTGCCGTCGCAGACTCCGATTCGCGATCTGCGCGCAAATAGTCCGTTTCCCTAAAAAATGGTATGTTTATCTCAGCCTGTGACTGCAGCGACGATTTAGTTGTCTCTAACAACTGCTCCGCTAGGCCCAGAAGTTGCGATCCAACGTCCGGTACTGTATCGCCTCGCTGACCTGACCGGGCTCGATGCTTGCCTTCCCTTCCAGATCAGCAAGCGTGCGACTCACTTTCAAGATTCGATCGTAAGCTCGTGCAGACAGTCCCAACCGGGTGATCGCATTCTCCAGCAGTCCCTTCGACGCTGAATCGATCACGCAGTACTTGCGAATCAATCGTGGCGACATCTGGGCGTTGCAAAAGATCTTCTCGCCGCGAAACCGTTCAAGCTGAACGCGCCGCGCCCGAACAACCCTCTCACGGATTTGGGAAGAACTCTCTGCCGGCGCGTCGCTTGCAAGCTCCTTGAACTTCACTGCAGGAACATCGATGTGAATATCAATTCGATCGAGCAACGGCCCGGAGATCTTCGAAACGTAGCGCTGGATCTGAATCGGCGAGCACTTGCATGCGCGGGTTGGATCATTAAAGAATCCGCATGGCTGCGGCTTACGACGTTGCTACGAGGATATAAATACCGATAGGACTGCAACTATCTTAGGCGTTGAGAGGCTTCAAAATGAAAGTCGGTGAGAAAATCGATAAGGCGAGTGATGGCGACGTGGAGGCCATCGCCACCATTCTTGATCGTGGAGTATCGGTGAAGATAGTCAATGAGCTGTAGACGGAGGGCGTAATGAGGAGAGAGCCATTTTTCTCTGAAGAGCAGAGAAAAAGTCCTACAGGCCGTGGTAGTAACCCGCGGAGCCGCGCCAACCTCAAGCCCTTCAAACCTGGAGAGTCTGGAAACGCCGGTGGGGTGAAAAAGGGCACCGTCTTTATCGCTGAGGCGTACAAGCGATTGCTCGCCTTACCAGTCAATGAGTTTTCTGTTTATAAGCCGTCGAGCATCGCCGAACAGATTGCAATGGAGCAGATTCAGCGGGCCCGCGGCAAACGACCGGACGCAGACCCGCTACCGGCAGCAAAAGAAATCTGTGACAGGACCGAGGGAAGGGCTCTGCAACATATTGCCGTCTCGGACAATGCGCCGGTCAAGGTCGTCTTCGAGTGGGTGGACAACGGGCTCGCGGGCGAGGGCGAGTAAGACCTTCGGGCGCAGTTCATACCTACGCAATCGATACGGGAGGGCCTCCATCGTCAGGGGCAGCTACCTCCCGTTGCGCAGCCATGTGGCTCTAGTTGGTCGTGTTCTTTTAAGCCTCGCGCTAGCTCCACAACTCGTTCCCTCCGGCGGTTAATAATCCTGACAGCGGCTTTGAGAGAACGGTAGGGCCACCTATATGCTTGAATGACTTTACGGTCGGTTACAGACATTTCATCGTAATCGAGAGCGTCGGTTGCTAATTCCCACAACTCCTGTAGGTCGGGATCGTCCAAATCAGTGACGAAAAGGCGCTCTGCCACCCAACCGCTCCACCCCCATACGGACTTCTGAAAGACTGAGAGGTCGAATGCTTTGACACGCTGCCACTGCCTCGCGGCCCCACTCAGTGCGACCAACCCATGTCTTATTGTTGACTGGATCATCCGTTTCAGTTGGAACAATCCAAGCCTCCCAATGAGCGATATTTTTTGATCCGCCTGTCGATACAAGGACCGCACAACGGGGCGGTCGCATCATTCGTCGTTGGTATCTGATTTTCCATCTTTCAAAAGAATTTTCTCATTCTCTAGCTTCAGCTGTCAGCTCTTCACTCGATACCGGAACCGGGTCAGACGCCTTGTCTAGGCCGAAATGTGCGCCTAGCGCATCAGCTCTAGAATCGATTTTCAGATTGGGTGACATCTTTTCCCCTTCCCTGCGACTTTGGCCGCCCACACAAGCGGCAGAAGCGATCAGCCTGCCTTTGCCTACGCGCCCTGCGGTCCAAGTTGCGACAGGTGTTCCCACAATAAACGGAGCCCCGTAGCACTCGCTTCTCGTCAATCTCAGTTCGATACTTTATGCAAACGCGGGTCAGCGTTGGTCTGTTAGGTTTACTGCGACGAACGCGTCGAAAGAAGAAGCGATCCCAGCGCTCGTGTTATCTTTTGCCGAGATTTTCGTGTGCTCGTGAATATCCTTAGGCAGTGCACCCGAACCTGCGAATATTTCCAATGTGCGAAGGCCTCCCCTCTGTCCTATCACAGATTTCTTTCGCTGCTGGTAGCGGATCGGCATCGGATCGCTGTCTTCCCATCTAACCATCTGCATAATACCAGAGGCATGGCGCTCATGGAGTTCGAAGGAAGAAAAAATATTTTTC
>CAZOOE010000737.1:0-2935 GCA_964581275.1 uncultured Clostridia bacterium
GATGTCCAATCCCATCCAGTGAATGCCGGTATCCGCCACCAAGCGGCACGCGCGAGCCAAGGAGCTGCCTTTGTAAGCCGGACGAGCGTAAGTACATCGGGCAAACGGCGCTGTTGAAGATTGAGGTAGAGCGTGCGCAGCGCATCAAAGCCACTCCCAGGAGGGCTGGCAAAGGCGATGTGCGCGAAGCCGGGCGGGACCTGAGTACGTATTGCGGAGCTCTCAGCCAGTTCAAATCGAAGGTTGCGCATCGCGCGGCCTTCGAAGCGGAACCCAGCGACACGATTGAGGGCTGTGCGGTCGGTAGGCAGCAGGCGGCCAACCATAGCGGAGAGATGATCATAAAAGTAGCGGCCGAGCACACTGTCGGATGCAAACAAATGATTGCCGTTCTGACGATTGGCGAGGAGAAGGAGGCGCGTGCTCTCGATTGCGCCGGCGGCAATAACCGTCTCAGTCGCGTTTACCACCATTCGTCGGCCATCGGGAGCCTTGGCCTCGATGCTGTTCAGGCGGCCGTTCGGCGCGAAGGAGAATCCGGTGGCGGTGCAATGAAGCCATACTTCGGGGCCATCCTTGGCGTGAAGTTCGGCATTAAGCAGTGTCGAGACGTTGCGATTCTTGAAAGCAGGCCATTTAGCAAGACGGGCTACGTGCGACGGCGGGCTGTGGTCGTCATGGCGAGTGAGTTCGGGAAGATCGTAGTAGCCGGGCGGGAGCGCGAACATGCGCTCGATCTCCGGTAGGTAAGCCATGAGGTCGGCATGGTTGATGGGCCATTTGCCGTCAGTGAGATCACGGGCAAGCAAAGGGATCATTGCTCCGCCCCACCGAGTGGAGGTGCCGCCTAAGCAACGGAAGCGGCCATTCGACGCCCCGCTGTAGACCGAGCGAAGGTGAACCACCTCGTTCAGTGGATGGGTCTCGTCTTCCTGCCGCTTGTCACCAGATTCGAGGACGATAACGCGCTTGCCGGCGCCAGCGAGGCGCGTGGCGAGTAGAAGTCCCGCGATCCCGGCCCCCACCACCGCCACGTCAGCCTCCAAGCATGTCAGGGCATCTGGAGCACCAGCGAGCGTGCGAATCATGGCCGCGCCTGTGCTGCGAGCGCGGGATAGAGGGCCAGCCGCCCGGGGTTACGGGTGCTGACGATCACCGCGCCGGTCGAGTTGCGCGCCAGTGCCCGGGCCAGGATCGTAGGCACGTCGACTGAACCGTCGTTGCGTATTGCATCTGAAACATAGCCGTAAGTGATTTGGAGCGGGCGACCGTACCTGAGCATTATATCGGCTTGGCGGTCGAGGAGACTGTCAGTGGTCTGGACGACTACCGCGAGCGGGCTTGCGGCAGCGAGGAACGGCTCAAGGCGATTAGCATTCACGGCGACGCCGAAGTATCGTACGCGGCCTGCCCTGACTTCCTCCTCTAACCAGCGCAGCCATTCGTCGGTGACGAGGAGCGCGAGCTCTGGTTCGTGCAGCATGTAAAGGTCTATGCAATCGCGTCCCAATCGACGAAGACTTTCCTCCAAGCTCCGCTGGGCGCGCCCCACGCTCCAGTCGACCGTTGGACAGGAGAGGGAAGGGATCAACCGACCACAGACCTTACGCAGAAATACCGCCGCGGAGGGCTGACTCTCGCCGCCAGGCGAGTAGATGCCGACCTTTGTGGTTATCGTGACGTCCGGGTTTCGACGGAGGACAGAGGCAAGGTCGCGCTCGGCAACACCGAAGCCATAATAAGGTGCCGTATCGAAATGAGTAAGGCCGTGAGCGGCGGCGGCGTCGAGGAGGCGGAGCCGTTGGGCGCGGGGTCCGGCATTAAACAGGCTAGCGGTCCCGAACACAAAACGTGGCAGGCGGAGGGCAGTCCCTGGAAGGACGATCTGCTGCACGGCTTGCATCCCTCTTTGATGGAAACTTCGGCTCGTGGTGTCGGAACCTTGTCTTCCTTTTCCAGCACCTCGTGTAGATCGGTTTGACGGTCGTTCCCGCCCACAGAGCTGTTAGTCCTAATTTGACTTTCCGGAATCCGCGTCAAAATTTTTTTGATTTGCTGTCGTGTCTGTGTGAACTGGCGCACACTGCAGAACACCAAACTGAGAGATTTTTGTCGCACCGGCCGAAAGGCCCACAAGGCTTTGCATCACGAAGCGCAATGAACGAACACACCAGAATCAATATGCCGCAGCCGCGGATGACATCTGCTCGTCATCTTGGTAGCGATTTCAAAGATCGGCTTATGACTATCATAACCCTGACATTT
Organism: uncultured Clostridia bacterium; assembly: GCA_964581275.1. Lineage (GTDB taxonomy): Bacteria > Acidobacteriota > Blastocatellia > UBA7656 > UBA7656 > Onstottus_A. The sequence goes on from CAZOOE010000737.1 coordinate 2,266, forward strand.
GGGGCGTCCTTGACGTTCGTCTGGGTAGGGCTGCTGCTATACACCCTCCTTGTGCTCTGCTTTTGAATTCCAATGGCGAAAACGCTAAGCATGCGTTCGCAAGTTGGTTGAATCCGCTTATTTCGTGACCGTGGAACTGTCATCCCTGGGTGGGCTCGCGGGGGACATGACCCCATTTCTCGCAACGCATTCGCGAAAGAAATCTCGCTGTGCCGCCGCCTGTCCTGATGCTGAGCCTACCCGATTCCGCAGATGCGCCTTGATCGACATTTCCCGACATTTCTTGGCCAACTCAGCGGAGATCGAATAGACCGGTATTGTTGTGAGCGGTATCATGACCAACCCAATCACAGACAACCCAATCATGGTCCTAACTCTTCTTCGATCCCCGATGCGTGCCATGACGTGCTCCGATTTTCCGACATGAGCGGCCTTGTCGCCGCGCCAATAGCGACTCATGGAGTGCGGCACTCAGAATAGAAGGAGCCGTTTGCCGCCTCGACCCGTTCAAGACATTGGACAGCTTCGGTGATCGATCCCGCGATCGTGAAGTCGTAAGCTTGGCCCTTCAGGACGAGTCCATATCGGCCCGGTGGCAAAGCGAAATCAGCATTCTCCGGCCGGATCATGAGCATCTACGGGCTGGGCGTGCTCGTCTCGGTCGGCGGCG
>CAZOOE010000738.1:0-2918 GCA_964581275.1 uncultured Clostridia bacterium
CGCCACGGATTCGTCGACTTGAAGAAGCGGCACCTCCATCGGCTCTTCTTGCATAACGTAGTCATTCACACCGACGATGATCTTGTCTCTGCGCTCGACTGCCTTCTGAAACTCATAAGATGAATCCTGAGTCTCTCGCTGCGGGAAGCCCGCCTCGATCGCTTCGACCATCCCGCCGAAGTCATCGATCTTCCGGAAGTAGTCGAAGGCGCCCTCCACCATATCGCGGGTGAGTTTTTCGAGAAAGTACGAACCGCCTAGCGGATCGATGGTGTTCGTCACACCCGATTCGTGCGCGATTATTTGCTGCGTACGCAGCGCAATCAAGGCGGCTTCGTCCGAGGGCAAAGCCAGCGCTTCATCGTAAGCGTCAGTGTGCAGCGATTGAGTGCCCCCGAGCACGCCCGCCAGGGCCTGAATCGCCACCCGCACGATGTTGTTCAACGGCTGTTGCGCAGTCAGCGAAACACCGGCGGTCTGGGTATGGAACCGAAGAGCCCACGAGCGATTGCTCTTGGCGCCAAACCGCTCGGTCATCACTCTGTGCCAGATTCGCCGAGCCGCGCGGTATTTTGCTATCTCCTCAAAGAAGTCGTTGTGAGCGTTGAAAAAGAAACTCAGCCTCGGTACGAAATCATCCACGTCCATCCCGGCATCGATCGCGTATTGCACGTACTCGATCCCGTCGCGCAACGTGAACGCGAGTTCTTGAAGCGCAGTGGAGCCAGCCTCCCGTATGTGATAACCAGAGATCGAAATTGGATTGAATCGCGGGACTTCTTTTGTGCAGAACTCGATCGTGTCGGTGATCAGCCTCATCGACGGCCGAGGAGGATAGATCCATTCCTTCTGAGCTATGTACTCCTTGAGTATGTCGTTCTGAAGCGTGCCGCCGATCCTCCTCAGATCCGCGCCCTGTTTCTCAGCTGCCGCGAGGAACATCGCGAAGATCATCGACGCCGGAGCGTTGATCGTCATCGAGGTCGTGACCTGCTCAAGCGGGATTCCTTCAAACAAGACTTCCATATCGGCAAGGCTCGAGATCGCGACGCCGCATTTACCGACTTCGCCTTCGCTGAACGGGTGATCCGAGTCATATCCCATCAAAGTCGGAAGATCAAATGCCACCGACAGCCCGGTCTGACCGTTGGAGAGCAGATACTTGAACCGCTGATTGGTATCGAAGGCCGAGCCGAATCCCGCGAACTGGCGCATCGTCCACAGCTTTCCGCGATAACCGGTTGCGTGAATGCCTCGGGTGTAAGGCGGTTCGCCCGGAAACCCAAGCTCATTCTCATAATCGAACTCCGGCACCCTGTTGGGCGTGTATAACCTCTCGACTGGGGTCAGCGATACGGTGGTGAAAGTGCCTTTGGTTTCCGGTGAGCGCTTCAGCGCCGGCTCGAGGGTGCGCTCTTCCCATTCGCGTTCAGCTTCTTGCAGCGAATTGGTCACATTGATCGTGCTCATCAAGATCTCCTCAACGCAAGGTCATCACCGGAGCCGGAAAGACTCAATGAAGTACGATTGATGATAGGTTAGCGCCGCTCGGGGTGTCAAACTTTCGAGGCCTTCGCACCCAAGCGAGGTTTGGAACGGGAATTTTTCTACTGGCATAGATACCGCCGATGCTGGTATAGGTGCTCGACGACGCAATGGTCAGATCGAGCAAGGCGTCTTGCGGATCTTGGCGTCTTGTGCGCGAAACCAATTATTCAAATCGAGCCTTTCGCGCAAAGTGCCAAGATCCGCAAAGCATCAAAAAGTTCCGCGAAGCACCGCTGAAGAATCTGAGGCGATACCAGACTTGAGCCCGATTGAAACCCCAAATCTTCAATGGTAAGCTTTGCGGGCTCAACGCCACTGGGGCGTGCCCTTCGGTAACGCCACAAGCACTCAACCGCTAAAGCGCTGGGAGGCCGTCAATCTTGGCGATCGATCCGGGAACCAACATCGGTCCTTACAAAGTCATCCACACGCTTGGGGCGGGCGGGATGGGCCAGGTTTACCTTGCGCGGGATACGCGGCTCGGCCGCAAGATCGCACTGAAGTTCCTCTCCGCGGAATTCACCAAAGACGAAGAACGCGTCCGCCGCTTTCAGCAGGAGGCGCGGGCAGCATCAGCGCTCAACCATCCGAACCTGATTACCATCTTTGAGATCGGTGAGGTCGAGTCCGTTCACTTCATATCGACCGAGTTTATCGAAGGCGACACCCTTCGCCATCGAATCGTCCCGACCGGGATGCCAACCAGCGAGATCTGCGACGTGGCAATCCAGGTCGCAAGCGCTCTCTCGGCAGCGCACGCGGCCGGGATAACCCATCGGGATATCAAGCCTGAGAATATAATGGTGCGTCCGGACGGCGTTGTTAAAGTGTTGGACTTCGGACTGGCTAAGCTTACCGAGCATTCCAGGTCGCTCGGAGGTTCTACATTTGATCCGACTGCGATCACAAAGAAGGTCGTCGACACTGATCCCGGCGTCGTCATGGGAACCGTCAGCTATATGTCCCCGGAACAGGCGCGCGGTCTGGCGGTCGATGCCCGAACCGACATCTTCAGCTTTGGCGTTGTCTTGTACGAAATGATAGCCGGGCGTGTGCCATTCGAAGGCGCAAGCTTTGGCGACGTGATCTCAGGCATCCTGTCGAAGAGACCGATGTCGCTTGCGCGATTCGCGCCGGATGTGCGCCGGGAGTACGGGTTCTCGCTCGCCAACATTGGTCTCCTCTCGACCATATTTACGTTCGGTCTGGCGGTGGCCGGCCTGCCGACCGGTTACTTGCTGGCGCGCCTCTCTCGCAAAGCCGTTCTGCAAGCGGGGATCGGAATATTTTCGGCAGGGACCATCCTCACCGTCTTGTCTGCCGGATTTCCGGATATGCTTGCCTATCGTGCCGCGACCGGCGTCGGCGAA
>CAZOOE010000739.1:0-2906 GCA_964581275.1 uncultured Clostridia bacterium
GCTTGTTGGCTTCGACAAGGAGTGGTTTTTTGGAGAATTTCGCTTCGATCCAGCCTTTCGCGGCAAGACGATGTAGAGCCGGGAAGAGCGATCCAGGACCCACTGCGAACACACCACGAGTGGCTTGCTCAATGCGATCTGAAATACCGACTCCGTGTAACGGTTGAAGTTCGAGCGTTCGGAGAATGAGCAGATCCAACGTCCCTTGCAATAGTTCAGCATTCCTTGGCACAGGGCGATACGATATCGTCTGTCGATATCGTCTGTCAATAGAGATGTAGCGCGCCGCGCTCGGAGAGGGACGTTGACGGTAGTCCGCCGAGGGCAAGAATAGTGGCTGGATTGTCAGCAAATCGGAACTCGGGCCCCGATCGAGGAATCCTAACTTCAGGATAGCCCGTTAATCAAACACTATCCTGTGCATCGGAGTTTTGTTTTCGGTTCCGGCTGCTCGTATCATCGCCGCCACATCGGAGCCCGCGCAGCCTTCATGCACCTGTCACTGGATCGCGACGCCTTCCACGATAAACATGCGGCCCTTTACAGCAGCTGGGCGGATCGGTTTGATTGCTGCGTACCCGGGCGAATCGTACCAGGCGTGTGCCTGTTCGGAGGTGTCGAACGCTATGACCACAATTCCTCTAGGCGGCGCGTCCCCATCCAGGCTTTCTGTCTTACCGCCCCGAACAACAAAATGATAATGGCCATTGAAAGGCGCCAAGGTTTCGAGGACCTTCGCTCCATACTCCTTTATGCCAGCCGGGTCCGTGATTGCATCAGCCTCCGCAATTACGTAGGCAGGCGGTGTTTTTACCTGATTGCCATGAATTGCATCATTGCCGGCAGTTCCCGCCAAGACACCGGCGACAACACCGATTAGAACCTTGTAGTTCAATTTCACGTTTCATTCCCTCTCATTTTCAATGCGACAGATCGATGGGCAGCTTTTCAAAAAGCTAGGGCGTTGTCTTGTAAAAATGGGAACTAGCTGCGGGTTTGATTCAATCGATGGAGGTATGATTCGACGGAGCGGCGGCCGCCAGGTATGCACTGGGCGAGAGCCCTGAGAAGTCACGGAATTCGTGAGCCAAATGGGCCTGATCGCGATAGCCGGCGGCCAGAGCTATCTGTGGCCAAGCGCGGCCCAGAGGTTTGGATCGTAGCTAGTTAGCCCACACAGAGAGTTTCCAGTTGTACCATTGCAGACGCCAGCGTAGCATCGTTGTTGTAAGAGTGTAGCGACGGATTCATGCTCTTGTACGGGGTTCGCACAGCTTTCCCCTTCCGACGAACCCGTAAATCGCGACTAACGTTTAACTGTCGTCTGCCGGTTGGCACTTGTAGTCAAAGCTGTCTTAACCAACCGATTCCTGCTGACGCGTTTCGGCGTTCTCTACCTCTCGCTGCTATGGGTCGTAGACCGCGTGCGGTTCAGTGCACGACCGCCGCGAGGGGAGCGTGCAAGTGGAAGTGAACTCGGCGAGAGGGAAAGCAGTGAACGAATCGACGACAGGAGAGAAGGTCCCTATCGTTCGAGTCGAGGAACGCGTCTGTGCGATGGCACTGGCCGACGTCATAGACACGATGCGTCCCCCACCTATCGAAGCGGTTTCTGGCGTTCCCTCCTTTCGTCGGAGGCGTGGCTGTCACTCGAAACATTCCCACGCCACTTGTCGACTTGGGAGCAATTCTGGGAATGCCCGAGGAATCCACGGCCGGGCGCTTGTCACGGTTCGCGCAGGCGACAGACTGGCGGTGATTGTAGATGCGGTGCTGTCAATTCGAGGACTAAGTACTCGATGACGGCTCAACATGGTTCGTACCGCTGTGAGCATTCCTCTCATCTGGGCCGCAAATTCAAAAACGCTGCACGTATCGCAGCGTATCGAAGGAGCAATCGACCATGGAAAAAAACTGGACCTTCAGCCAAAAGGTTGCCGCAGGCTTCGCGTTAATCGTGGGGCTAACCATTCTGATCAGTAGCGTCACCGTTCATGCGCTAAAGGCTGTCGTCGCCAGCAAGGACCGCGTCATCGCGGTGAATGCGCAGAACCTCGTCGACGCGGGAAATCTGAACAACGCTGCAGAATCCAAAGTCTCTGCCGCCCGCGGGTTCCTCGTTTCGCGCGATGACAGATACCTCGACCAGGTGAAGGTGCAGAGGTCTGAGTTCTTTGCGATTCTCGGACGCCTCAAATCGCAGGCGTCTACGGGCGACAGTCAGGGAATCCTTGATCTTGTAGAGCGCGCAGAGGGCGAGCACCAGGCGGCTATGGATCGTGCGATATCACTGCGAAAGACTGACGGTCCAATGGGTCCGGTCGTCCGCCTGTTTGACGATGAAGTTTCTCCGAAGCGAGACACGCTCGACCAGCAAATCAAGTCGTTTGTGGCGCATGAGGAAACTGTCATCGAAAAGGCAAAAAAGGAATCGACCGATGCCGCCCAATCGGCCACCACGGTCGTCGCCAGCATGGCCATCACGTCAGTCTTGCTTGCGGCAACCATTGCGTCCGTGCTTACGCGAACCCTTTCACGCCAGATCGGAGGGGCCGTGCAACATGTCCAAAGCTCTTCGGCAGAGCTGCAATCCGCTGCAAATCAGCAGGCGTCAGGGGCCAAAGAATCGGCGACGGCGATGACGGAGATCACAACAACCATCAACGAGCTTCTCGCGACGTCGCGGCAAATTGCCGAAAGCGCACAGCGAGTCGCTCATGTGGCTGAGGAAAACTCGGCGGCAGCTCGCGCTGGAGATCACACGGCGCAGAAAACACACGAGTCGGTCGGAAGCATCCAGCGGCAGGTCGAACTGATCGTTACGCACATGCTCGACCTTGGCAAGAAGTCAAAACAGAACGGCGGAATTCTCGATGGGCAAACTGGCATTTTTGTTCCCGGGACAG
>CAZOOE010000740.1:0-2901 GCA_964581275.1 uncultured Clostridia bacterium
CCAGCGACTTCACGAGACCAATAAGTGCGGCTTCATACTTTCCCTCAGCCGAAAAGTGGAGGCCCTCGATGCTCGAATGAGCGGCGACAAGGTTGGCATCCATTGTCTGAGTTGAGAGCTTATTGGCCTGCCCCAAGTGAGCGGCGAAGGCGGCATGATTGGCTGCCCGGTAATGCCTCCAGGCAATGGCGAGATGGAATGCGGCAACGACTGCGGGGTCCCGCACCTTTGTGGCCAGCTCTTGACAGTCATCAAGCGTTATCGCGGCGCTGCTGAATCTGCCAAGGCGGTCGAGGATGCGTACATAGGCGAGCGTTGACATCAGTCGTAGTCGAGAGTCCAAACCTGGGCCTCGGGCGAGTTCAAGCAATCTATTCAGGGCGGTCTCTTCGCGGCGTTTCTTGGCTCGCGGGTCGACAACCAAGCGTCCTTCCCAGTAAAGCGCGATGGCTCTGGCGTATCTCTCGGTGAATTCAAGCAGCCTCCTTCGATTTATGGATTTCGCCTGCTTTATCCCTAACCTTGCGCGCACGTCGTGCATCGGGATATCAAAGCCGATGTCCCTTGGAAGGACTCGAAGCCGATAGGGGCCGCGCCATAGCCTCTTCGTCTCAACCAGTTTGATCTGGTTCGCTTCGAGGTCTTGAATGTACCGGGCGACGTTGGTGCCGATGTGTTGTTTTGTCTTACCCTTCCATAGCGGCAGTTTCTGAATAGCCTCAATGGAGACCCATCCACCACTCGGCGCTTGATTCGCCCGCGTATATGCAATCAATGCCAGCCACTCGAACCGGAGGGCGTGGCCACGCGGGAACGAGTAGCGCTGCGGCGTCACTTTCACGTTTCGTCTGAGCATGTGGACCTGAAGCTTCATTACTGAACGGACGGCCCGAAATTCTAACTGTGTAAACTGTGTACAGACCTACCTATACACGGTCATTGTAGCTGAATACCATTCATCTGTCAGCGCGTAAACCCGCACGGTCGGGAAAGAGCCGCTTCGGAAGCAAGGGCTTCGGAGCCGCCGATTAGCTCGGAAGTAGATTTGGGCGCGAAGGGGGAGCGAGAAGTGAAGCAGATTACAAGAGGTGAATATTACGAGTTGCTGCGCTGGGCTGACGACGGCGGTGCCGGCGCAGAGATGGAGTTGTACGAAATACGAAACGACAGGGCATCGCTCGAACGGGAATCCGACGAGAATACTGAGGCCAGCGAATCACTCGCTATGACATCGCCAGTGAACATCATTGGATGACAACAGCAGTAGCAAAGATGTGAGGGAGGAATAGTTATGGATCGAAACAACGGAAAACCAACGTTGGATAACGGCGGGCGGCAAGTTCCAGGCGTGATGCTGACCATGCAAAAGGATTTATTCAATCACGGCTACGAACGCGCAATGACCAGCGGCGCGCTCACGCCGCACACCGGTGACGAACTGGCGCTTGAAGAACACGCGCGAGCGATGGCTCGCGAGGCGCATCGGGAAGCCTTTGATCCGACCAAACACGCTCACGACGAGATGCTGGATGGCGAATACAAAAAGAACGTCAGCGACAGGGCAGATGTCGAACAAGCCGCAAAGTTTGCCGAGGCCGATGTCGCTCAGCGCGAAGAGGAAGTCGCTCGGGCCTATCCGGGACCACAACCGCCCAAGCCGTCACCGCTGCTCGTGGCGGCGTCCGTCGTGGCGACAATGATTACCGTTGCGCCAACGCTCCACGACACGGTGTTTGTGATGGATGACGATCTCATCTCCTGGATGCTGTCGCTTGCCTGCGGGCTCTTTCTAGGACTCCTGATCGCGCTGATGATCCTCGGGGATTCGGACTCGACCGGTCATCGCAGTCTTACAAATTGGATGGGTCTCGGTGCTGGAATATTCGTGAGCATTGCTCTCGGAGCGATTCGCATCGGCGCAGCCAGAAGAGTAGGGGACATCGTCTTCCCCATAGGGATGAGCGTTCTGGAGTTGGGCATAGTTTTGGCTTTGGAGGGCGTGGCCACAAGGCGGAGGGCGGCGATGGGGGAGTGGTCGCTTCGGAATGCTGCCGCGGAAAAAGCAACCGCCGCGCTCGATGCCGCAAAGAGCAAGCTGGAGCGCTGGAAGAACCGCTTAAAGGTATTGAATGAAGCGATACACAGTCATATCGACTACGTCGAGGATAGAGCCATTCGGAACTTGCATATCGATGAACTGGAAGCAACCGCGCTCAAGGCAGCCAGAGACGGTTACCTAGCGGGGATCGCTGACAACCGGGGCCGCGTCCTCGGCGCGGGAAGGAAGGACAAATTATGAATAAGCAAAGAATTGCTGCGTGTGTGTTGATCGCTGTAGGGACAATCGGATTTGGATTTTGGCGTTGGCGGGGCGGCGGAAGAGCGCATACACCTCACTGCGTCGACGTTTGGGATCGCTCGGAGTCGACCGCCATCGGCCCGGAGAGTGTGGCTGCGTCTGCCAAGCACGCCTTGGAGTCCCCTGATCTTGGCAAAGGCTCGAAGGTGACGGTCATTGCGACCGGGGACGCTTCGAGCGCAAGTGAGCCGGTCCTGGTGGCAAGCTTCGAAGTACCGGTGAACGGGCGGGTGCTCGAAGGGCGTAGCGCTGCCCTGGACCGGCGAGAGGAGTTGCTCGGCGACCTGAAAAAGAAATGCGAGACGTTGCCAAGAACCAGAAGCTCGCCAATTTATCTTGCGGTCAAAAGGGGAATCGAAGAACTGAGGGCGCAAGGGTGTGATGCAGATTCCAAGTGCGTCCTGCACGTGCAAAGCGACCTGGAGGAGAACGCGAATGCGCAGATCAAGGCTGCGCTCGATGGCCGCTCCGGTGCGAGTAGCGCGTTGCCCGCCCCTATCAACAACGATGGTATCACGATTGTTATATGCGGCATCGCAGAG
>CAZOOE010000741.1:0-2897 GCA_964581275.1 uncultured Clostridia bacterium
ACCGCCCACGATGTCGAAGGTCAAGATCGCGGGCGGTCATAGACCGCCCCTACAGTTGCGTTACGAGAACAAAATCAAAAGGAACGGATAATAAAGTGTGAGATCAAGTTGCGGCAAGCAACCAACGCTGTACTTGTCCTGAGGTCAGATTGCCACCACACAACGGTATGGCGAGCCGCGCGCCGCGAAATCGCTCATGGTATGTGATCGCGGCTGCGAGGCCAGCCGCGCCCGCTGGTTCTATCACCAAACCATGATAGTTAAATGCCAGACGCATGGCCTGAATCAGCGATTCGTCTTCAACCAGCAGCACCTCATTCATTAGACCCATCAGATTCAACAGCGATTCCAGAACCGGCACGCGCACGTCAATGCCGTCGGCGATTGTCGACGAGGTCTCGGTGGTGCACAGTCTCCCTTCTTGCCAGGATCTCGCCAATGCCGGAGCTCCCGCCGCGCACACGCCCACAATGCGCGTAGTGGGCGAATGCGTTTTCATCCATCGCCCGATTCCCGCGACCAAAGCCCCATCTCCCAATGGAATAAGAAGGGCATCGAATTGTTTGTTCCAGGCACAGAGTTCGACCGCAATGGTGCCCGCTCCCTCCGCAATTTCTGGTTCTCTCCCATCGTCGATGAAACGCGCCTCGGTAGATTCAGCAAACCGGCGCGCCTCTGCCTTGGCCTGGTCAAAGTTGGCGCCGAACAATTCAACCTCTCCTCCCAATTGACGCATGCGATCTACTTTCAGAGGATTTGCGCCCTGAGCCGCAAAAATAACAACTCGGAACCCTCGCTTCCGGGCCGCATACGCCAAACCCTGCCCAAAGTTACCCGCTGAGCCACAGACGAGCGTCCGGGGTTCGTCGGGCAAACACGACACGAGAAATTCGGCGCCCCGTCCCTTGAATGATCGTATGGGATTAATCGTTTCAACTTTCAGCACTAAGTCCGACTCGAGCTTACGGCTTAAGCTGTCGCTTCGAAACTGCGGCGTATTCAAGAAGACGGGATCGATGAACTGCAACGACCTTTCGATCTTTTCCAGCGAGAGCCCTGAACTAGAAGTCGCCATCTGAATCGAGCGCTATCGTATGAAATTCTTGCGGAGTACACCCCCTTTGTTACCTTTTTGCCGCAAGTACGTCAACTTGAGATTGCATCCAAGCGCCTCGTGTACGCTGAATGCGTAGGAGGAGATGTGAAGAAGTACTCCGTCCTGGTAGTAATGTTGTCGTTACACTTCACAGCCGCTGCACAGCAAACCGATTGGTTGCCGATCGAGGTGCAACTCGACCGGCCATACGCCGCGTTGCAGGATGCCACACGGCCCACTGCGGACTCTCGAGCCCGATTGAGGTCGGTCAGATCCGCAATTGAACGGGAACGAGCTGAGAAAATTGATCAATGCCGTGATGCCCGGAAGTATTCGCAACACGAGCTGTCCACAGCCCGGAAGGAATTGAACGAAATCAACGGATCAGCGTCGAGAGACACGGACTCGATGGCGGCGCGCCGCGAGACGCTGCACGTGCAAATTGCCGACCAGGAGCACGCGATTGGAAACAGCGCGATCGAATGCGATCACCTTATTCCGGGCGCCTTTGAGGTAAAACTAGCCAAACTCCACCTGATCGAGTATTGGCCCAGGCGCCGGGATGAAATCGCTCGCCGTATTGAAGACGGTCGGGCTCGCGAACGCAAGCACGGCGATATTGACGACATCGGTTACCGCCGGATCGTCAAGAAGCCTGAGGAAGATATCGCGGTAGGACAACAGGCGGCGCAGCAGATGACCTCCAGTGGTTTAATGCCAGGCGCGCTCGAGGATCTGGATATTCAGCGCTATGTGCGGCAGCTCGCCGGCAAGATTGCCGAGAGCTCAGACTTGAAAGTACCACTCCGCGTCACGGTTACCGACAGTCCCGGCATCGCTCCTATTACGCTGCCCGGTGGCTTCCTTTATATACCCTCTGGTTTGATTCGAACTGCTGAAACAGAAGCTCAGTTGGCCGGCGTCATGTCGCGGGAGATAGCCCGTATCGCAGCTCGCCACGGAACGCGCACATCCAAACGCTCATTTATATCAAAGCTCTTTGTGCCGGCGGCGCAGGTGACGACGGGATTGTTTACGGGAGGGTTTAGTAATGCAGGAACGTATTACGGCGTCAATTATGGACTTCAGGGCTTAGGCACGCTCGTCGACCGCGCACTCGTCGAACCGGTCGAGAAGTATCAAAAGGAAGCCGATCAACTTGGAGTCCAATACGCATGGAAAGCCGGATTCGATCCCTACGGCTTCATCGCTTTCCTCGACTCCCTCGCACAAGAGCAGCCGGTTTCAAGAGTGCCTACCGTATTCCGTCCGGAAGAGAAATTGGGCGAACGATTACTAAACGAATTCACGGAGATCGAATATCTGCCACACAAAGAGAGCTACCGGACGGACTCTGTCGAGTTTCATGAAATCAAAGAAGCGCTGTGCAAAGCCTAGCCGCACTAAAATGTAAGCAGTCCCGTGAAGCTCGACGCCAGTATGCTCACCCATGATCTGAGATCCATTCCGCAATACGCGCGGAAGGTCGAGGCAATGGGCTACGACTGCCTGTGGTCTTCGGAGACACAGCACGATCCGTATCTGCCGCTCGCCGTCGCCGCTACGAATACTGAGCGTATCAAGCTTGGCACCGCTATCGCTGTCGCATTCCCGCGCAGCCCGATGATCACTGCACACATCGCGTGGGATCTCCAGAAGGCGTCGAGCGGACGGATGATCCTCGGACTCGGCTCGCAGGTAAAGGGGCACAACGAGCGGCGTTTCTCGGTGAAGTTCGAGTCTCCAGGCCCGAAGCTTCGCGAGCAGGTGCTGGCGATCCGGACCATCTGGAACTGCTGGC
>CAZOOE010000742.1:0-2896 GCA_964581275.1 uncultured Clostridia bacterium
TTGGCGGAAAGCCCAGGCGCTTGTCTCGTTAGCGCCTGAGACGGTGTTCGCAAGGCCCTGGCTTCTGTGATCGGAACGCTTCGAAACGCGGAGCGCGAATTGGAAGGGGTCGGGCGTGCCCCAGTCAAAGACTTTCAGGCAGCTGAACAATGGATCATTGGCAACTTCGCTTATGTGTCGACGATATCCGACAAGCTGATGGTTTATGATATCTCGGATCCGGCGCACCCTAAGCTCACCGATACGGTTAAAGTTGATGCTCGGCACACCAACGACGTGAGCACAACGCCCGACGGCAAGATCGCGGTGCTCACTCGTGAGGGCGCATCAAATCGAAAAAACGGAATCGTGTTCCTCGACACGTCCGATCCCGCGCACCCGAAGGTCATTTCAGACTACACGGCGACGGTAACCGGCGGGGTCCACAGCGCGTTCATCGATAGTCATTATGTTTACCTGACCGACGACGCAACCGGCTCGTTGCGGGTCATCGATTTTCAAGACATAAAGAATCCAAGAGAGGTCGCGCGGTGGCAAGTCGAGAGTCCGCTGGTGCGAAAGGTTACCGGCGCCGATGGCGAAGAGTCGATGGCTGGAAGATATCTACACGATGTTCAGGTCAAAGACGGGCTGGCCTATCTGGCTTACTGGAGAGACGGTCTGATAATTCTGGACGTCGGCAGCGGCATAAAGGGTGGCAGTCCGGAGAAGCCACAGTTCGTCAGCCAGTACCGAATGAATTACCACGAATTGTACGGCGATGGGTGGCTGGCAGGCGCGCACGCGGTGTTTCGCTACAAGAACTACGTCTTCGTCGGAGATGAGGTTTTTCCGGCTGTCTTCGATATACAGGCTAAGAAACGGATTCCGGTGCGAGGAATCGTTCACGTCGTGGACGTGAACGATATCCATCATCCAAGAGAGGTCGCCAATTACACGGTGCCCGAGGGCGGCGCGCATAACGTTTGGGTCAAGGACGACGTGCTCAGTATGGGCTATTACTCGGGAGGCGCTCGGGTGGTCGATGTGTCGGGCGAGCTTAGAGGGGACCTGTACAGGCAAGGTCGCGAGATCGGGCGGCTTTGGACCGGGGATCCGTCGGGGTTTAGATCTAATCTGCCCTTTACCTGGGGCGCTCAGCCGCACGGCGATGTGATTTTCTTCAACGATATCAACTCGGGCATATGGATCGTAAAGATCGGAAAGCCTAAGCAGAAGGGTTCCACGACCGCGCCCGGCGATTGAGGTGGGTGCAATCAAACAGTTAAGAGCAAGCTCGGCTCCCTCGGCGCACCTCAATGAATCGAGGTGGTAATGAGAAGAGTGGTTTCAACCCATCCCAACTCCCTCGTACGATTGCGCCCGATTGGACTCACTTGGCTGGTTCCATCTTGAAGAAGTCAATGCCGGCCGCTTGTTCAGGGAGGTCCACGGTCGCGACCGTTTTCAGAGAATTCAGACCTATTACCTCCACCGTACCTGGTTCCGAGCCCACCCCTTCGACCGAGATGAATGCATAGCGGTTGTCTGGGGAGACCACGGCGCCGTGGATGACCCGGCGTTTTGTAGGAATTCGCGCCAACTCCCGGCCCGACTTCAGCTCGTACACCGAGACCGACTGATCCCGCTTGTTTGTTGCGATGAGCCTCCCATCCGTGGTAACCGCGAGATTGTAGACGCCGGGTCGGGCGGCGACTCTGCGCGTAACTTTCCAGCTCGCTGCGTCGATTTCTAAGATCTCATCTGACTTGTTGCAAGCAACGAAGACGAACTTTCCATCGGCCGATGGTTGGGCCCAGGTTGGTGAGCAAGAAGTGTCACCGGGTTTGGGCGGCTCCATTCCGTGGCCACCAGCGTCGTGGGTAGATTTCCCGCTCATCGCGTGCGATGACGGCGAGCCGTTCATTCCCATCTCTCTTCCTTTGGTCACAATAAAGTGGCGAGAAACCTTAAGGCTATTGGTATCGATCTCGACCAGCAAGTCGTCCATCATGCAGGCTGAGTACTGCCTGGTGCCCTGAGGGTTGATGCGTGAGCCGTGGGGCATGGTGCAAGTCGGAACACGGGCGACCTCGATCATTGGTTCGGTGGCGACGATCGAAACCGAGGATGGAACCATGTCACCGTGAAGATTGAAATTGACGACGTAAAGAAGCCCGCCGTCACGCGAAATATCCATGGTAGCCGGAAAGAACCCAAGCGTTACCTTGCCAAGCACGCTGTTGTCCTTTGTCGAATACTTCAAAACTGAACCGTACGGGCGGCCGTGTCCGAGTGATACGTAATAGAACTCTTTGTCGGGTGAGACGACTATGCCATGGGGACCATCGATATCGCTGGGCATCGAGCCGGTGTCGATGAGCTCTTCGACCTGCGCGCCTTGATGACCGAACCGAATCAAAGCGATTTTGTCGGCCGACTCGCAGACGACATAGACCAGATAGTCTTGCGTTGGCGTTTGTCCGGCGGAGATCTGCGGAGTCATGCGTGGAGCGAATAACTCGAGAATGAGGATGACAGACCAGCCGAGCAATCGATGATGATGATTCATCTTCTATGACTATTTGAGATTGTGGCGGAGGGGACAGGACTCGAACCTGCAAGGGCTTTCGCCCGGCGGTTTTCAAGACCGCTTCCTTACCATTAGGATACCCCTCCTCAAATTACCAGAGAGAGATTATAAGTGAGTCGCCATCCTCCTTCAAGATTCGCCGCTCTCCTCAGTCGACACTCTATCGCTCCAGCCGACAAACTTAAGTTTGTTGGACTTTCAGGCTCCCGCCGGAGAATCGGAGATGCGACAAAAAAATAAAGGAAGGAAGAACTCGGGCGAGTTGTTCCTTCCGTTTTCTTCCTCCCTTCAATTGTTGTTTCCTTCAACCGAAGAAGAAGAAGA
>CAZOOE010000743.1:0-784 GCA_964581275.1 uncultured Clostridia bacterium
CTCAGGGAATACGGATCTTTACGCTATACTTGCTCCGCTTGGCATACCCAACTCCGGGTTGATAGAGGGGTGAGACCCTGGCGCTCACTACTCCGGCCGGGGGGCTAACTCTAGGAGCGGTGATGCAGACAGTAGCCCTCGTGAACATGAAGGGCGGAGTCGGTAAGACGACGCTTGCGGTCAATCTCGCGTGGAGCCTCTGTCGGCATGCGAAAAAACGCGTGCTCCTAGTCGACCTTGACCCTCAATTCAATGCGTCGCAGTACCTCCTCACCTATGAGCGATATGACGCCCAACGCAAGAAGCATGGCACCGTCGCAAATGTCCTACTGGACACGAGCCGATCCCGGATGCCGCTGACTTCGAAACCTACCGATGACGAGTTCTCGATCCTGCCCCCAATTGACCGTGTAGGCAAAGGCGCCTACCTCTTTCTTCTACCTTCTGAGCTCGAACTGGCTCGAGCCGTCAAGAACCCTCAAGGCGTCGAATTCCGCCTACACAAGCTCCTTCAGCGCTGGGAACGATATTTCGACTATGCCTTCATAGACTGCGCTCCAACCGATACAGTCCTCACGGCGACCGCCTTCATGGCAGCCAACTTCGTCCTAGTACCGATGCGCCCTGACCGCTTCTCCATTCTCGGGTATGGCCTCATGAAAGAAGTCATTGATAACTTTCGCCGCGACTATCCCGACCCGAGCAACGTCCAGGACCTTGGTGTTGTCTTCACTCGCGTCTCCAAAACTCCCCACCCGATCGAGCTCGTGATCTTCGACTGCGA
>CAZOOE010000743.1:794-2425 GCA_964581275.1 uncultured Clostridia bacterium
CCACCCGATCGACGTCGAGTGCAAAACCTCGGTTAAGAAGATCGCCTCCTACGTCTTTAAGACCAAGATACACGAGTCAACCTCATATCTACGCTCGGTTCACCAACAGAGCCCAGTCTTCGAAACCCCCTACGCTCGTGAACTCACCAAGGCGAGCATCAATAGTCTCGTGGCCGAAATGAATCAGCGCATTGCATCACTTTCCGCATCGTCCACGATAACCTCATGAACTCTTACCAGCTCTTGTCTGAGATTTATCGGCTTTTAGCTGAGATTGATCCTCTTGTCATCACCTCGGCGGAACAACAAGCACTTGATCCACAGATCAAACAAATCCTGAAAGCCTTTTCGGGAGCGTTGCTTTCATCACCAGATCGCAGACAAGCGCCGCTCTTCCCCACAGGGCGCCCATCGGAGCATGTTCCCGGCCGTTACGATGAGCACCTCCCTAGTACTGCTAGGTATGCCGTTTTATCTAGCGGGATCAGAACAGAGAGCTCAGATAATCTTGTTGAATACTTTCTCCATCTCACGCCGAAATTGACCAATCGAGAACTTGTTAGACTGTTCAACCGTAGTGGCCTGCCAACCCGCGCTAGGCCTAAGGAGACGCGCCGCGCCGTCGTTCGTCGAATTGTTCGGGATCTCGAGCGCCTTCCAACGCAGACGCGCAATGAGACGCTCAAGCGCTTACGTAGTCTGCTCGATGTCGACGAGACTTCCGGATGGATGAACATCATCAGATCATTCTCTAAAGAATGACTCTGCCGAGTCCAGCACTTCTCGGCGCCCAATATCAAGAATTTGTCGGTGATCTCAAGACAAGCATTGATACCTTCCTCGACGCGAGCAGAGCGGACCCAGACCTCAAAGGAGCATTCAAATCTGCAACCGCCGCATATGCCTCTTTTGCCGCATTTGGGTCCGACGGGAATAGTCTCCTGCGGGCTGCCAGTGGTATTGCTCGCCGGTCCTTAGTCTTAGCGGTGGTCCGTCAATTGAGCCTTGCCCGCGTTGAACTCCGACGTCTCATTGAATGTACAGTCTGGTACGTGTACTTCATCGATCATCCAGTCGAATGGGCAGACTTCCTTGCCAATCCAGGACGGAGCTGGGCCGACAGACCACAGGAACCAATTGCGGCAGCAGCCTCCGCAAATGTCGGTCGATTCTTCGCCTATGCAAAGGAGCGGTTGGCTAGGGATGATCCGTCAAAGATCGGGAAGGCAGCGATTGATCTCTTACATACCCGCTACGGGAATCTGTCCGGGGAAGTCCATGCGGCAATGGGCGCCGTCCATCCGACAGGCAACTTAGCCCTAGCCTTCGACCGGTACGACTCCGCATCCGTTGGAAAGCTGAGACGAGAGATGCACCAAGTCTTTGCGTCGAGCCTTGTCACATGCGCTTCAATCAATCCTATACTGATCAGTCGGCTGGGAGCCGTGGAGCGCGGTTTTTTCGATTGGTTAGTTTCTGCTGGTATTGCGAAGGTCGTCCGTGGGGGCACCTTTGGCGTCTCCCGCTAAGTCGGACACGTTCTATCCCGGGCCGCCGAGGTCGAAGGCTGGAGTCGCCGCAGGCAGATAACAACTGCTTGATCGCGGCAGAAGCATTTCGTTCTGACCAAA
>CAZOOE010000743.1:2435-2893 GCA_964581275.1 uncultured Clostridia bacterium
GGTAGGGTGGGGGGGTGGGCTGCGGTGGTGGTTTTGTTGGTTGGTTGGGTCTCGTCGGGTATTGTGGGGGCGGTCGGTGGGGGCCCCTTTGGGCTCTCCCGTTATTTCGGACACGTTCTATCCGGGGCTGCGAGGGTGGAGGAAGCGAGTCGCTGTGGGCAGCTAACAATTGGTGGATGGCGGCAGAAGCATTTCGTTCGGAGCAAAGCGGTGGGCGGCGTGAGGCATCAGCACAAACGGCCGTTTGGGTTATGCGGCCGCGCCCGGTTATTGAAGGCGCCAGGCCGGACACCGCCACGCTGAGTTCTTGTTGCTGTAAGTAACGTTCAACAGCCTCTATGGTCGGCGCCAGTACGAAGGAACCAGGACCGAAGTCCACAAGGATCTCGATGACTCCCTCGTTAAGGTCAAGGCGATGCGCCGCCTTGACGAGGCCCAAGGCGGCGCCATCAAGTCGA
>CAZOOE010000744.1:0-2891 GCA_964581275.1 uncultured Clostridia bacterium
CGCAGGCAAAAAAACGCAGACAACTCAGTCTGCGTTTCTCTGCGGTGATTCCATCTCGACAACTTAGACATCGAAGTACATCTGAAACTCGAGCGGGTGCGGCCGCATCCGAATTGGATCGACTTCCTTCGCTCGTTTGTAGCTTATCCACCGCTCGATCAGGGCTTCGGTGAACACATCGCCCTTGAGCATGAACTCGTGGTCGGCCTCGAGTGCGTCGAGCGCAACGTCCAGCGAGCCGGGCAAGGTCGGCACATCCTTCAGCTCTTCCGGCGAAAGATCGTAGATGTCCTTGTCGAGCGGTTCACCCGGATCGATGCGATTCTGAACACCATCCAGCCCCGCCATCATCATCGCGGAAAACGCCAGATAGGGATTGCACGACGGATCCGGAAAGCGGATTTCCAGTCGCTTCGCGCCGGCCGATTGCGAATACATGGGGATGCGAATCGCCGCCGAGCGATTGCGCCGCGAGTAAGCCAGGTTAACCGGAGCTTCATAGCCGGGCACCAGTCGTTTGTAACTGTTCGTCGTGGGGGCCGCCAGCGCCGCGATCGCCGCCGCGTGCTTGAGTATGCCCCCTGCATAGTGCAACGCCATCTCGGAAATACCGGCGTACTTGTCGCCGGCAAAAAGTGCCTTCTCACCTTTCCAGAAGCTCTGATGGCAATGCATCCCGCTGCCGTTATCACCGAACATCGGCTTCGGCATGAACGTCGCGGCCTTGCCGTAGTAAAATGCGGTGTTCTTGACTACGTATTTGAAAAGCAACACGTTGTCGGCAGTTCCGAGCAGCGTCGAGAAGCGAAAGTCGATCTCGCATTGTCCGCCGCTCGCAACTTCGTGGTGATGCATCTCGGGTTCAATGCCGACCGACTGCAGGTTCTGCACTATGTCCGACCGGAGATCGTGTAGCGAATCCACTGGCGGGACCGGCACGTAGCCTTCCTTGGTCCGCACTCGATACCCGAGATTGTCTTCAACGCGTCCGGAGTTCCAGAGTCCTTCCGACGAGTCGAAGTGATATCCAGCGCTGTTTACCTCGTTGTGATAGCTGACTTGATCGAAGATGAAAAACTCAGCCTCCGGACCGAAGTAGCAGGTGTCAGCAATGCCCGTGAATTTAAGATAACTCTCGGCCCGCTGCGCCACCGCGCGGGGGTCCATCTCGTAGCCTTCCTTGGTCATTGGGTCGACCGCATTCGCGAACATGCACAGCGTCGGTTCTTCGAAAAACGGATCGATCCAAAACCGGCTGGCGTCGGGGATCAGCAGCATGTCCGACTCGTTTATCGAGGCCCAACCTCGCAGGCTCGACGCGTCGAAACCGATGCCCGCCTCAAACGAGTCTTCATTGAATTGGTTTATGGGCACGGTGACGTGATGCCAGCCGCCGGGCAAATCTGTGAACCGGATATCGACGAACTTCACTTGCTCGTCAACCGCGAACTGCAAGACTCTCTTCGGGTCCATTGAACCGAATCCTCCTGAGCGTGGCGTTCAAAATTTGATTACTGGAATGCCTGGTTTGCTAGAGCTTGAGCATATAGGCGCGCTATGGGAGTGTCAAGGAATTGGCCCAGATGACTGCCGAACGACGCAGGTGTTGGGTACGCGGTTTTGAGTACCACGCCGTTTGGAGTACCGGCTTCAGCAGGCGAGTGTTTTTCAAGACGCCGGCTGAAGCCGGTACTCAAAACTGCGCCGGTGCTCAGCGATCGACCAATTTGAGCTTTATTGGGACTTCAACGCGGTGACCCTCATCGGTCTCGATTACCACCATGCCTTCGTATACACCCGGCTTCAGAGGTTTGGTTGGATCAATTGAGATCTTGATCAAATAGTTGCTGCCGTCAACCATCGTCTTTTGCTCGAACTTCAGGATCGGCAGTGTTGAGGAGACCACTCGGATATGAAAAGAACCGGCTTCCTTTCTAACGCCAAGCCTTTGCATCGCGCTGCTCACGTTCGATAGGGTTCTTTCGCCAAAGTCGAGCGCTCGTGGCGTCGCAATAAGATTCTCAGAAGGGACTGTCACCATCAACTGAACGCGAATTTCAAGGGAGCCGTCGCCTCGCTGCACGATGACCGGCACTGTCGGCGAACCGGCCCCTGCCGCGACGGTGATATCTAACCAGTAATCGCCGGTCGCTTCGCGCCTGAGCTTCCAAGAGTCCGGCGCATCCGGCCCAAGCTTGAGGCCTCCGGCATCGGTGACCTGAGATCTTATTCTAAGAGAGATTGTTAGCCGCTCGCCGGGCTCGATCGAGACCGCGGGTCGCGCGGTCGGCCAGATTTGGAAGGCGCCGTTTGTTTCGCCGTGCTCCACATTGGCGGTCGTAATCCGTCTGACGTACGCCGGCAAAGGTTTCACATTCGCGACAATCGTTACCTTGATGAACGGGTGCTTCGGGTCGTTAGTCTGAAGTTCGTAACTCGCCCCGATCGGGCCCATTTGGTCCGCAGTGTGAACCTTGACTATGATGGTTCCAACCTGACCAGGCTGGACGACTTTCTCGAAGTAGAAGTCAGAGGGAGGGCATCAGCTCGGCGCCGCCGGTCTCGCCGCAACAGGTCGAGCTCGACGTTCGTTGTCCGGTCGCCACACCGCTGCGGCGACTGGATACCCATGAGCGGCTGATCGCGTGCTCAGCATCGACTTTCGGGCGAGTTCGAGAGGTTTGTTCCCAGCATTCCGCACCGGAAAGTACTGCTCCAGCTCTTCTCCGGCGAACACTTCTCCAAAGTCCCGATTAGTCGAGTCCATTACAACCTCGGGTCCATCTGGAAGTCGTGATGCTCGTGCGCTGGAGACAAACGTGGATTGGCCGAGCACCAGCAACAGTGTCAGGCTGAGCGAGGACGCCGCGCGCGGCAGTGATACCGCTCGC
>CAZOOE010000745.1:0-2886 GCA_964581275.1 uncultured Clostridia bacterium
ACTGAAGTCTAAGAATCGTCAAATGAATCTTTGAAGTTGGGTGGCTTGGTATTGGGGCGAAGAAGATTTGGAAAGGGGCGGACGAGCGAGATCGGCAATTTGGCTGAACGACCGGGTTTCTATTTCTGGCTCGGTTAGCGGTTCGAAGGTGAGTCGATCGGGAGCGGTCTAATACCCTTTGTTGCGGAAGACCAGCAGATAAAGACCGGCGGCGATGATCGGGAACAATAGGATCAACACCATCAACACGACCTTTGTCGTGGTATCGCGGCTGGATCTCATAACGTCCGTCAGGGCGAATATGTCCAGAATGATAGCTGCTACTCCAAAAAGAGGCGAAAACATGGTTCCAGGTTCTCCTTATTGGCTGGCTTGTCCGATCTAAGTTACGAGCGGGCCGAAACGAAAGTTCGACAATTAAGATAGCCTGTCCGGTGATAGACAGAAAGCGGGTTTTGGGCAGTTCGTTGGAGGCTGCGAATGGCGGCGGACTTGGAGCGAGAGCGACAAGGTGTACACGGGGATCACGGGAGGCAGTCAGCTGCCACGGTCCGTGCTCCCCGTGGTCTCCTTCACCTGCAACTTCGGACGCAGGCTTCGAAGCGCTCGCGAGCTCTCCGCTCGCATTCTCGCCGTTCACCCGGCGGAAGGTTTCGGCACCGCTGACTTGCTTCTCTGAACTCTTCGCGACATCTGCGAACGCAAGGGTTGTGCCGGTCACCAAGTTGCGCCTGAGTCGCCGCGAATGCGCTGATGGCTATCGCAAACAAAAGCACCAACAGGATCAAAGCTTTTCTCATTTCAAATCTCCTTTTTTGTTTTATGGTTCACACACCGCGACACTCGCCCGATAGAATCGCGTGAGAGAATTAGTGATTAATAAAGGAGAGAGCTTACTGAATTTGACTACTGGTCTTCGGCGTTGGTCTTAAAATCTGCGGGAACATTTGCGCTGTGCTCAAATCAAGGCTGAGGCGAATTCGGTGGTGCGCCATCTTGAACGCTGGAATGGCTCGGCCCTATTGCGTCACTCAGACTTCTTTTTCTCAACTGGCCGAAGTTTTTCGAGCAGCTGGAATGATTCGTTGGCGATAAGGCTTCCAAACGTCGGCCCGAACAGCGAGATCGTCGACTCGTATGTTTTGTGTCTATATTCGTCTTCGGTGATGATGTAACCGAGCGCGTCGTTTGTCAGCCCGAGGAGGAAAGTTCTTTCAAACCCCAGCAGCTTGCCGCGCTCTTTGATCTGAAAGTTCAGAATACTGCCGAGCTCTCCCGGAATCGCGACGAACGCGATCCGATTGTCAAAGGAGATAGCGTTGATCTCTGACTCATAGCTCGGTGGGTAGGTCATCCCTGGCGGAAAAACCGAAGTTGGCACAATCTTCAGCGTCAGCGCAGTTCGGACCAGCTTGATGTCCATTGTGTCTTGCGGCTTGATCATCAACAGTATCTTGAAAGCCTCAGCGGCGAGTATCGTCCCGACGTTTTCGGCGCGCTGCCAGCCGTCATCGCCTTGAAACGGGTGCGGCGAGATAGTGCCCTGGGCTCCGTTCGCAAAGATCGCCATCGCGTCCCCGCCAAGTAGTCGCTCGAGCGCATTTCTCGCGTAGCCGACGAAGTCAGCCGAAAACGTCATATTGTCGGCTCCCAGCACCGTCGGGTGCGCCGCGAAGTTCATCAACACCGCCATCGGCTTTCCAGTCTCGGTTGAATCGACGCGGATCACGCCGACTTCAGGATCGACCGGGCCATTGGGCGGCCAACTCGATCTGAAGCGCGAGATGCCCAGGGCTTCGCCGGCGCCGAGCGCGATGCGAGCGGGTTTGAGCGTCTTGCTGGCGGCGATGATCGCGTCAGCGGTGCGCTGTTCGTAGAAGGCCCGAATCAACGGATCGAACTTGCCCGCGAGCACGTTCGCCAACAGCGGCAGCGTCTCCATGAACGCTCCGCCGCCCGAGTGCGTGTGCGACGACATTATGTAGATATGGTCGGGAAGGATGTGAGTGGCTTCGGAGGCGATTCTTCGGATGCGTTCAACCATCCCGTGATCGAAGCCCAGGTGGTCGACGCTGACGAAGGCGATCTTCTCGCTGCGGTTGTCGATGATCAACGCCCGCGCTTCGGTGGGATCGTGCACTCCGGTTGAAGGCTGGGCTCGTCTCGCGCCGTATCCAGCGAGCGGCGTTCCGACTGCCGGCGTGATGTCGGACTTGGCAACGCCGGCCATCAACTTGCTCTGCGCACTGGCGCTCAGGGCTAAGCAGAGGGCGGCGATGATATTGGCGATTGAGATTTGGAGAGTTCGCTTCATAGCAATCGTCTCACTCGATGATCAGCAGATCGTCCCACCTCCGTCGA
The DNA here is from genome assembly GCA_964581275.1 of uncultured Clostridia bacterium. GTDB lineage: Bacteria > Acidobacteriota > Blastocatellia > UBA7656 > UBA7656 > Onstottus_A. The sequence goes on from CAZOOE010000745.1 coordinate 2,362, forward strand.
CTACCATCGTGTGACCAGTAACATAGCCGGAAGCCGGCGCCGCGAGGAAAACGGCTACACCTTTCAACTCGCCCTCAGCGCCGACACGACCCATAGGCACGCCCGCTTCGATCAGAGGCTGGGCGGTCTCCAGAACTCTTTCAGTCATTCGCGAGGGAAAGAAACCCGGAGCAATCGCGTTGACACGTATGCCTCGCTTCGCCCACTTGGCGGCAAACTCGCGGGTCATCGCGATCAAGCCTCCCTTTGCCGCGACGTATCCTACAATGTGCTGTCCGTGCTCCATTGTGCCGGTGAGACCGGCGATCGACGCCACGTTTATGATGTTGCCGCTGCGGCGTTTTAGCATTTCCCGACCCGCGCGTTGAGAGAATAGAAACGCGCCGGTCAGGTTGATCTGCAGCACCATGTTCCATTTCTCCAGCGAGTGTTCTTCGATAGGTTGTCCCCAGGTAACACCCGCATTGTTGACCAGTATGTCGATCTTGCCGTAGGCCTCGATCGTCCGATCGACCGAGGCTTGAA
>CAZOOE010000746.1:0-2877 GCA_964581275.1 uncultured Clostridia bacterium
ACAATGAACGTGTTAGTCTTCACGTGTCACGGGAGTAAGAAGAAGACTTACGACCGAGGACTCATAGGGCTGGGTGACAAACTGTTCATGGACGTTAAAGATACTTGTGTCGAATGTGACTGCCTGGCCTTGCAGGTAAACATTTTCTTTTTTGTCTCGCAGGTTGAGCCAACCCTTAAGATTTCGGGGCTCGACTCAGATTGGTTGGAGAAGTTCCTTAAGAAAAGCCCAAGGGCACTCGGACACGAGCACGTTGACCAAGATATAGTGCTCACGGCCCCACCGCAAAAGCTCCAGAGTTTCGTTCTCAGACACCTCAACACAAAGGGCGCCTTCTCAGAACCGCTCGAATACGTGCGAAAAAATAGGGGTATTCGATAGCTTGTGGCCCGTCAGCGACGGGGTTATGATCCCACAGCTATGACCACCTTTCCCGAACAAGGAGAATACCTCGTTTGCAGTACCAACAGACGAGAGCCGGATGATTTTTTCGAAAGCGCCGCGGTCGGGAAATGTATGTTCAAACAATTATCGTTTTCAAATCTAGTGGGGCAACATCCTATTCGGGAACTTGGGACTGTTTACCTTCGCTATCCCCTCACATGATCTATCACCTTGTATCGGCGGCGGGTTTCCTGGTCTTCGCCGGGATCGCCTGGTTGCTCTCGACTGATCGGCGAAAGGTTTCGCTAAAAACCTTCGCGTGGGGAGTCGCATTGCAGCTGGTGATAGGGCTCCTGATTTTTCGAGTCCCCGCTTCCCGCCGGCCGTTCATCTGGTTGAACGACGCCGTGCTCGCCTTACTCGACGCTTCGAAGGCCGGCACTGCTTTTTTGTTTGGGCCGCTCGCCGCAAGTCCCGGCGAATCGGGCTCGGTCGGTTTCATTCTCCTCTTTCAAGTCCTTCCTGTCGCGATATTCTTCGCTGCGTTCACTGCTCTTCTTTATCACCTGCGCGTGCTCCAGTGGGTTGTCCGCTTGTTCGCCAAGGTATTTCACCGCACGATGGGAATCAGTGGAGCCGAGTCGCTCTGCGGGGCCGCTAATATTTTCGTCGGCGTCGAGTCTGCGCTGGTGATCAGGCCTTTCTTGAGCGCGATGACCCGTTCAGAGTTGCTGACCGTCCTGACCACCGGTATGGCCACGGTGGCTTCGAGCACACTTGGAATCTACGTAGCGTTCCTGACCGGGGTGTTTCCCCAAATAGCCGGGCATCTGCTCTCGGCCTCGGTGCTTGCCATTCCGGCGGCAATCGTGATCTGCAAGCTGCTTGTACCGGAGACCGGAACGCCCGAGACGGCTCTCGGCGTCCCGGCAGAAGACGAATCGGCGCGCGCAAAGAACCTGATGAGCGCGATCATCGAAGGTTCGATGGACGGGCTCAAACTCGCGGCCGGGATCTCGGCGCTGCTGATTGCAATACTCGGCCTGGTCGCGCTCGGCGACAAGTTGTTGGGACTCGGCAGCTCGTGGTTTGGGATGGGCGAACCGCTCTCATTTGTGCGGATTCTCAGTTGGGTATTCCGTCCGCTAGCTTATCTGCTTGGCATTCAGCCGAGTGACATACCCCTCGCTGCCCGCCTCCTGGGTGAGCGGGTGATCCTGACAGAAGTTGTTTCTTACAACGATCTCAGTCAAATGATCACAAGCGGACAGGTCAGCGACGGGCGAACCGTCGTGATTTTGAGCTATGCGTTGTGCGGCTTTGCGCACGTGGCTTCGGTTGCAATATTTGTTGGAGGCACGGCGGCGCTTGCGCCATCACGGCGCGACGACCTGGCGGCCCTTGGCTGGCGGGCACTGGTGGCGTCGACTCTAGCCACTTTGATGACCGGGTGCGTGGCGGGAATCTTTAGCAACGGAGAGGGCGTCTTGTTGTCGAGATGAGGTTTTCGGTCTGGTGTCTTGACAGACTTTCCGGCGCCCCGTAAATCCATTTGCAAGCTCATCAGCGTAAGCAACACGGAAGGGAGCCTTCATTTCGTCAGGAGGTTCACCACAACAAACCACACCGCAAAACGCTCCTGTCCGGCCAGCATTCGGATAGCTTCGGTCAGGGCGCAGCGGTACGATAGAGAGCGGCTCAGAACATACCGCAGACGCGGGCGTCTACGGTAAATCTTATTAGGAGAGACGATATGCCTATCTATGTAACGCTTCTGAAGAATACCGCCCAGGGCGCGAAGGAAATCAAAGACTTTGGCAAGGCTGTCGAAGAAGCTGCCGGATGGATCACCCGGGACGGCGGGCAGGTTTTGGGCGCCTACGCTCTTCAAGGCCACTACGATTTTCTATGGATCACCCAGTATCCCGACGGCAGCGGAATCGGGAAATCGCTCCTGTCGGCTGCCGCCAGGGGGTTGGTGGTCACCGAGACACTGGAAGCACTTCCTATCGATCAGTTTGTGTCGCTGTTGAATTCACCGGCGATGACCGACCGATTCGGACAAATAAGGTAACCAACCTTCAATCGGCTCCGACTTGATCACCAATCCCAGGACCGAATTGGGGCAAACCAGCAATGACCCTTCAGGGGTCTCTGCGTAATGAATCAATCCGGCTTCGAGCCATCGGTATATCGACCTGATGTCTGTGCAGGACACAATCGCCGCCTGCTCAGGTGTGAGCATTGCCTTTGGTGCAGGGCATTCTGAGCACAGAGTCAGAAGGTTGGCTTGCGAACAGCGAATTTTGGTGATCTCGTCTGTTGCGACGCTGACCTCTCGTCGTCGGCTTTTCTTATGGCAAGCCCAAGAACAGTTCGCCGTGGCCCGGCAAATCGGCTGGGGGCGCATCGACGCACTTGTCGCTCTCGGGCCCGGCCCGCGCGTGTTGGGAGAACGCCATCAGGCCGTATCAGTGTCGCCGAAGCCGCCCC
>CAZOOE010000747.1:0-2868 GCA_964581275.1 uncultured Clostridia bacterium
ACGGCACCGTGGAGATCACCCGCGTCGTAGGCATTGATGAGGCCGACGCCGGCCATTTGACATTCGTTTCGAATGCGAAGTACGCGGCCAAGGCGCGCACGACCAAAGCGAGCGCCGTGATCGTGTCTAACGAATTTCCGGAAATACCGGTGGCCACCTTGAGGAGTCCGAATCCTTATCTTACTTTTGCGCGAGCGGTGGAACTCTTCTATCAGCCTCCGCAACCAGTGCGCCGGATCAACTCTGCTGCCGTCATCTCTCCCTCGGCAAAGATTGGACAAGGTGCTTCCATCGGCCCTTATGTGGTGATTGAGGACGATGTTCAAATCGGAAACGATTGCACGATTCACCCATTTGTCCATATCTGCCGCGGTGTTCATATAGGGGATAACTTCAAGGCCTATGCCCACGTCACCGTTCGGGAGTTCTGTATCCTTGGCAACAATGTCATCCTCCAAGACGGGGTAAAGATCGGTACCGACGGCTTTGGATACGCCAAGCAAGACGACGGCACCTACTATAAAATCGTGCAGTCCGGCATCGTCTTTATCGAAGATGACGTCGAAGTAGGCGCCAATGCCACTGTCGACCGAGCCACAATCGGCGAAACCCGCGTCCGCCGAGGCGCAAAAATAGACAACCTCGTGCAAGTCGGCCACGCGTCGGATGTCGGCGAAGATACGTTACTCTGCGCGCAAGTGGGCCTGGCGGGAAGTTCGAAAATCGGACGTAGCGTGATTCTGACCGGCCAGGTCGGAGTGGCTGGTCATCTGGAAATCGGCGATCGCGTGGTTGCCACTGCCCAAACGGGAATCCCCAACTCGATCGAGCCCGATAAGATTGTCTCCGGCTATCCTGCGATCGACAACAAGCTGTGGTTGAAGAGCTCCGCGATATTCAAACGCCTACCTGATTTGTTGAAGCGTATCGAGACGCTGGAGAAGCGAATTGAAGATCTCGCGACGAACGTTCGCCAATCTGCTGGCGCCACATCGCGTAATAAAGTCCCTTGAGTTCTACCAGTTCGTCGTGCCGGCCCGCTTCCACGATGCGTCCGCGCTCCAGAACGAAAATCTTGTCAGCGTGGATAACCGTCGAGAGACGATGGGCAATGAGAATCGTGATGAGATCTTTCCGCACCGATACCTCGCGGATCGTTTCGCTTATTTCTTCTTCCGTCAGCGAATCCAACGACGACGTCGCCTCATCGAATACCAGAAGATTCGGCCGGCGCAGCAACGCTCGCGCGATGGACAGGCGCTGCTTCTCCCCGCCGGAAACTTTTACACCGCCCTCTCCGATAACTGTATCGAGCCCCTTGTCCGCGCGTCGAAGCAGACTCTGGCACGCGGCTTTGTTCAGAACCGCCATACAGTCTTCATCGCTCGCATTGGGATTCACAAAGAGTAGATTCTCGCGAATGCTTCCCGAGAACAATTGTGTATCTTGCGTGACGAGGCCGATACGTTCCCGCAGTTGATTCAAGTCGACATCCTCGATGGAAAAGCCGTCATAGCGGATGTCGCCGGCTTGTGGACGATAGAGGCCGACCAGGAGCTTCACCAGGGTTGTTTTCCCAGAACCAGAGGGCCCGACGAACGCGATCGTCTCTCCGAGCGAGCCCGCAAACGAAATACCGTCGAGAGCCTTCGTTGTAGCGGATTGATGCTGAAAGACGACGTTTTCGAATTCGACCCGGCTCAGACTAGGCAAGCTGACCGGATGCTGTGGCCGGGGCTCCCTCGGCGTGCTCAAAATGTCTTCAAAGTTCTGGAGCGAGACTTCTGTCTCACGGTAGATGTTGATGACATTACCCACTTCCTGCAGCGGCCCGAAGATGAAAAACGAGTAGATCCAAAGCGAGAAGAATTGGCCCATCGTGATCTCGCGCGCAAAAATCAAATAGAGCATCAGGCCCAAAATCGACGTCCGCATCGCATTGACGGTTGTTCCCTGAATGAAACTCAGGCTGCGCAGGTACTTGACCTTTTTCAATTCCAGATCGAGGATTTTACCCGTCGTGTTGTTCAGACGTCTGATTTCCTGCTGGGCAAGCCCGAGGCTCTTTACCAACTCGATATTGCGCAGGGACTCGGTGGTGGAACCGGCAAGGGCGGTGGTTTCAGCGACAATTACTTTTTGAATCTTTTTGATTTTCCGGCTGAGAACAGAAACCAATGTGCCCAAGATCGGAATCGTGAGGAAATAGACGGTCGCAATCAGCCAGTGCACCCGCAGCGCATAGATCATGACGAAGACAACACCGACCAGGGAAATGAAAAGAATGTTGACGACGGCATTCGTCAGGCGCTCTACGTCTGCGCGGACTTTCTGAAGCTTGCCGAGCGTTTCTCCACTGCGCTGATCTTCGAAGACCGCATATGGCAGCTCGAGCGAGTGGCGCACTCCATCGGAATAAATTTGAGCGCCGAGCCGCTGGGTGATGACGTTGATGTAGTAGTCCTGGAAATTCTTGGCTACGCGCGAGACGAACGCGACACCTACGGCGGCGGCGAGCAACAGACCCACACCCCGAAAAAACTGGCCCGTAGTGTAGTCGCTATAACGCGTGGCGTAGTCATCGATCACGTGCCGGAAGATGACAGGATCGAGAAGCGAAAAGATCTGGTTGATCGCCGCTAGCAAGAGGATCAATGCGACCAGCAGGCGATATTGTCTGAGGTAACCAAAGAGAATGTTCATATATTTCAAGCGCGCACATTCCCCTCCTCGCAGAGGAGGGGTGGACGCGACATCAATAAAATATTGCGAAGCCTCCCTAATGGAGCGGACGGGGTGGTCAGACCGGAGAAACCTTACAATTGGGGCGAACTGACCAACCCGTCTGCGCCTTCGCTTCGCTCTGCG
>CAZOOE010000748.1:0-2867 GCA_964581275.1 uncultured Clostridia bacterium
GCGCGGGGACGTGTACTCGTCGATTCAGTCTAACAAGATTGCGGCAGGATGGTGGCAAGACGTGCCGCAGAATACAACGAGAGGATTATGGTAAGAGGCTATCGCTTTCCAGTGACTCTTTTTTTCGCAGGGACACAAAAGCAAACATAGCAATCTTGGCCATGTAATTCGTGAGGCCTTGCTCAAGTTGCTTCCAGGCCGAGTGCGTCCAACCTGGCATCAAGCTACGCATTCCAACGCCGCCCGAAACCAAGTATCGAAAGGGAAGGAATGGCCGGATCTCGTCGATGACTAAGCCGGGAAAATCCGATTCGAACTTGTGCCGGTCTCGAACGAACACGAGCCAAGGAAGGGCGCCATTGGCCCCGGAGAGCGGGCCAGTAGAAGGAAAGGACCATTCCGTCGCCTCGGGGCGAAACGGCTCGTGATGAAAGCGTTTGTAAATGACGCGGGACCAGGCCGAAACCCAAGGCTCAATCATTAAGATTCTGCCACCAGGTTGAAGGCAACGAGAGGCTTCGGCAAAAAACAAGCGAACGTCCCGCATGTGATGCAAAACGTCCGTGAACACGATGGCGCGTAGCGAGGCATCAGAAAATGGCAGCTGCAGAGCGTCGGCAACAAGGCGAACACCGTGAAATGGGAAAACATCCGACGTAATAAGACCAGGAATGAACTGCTCGCAGTAGCCCGCACCAGAGCCCAGCTCCAAGACTTCACCATCGATGGCCGGCAGTTTCTCCGCAAGCAACCCATACCATTCGTCGTAAACGGCTCTGAGAAAGGGCTTCGAGGCGATGATTTGCCTGCGCAGTTCTGTGGTGGCCGGATCGTCCAGCCGCACTCCAGCGGTGAGTGGATGACCGAGCAAGCGCCGGAGAATCGATTCTGGCACGTTCTATCCTTCCAAACGAGACCACGCGTGCCAGCAGATGTTCAACATGCGAAGGCCGTTGGAGAACACTCGAGTCATTTTGGTCACACCGTGGACTCGCTCCTGGTAGTGAATGGGCACCTCGACAATTTCCAAGTGCAGTTTGCTTGCGCCAAATATCAGTTCGTAATCGCCCCAAAGATCGCTGATCCCCCACGTGCCCAGGTTTTTCTCTATGCGTAGCCAGTCTCTGCGCCAAAGGACTTTCGTACCACAAAGAGTGTCTTTGATTCGCTGGTCGAGAAGAAACGAAAACAAGAGCCCAAAGAGCTTATTGCCGACCTCGTTGGCCAATTTCATGGAGTTATGCTGCATGGGATAAATCAAGCGGCTGCCATTCACAAAATCCCCCCGACGACTCGCGAGGGCTCGAAGAAACACTGGTAATTCTTCAGGCATCACCGCCAGATCAGCGTCAAGGATCATAAGAACGTCGCCCCGAGCAGCGCGAAAACCGACCCATACATTCTCTGCCTTGCAGATGCCCGGCCCTTCGATGAGGCGAATTTCCTTGTCGGGATAAAGGGACTGCATACGTCGTACCTCGTCTGCAGTGCCATCGGTCGATTTGTCGTCGCAGAATAGAATCTCGCACTGGCGGCCTAAAGCCGGGATGCGCTCAACGGCAGGCTGCACGTTGTCGCGCTCGTTGCGGCAGGGTACGATGACGGAGACGGTTACGCTGTTCTCGTCTCGGGGTTCGGGCACGGGTCGCGCGACAATAATCTGCATCAGGCAGAGATGACGCATGAGGGGCAGCCGCGCGATGAACTTGTTCAGTAAACTCGAAAACAATGGCAGCCATTTCGGAAAGAGTACCGAGCTATGCCTGCGAACGAGGCGAAAACCAGCCAATTGCAAGAAACCGATCGTATCATTCTCGCTGACCCAGTTGGGCTCAACGAATTTAGATCGCAGGCCAACTTTGGTGGCTAGCTGAAGGACAGGCTGCCAAAGGTGGTTGTAGTTAATGACCACAACCCGAGTTTCGTCGGTACAATGCCGCCACACGCGTTCGAATGCGCGCAGAATGTCGACGGTGTCGAAGATGTGATCAAAAATGATGTAGTCGAACTTTTCGTTGAGCTCCAGATCTTCGGGATCGCCCCGGACAAAACGCAAATTGGGATGCTGCAAGCCGGCATAATCAACCATTACCTGGCCGATCTCAACGCCAACTCCGTAGTCGGGAACGACAGCAGCGAGGAGATGCCCCGTTTCACAACGCACATGAAGGATGCGTTTTTCAGGCTCGATGATGTTTTGCAGCGTGCGTTTTAGGCAATCGTAGAAGTACTCGTTGGAGCGAATCCATTTGTCACGCTTCAGTGCGTGGGCGTCCTGAAACTCGCGGCGCGCTTGGCGAACGGCATCAAGGGCTTGGGGACCCCAACTCTGCTTGGCACGAGTATCCGATTCGCTCGCGATCATGACATGGCGACTTGCTTCCCGCGCGATGTGCGCAAAAGTTGGCCTTGCACAACTCAATCACGGATAGAGTAAGTGCCTCTGTCCGACGATAATGTTTTGATATGAATTTTAGGATAGCAGCCTGGTGCCCGAGATGGAACGCCCTACTGGTGCTTTTCGCAGTACGGGATTTAGCGTAAACTGAAGAAGTTCAAGAATGGTGGGAGTAGCTCAGCTGGTAGAGCGTCGGACTGTGGCTCCGAATGTCGTGGGTTCAAATCCCATCTCCCACCCCATAGTTTTTCTATTCCACAGAATCTACTTATCTGATCCGCAGTGATGGCCCCAAACAACTCGGTCCAATCCGTCAATGAGGTGCGCGTGAAATCGGTCCGGTGTCGCGGTATTTTGTTTGACTTGGATGGCGTGCTGGTGGACTCGACGCCGGCGGTAGCGCGCGTGTGGGCAGGATGGGCGCGGGAACATGGGTTTGACCCCGATGAGGTTGTGCGTAATGCGCATG
>CAZOOE010000749.1:0-2846 GCA_964581275.1 uncultured Clostridia bacterium
GCGTAAAGAGGAAAACACCCGCTTTCAAGGGCCAGCTCACCTCCTCCTTGAGTGACTGGAACGCATCGTACGGAAACAAGCAGAACGAAAGTAGCTTAAGAGATCAAGTCTAATACCACAGTCGTATCAGCCCTGGACGCTTTGACAGCGTCCTGGTCACAACTCTCAAATATTGGAATTGTGCGGCGAGTAATCGTTTGAAGTAGTTGCCCCGAGGCATTATTCAGCAGGGACCGTAGCCTCCTCCCATTCGCTGTAAAGGGATTTGAGCTCCGCATGCAACTCATCCTGTCGGCGTCCGATGGCGGCGTACTCTTCCGGCCCCCAATCGGCCGCCGGAGTCGCAAGCCGGTTGGTCAATTGAGCAAGCTCGTTTTCCCGCGTCGCGATTTCATTTTCGATCTCTACAGCCTTGCGTCGTTGCTTGAATTGCGGGTTTGTACGAGGCTTAGTCGGCGGTTTAATGGTCCGCGCCCTTAGTTGGTCTTCGACAATCAGCTGCTTGATATGATGAGTCGCGTAGTAATCCGAGTAAGCCCCGTTGTGATAGGTCGCAGCGCCGTTCTCGAAATGAAGAATCTCAGTCGCGAGCTTGTCGAGGAAGTAACGATCGTGTGAGACAGCGATGACCGTGCCGAGATATTGCGCCAGCGCTTGTTCGAGCGCTTCACGCGAAGGTATGTCGAGATGGTTGGTGGGCTCGTCCATTACCAGTACGTTAGCGCGGCTGTAGATGAGCTTCGCCAGCGCGAGTCGACTCTGTTCGCCGCCCGATAACGCGGCTACCGGTTTCAATATGTCGTCTCCCGTAAATAAGAACTTAGCCAGATAGCTCCGCATTTCGCCGGGGGTTGCGCGCGGGGCGACCGCGGCAATTTCTTGGATGACCGTTGATCCGAGATCGAGAGACGAGAGCTCCTGATCAAAGTACTCGATGTTTACGTTTGCGCCCCAGGTCAGGCCGCCGTCGATTGGTTGAAGATCGCCCAGGACTGTTTTGAGGAAAGTGGTTTTCCCCGAGCCGTTGGGCCCGATAATTCCCAGGCGCTCGCCTCGCCTCAGCAGAAACGATATCCCCGAAGCGAGCGTGCTCGAGTCATAGCCGATCGAAAGATCCGCGACAGCAAGGACATTGTCGCCGGCCCGAGCGACGCTGTGAAGCCGAAAGTCGCCGACTCGTTCGTCGCGCACGGCCTCGACCCGTTCGATGCGTTCGAGCATCTTACGCCGCGACTTGGCCTGTTTGGTTTTCTGGCCGGCGATGTTTCGGCGTATGAAGTCTTCAGTGCGAGAGATCAGTTCTTGCTGCTCTTCATACTCACGCGCCTGAACAAGTCGCCGCTCTTCGCGCTGCCTTGTGTACGCGCTGTAGTTACCGGGGTAAACCGCCGCGCGACCGCCGTCCATCTCGATTATCTTGGTTGCGGTCCGATCAAGCAGAAACCGGTCGTGTGAGATGATCACGAACGCCGAGTTGCATTCCGAGAGGAAGTCTTCGAGCCACTCGACTGCGTTTACGTCAAGGTGATTCGTCGGCTCATCGAGCAGAAGAACATCAGGCTCGGAGAGAAGAAGCTTGGCTAGCGCGAGCCGGGCCTTCTGTCCGCCGCTGAGTTGTTCGGCGGGCTTGTCCAGGTCGTCCTCGCCGAACCCGAGGCCAGCCAATACCGCTTCTGCGCGCGCGTGATAACTGAAGCCGCCGGCGTACTCGTAGGCGTGCCGCAGGTCGCTATAGGAGTGCATCGCTTCCTCGAGTGCATCTCCGCCTGCCTCGGACATCGCGTGTTCCAGACGAGTCATCTCCGCTTCCATTCCTCGGATCTCCGTGAACACATTCAGCGCTTCGTCGCGCACGTTCAGTTGACCTTCAAAGGCAGGTTGCTGTTCGAGCAGTCCAATGCGGAGGCCTCTAAGCAGGATAACTTCTCCGCGGTCCGTTTCTTCCTGACCAGTTACGAGCCGAAAGATTGTAGTCTTGCCCGCGCCGTTCCGGCCTACGAGCCCCACTCGTTCCCGCGGGTTGATTTGGAAGGTTACGCCGCGAAGGACCTCGGTCGCGCCGTACGATTTGTAGACTTCATCGAACCTAAGAAGCATGTCCATTCATCATTTGTCATATAACAAATGACAAATGGAGAATAAGTAGGCGTCGCTACCGTTTGTTGGCATTGGTCACCGCGGATTTGTTCGCGTTGGACGGAGCCGGACGATTGGCACCCGCCGACGGCGCCTGGTTCTCGTTCTCGATTCGCGGCTGAGATTGTTTTGGCTGTTGTAACAACTGTGACGGGCGCATCTCGACGATTGTTTGCGGGTTCTGGACGATTCGCTCAGCCAGGTAGTTCTTTATGGTGCTTTCGGAAAGCGTAACAAGGACGAGCGCGTTTAGCAGCACCTGCTGACGCTGCTGGGTAATCGTGTTGATGATGTCTGCTCGAACGTCGTTGAGCGTGAGATTCTGAGGCTGCTCCTGTTTGCGATTGAGCTTGAATATGTACCACGCGCCCGCCAGGTTGTCCTTAATGGGCTCGGTATATTGGCCTTCGTTTAAGGCCATAAGCATTGCGGGAACCTCCGGGCGGCTTGGAAAGGTCTGCCTGAGTCCGGCTTCTGAAGCAAAGCCAAGCCTTCCGCCTCGAAGCGCCGATGCCTGATCTTCGGACTTTTGTTGGGCGATGGTTGCGAAGTCTGTGTTACCTCGAAGTTGTCCGTAGATGCCCCTGATCTTTTGCTCGGCCCCGGCTTCGCCTCCGTTGTTAGCTGGGCTGACCACGATCATGGAAATGTCAGCGCCACGTTCGGCGACAAATTCAGCCTTGTGATCGCTGTAATATTTGTCGATCTCG
>CAZOOE010000750.1:0-2838 GCA_964581275.1 uncultured Clostridia bacterium
GGCCACAATCGACACCAAGGGGCAACCATCTCGGCAGAGAGCTGCGTAGGAGAACTGCGACTCTCCCCATCCCGGCAGGAATTCCTGTACCATCAGCATCCGGGGGGGCAACAGCTTGCATGCCTCGTCATAACGCGCCAGCAACGAAGCGCGATCTTCCACACGCCACGCCTTGTCGCGGTTGAGACGATTGAATCCCAGCCTCATCGCCGGCTTAAGAATTAATGGAAACGGGCAAAGGAGCGTGGCAAGCTCCTTTCGACTGCGTGGGCAGAAAGTCCAGGGTTGATCGACGCCCAGAGCCCGCGCCAGACTGGACAACAATCGTTTGTCACAACCCCACTGCAACACATCCCAGGGTGGCGTTGTCAGCCGGTAATACTGCCGTAGCAATTGATGATGACGTGCGATCAGCGTCACCGCTTCGTCCGAAGTCGGGAACAGCGCCCATCCGCTTATTCCTTTCCGTGTCGCTAAATCCAGGAGGAAATCCAGTTGCCTTTGATCATCTTCGGAGGGAGGACAAGATAGGCTGCGGGAAGCGTACCTCGAGGTAGCGCCCACCAGTTGCCCATCCTGCTTCAATACCCAAACCGGTATTTTCCGGCGGCCCAGGCTGCGGACAATCCCCAGCCCTCGGTAGTCTGCGCCCGTGACCAAAGCTCCCTCACAGACCTTACGCAAATGCTGTGTTGCTACGGCAGTGGCGGGACCGGGACGACTGGGTTCACCGTAAGGCAACATCGGCAATGCATCCGATTTCTTCATTCTTCTCCTTTTGGTAGCGGGTGGAGGCGCGCGTCACTCGAAATTTGTGACGTGCTGCTGGCTTTCTGCATCACGCGTTGAGCAATAACAGCCGCGATGGTCTTAGGAAGGTCAACAGCCAGAGCGGATGTGAAACGTACGGCGCCATCTGAATTGAGATGGAAGTGATCCGCATAATAGAACCGATCGGGGAGCGCGCTGGGCTCGATTGGCACCAAAGTCTCCACTCCGGCGTTCCCGGCGGCTACAGCCATGCGGCGCACAGCGTTTTCGGACGCTGGAGTGGGTGGTATGAGGAGAATCAGTTTGGCGCCATGCGCCTCACATAATTCACGGAGGGTGCGCAGCCGGAACGTTACGCTCGTTTCAAGTTCCGGACCCTTCGGAATCGTCAGATCACTCGGTCTAATGAATGGGAAAAGATCTTGATAATGGGGGACCAGACCGCTGAGAATCCGTCGTCGAAAGAAGCTGCGCATCCCCCAAAATGTGCTCACATGTGACAGCAACAGGTTGCTTGTTTCCGTATGGCCCAACCGCAATTCGGAAGCTACGTCCAGGATGTCCAGGGGGCCAAAGAGCAGCATCGGGGACTGGTCCGACACACTATCCGCGAGAGCACTATATCCTTCGAGACCAATCACGACCACCTGGGGCCTCGCTCCCTGACGAAATAGATGGCGTAGTCCGTACAGCCAGTCGTAGTAGCCAGTGCCTTCTAGGAAAATGGGATATATCCGCAATTTTCGGGAGGTTAGCCCGTGGAGTCGGCGAATGTCCACGCCGTCAAGGAGCAAAGAATTACCCACCATTAGAACAGAAATCGGCCCTCCTGGTGGCGCGGGACGTATCTTCGTGGCTTCGGTATGCTGCTTTGAGACGCGCGTAAAGGTGACCGACTGATGCTGAGCGATGTAACTGGAAAAAAGCTCCAGGGCAATTACGAAACTCGCGCAAGTTCCCAGCAGGATCTTGACGTAGCGCAGCGCAACAGACTCAGAACTGGAAGTAGATAAATGTGCTGAATTTGCTGGCCGAGAAGATCGCCAATACGACAACAGCGATAATGGCCAGAGCTGTCCTGACTGCATAGGGAGCCTCCGCAAATGGATATTCCTCGTTGCGAGATTCCAGGAACAGGTCCACAAGGAACAACGGGATAGAAAAACAACAGAGCATCGTTAAGGCAGCGGCATACTCGCTCCGCCAGGCGTAGTGGAACAACGCTCTCAGGAGCTTCACCGCTGAAGTGAGAGACGGGGAACGGAAGACTATCAAGCTCAAGCAGAAAATATTGAAGGTGAGAATGCGTCTTCCCCAAACGGACAAGAAAGAAGGAGAGAGACCAGGCAGAACTGCTTCGGCTTCCTCTTTCCTGGATGGGAAGAAGAAGCGCTCCAAGGACATAACAGCGCCGTGGATGGCGCCCCACACTACGTATGTCCAGTTTGCGCCGTGCCAGAGTCCGCCCAGAACCATGGTGGTGAGAAGATTTCGATAGGTCTTACCATTCCCGCCACGGCTGCCGCCCAAGGGGACATACAGGTAATCGCGAAGCCAGGTGCTTAAACTGATGTGCCAGCGCCGCCACAACTCTTGCAGCGACTGTGACAAGTACGGCTGCCGGAAGTTGATCATAAAATGGAAGCCCAGCAGTTGTGCGCTGCCGCGCGCAATGTCGGTGTAGCCGCTGAAATCTCCATAGACTTGCCAGGCAAACGCATAAACTCCGATCAGAACAACCCAGAAGTCCGGCGGCCCCCATTGGCCGCCAAAGGCCATGTTCGCGAGAAGCCAACAATTGTCTGCAATCACGCACTTGCGGACCAGACCGGAAAAAATCAGCATCAGACCGTCGAAAAACTCATCCGCATCGAAGGTGCGTTGTTTCTGAATCTGCGGGAGCAGGCTGCCGGGGCGTTGAATGGGTCCTGCAATCAAGTGCGGGAAGAGGCTGATGAAAAGACTGTAATCCAGAAAGGACTTGGAAGGCTGCACGCGGCCCCTATAAACATCCACGATATAGGCGATTTCTTCGAAGGTATAGAAGGAGATGCCCGGCGGAAGGAC
>CAZOOE010000751.1:0-2832 GCA_964581275.1 uncultured Clostridia bacterium
CGGATTTCCGCCGGTTGAAGCTTAAAACTGCCGGCCAGGAGCCGTCGCTTGAGAATCGATCCTGCGATCAGAGCGATCGTCCCCTGAGCCCAGGACGCTAACAACTGAGACGGAATGCGCGTCAATAAAAGGAGCGCCCAAGCTATGAGCCATCCATAATCGACTCTTCCTTCAAGAACCGCGCGACCGATCATCCACCACGACGCTACCAGCAACAAGGAGTCGCAAGCATGTACTGCGACGAACAGGACGAGGCGCAGCATCAGCCGGTTCTGGCACAGTTGGGCACGGAATGAGTTTCCCGGCGGAATACCGAGTAACCAGCAGTTCTGAATTGCCGCGTTGCCTAGCCGGGCCCTCAGAATGGATGACATTGCCGCACGCCGTTTCCGGCCATCAATGCCGGCTGCATCGAGCAAAACATTCACCTCGGCCGGGAACGTACCTTCCACTCTCTTGCTGAGTAGCGTAGAGATCACGCCCGTAGAAATACGATGGATGCGGAGATCAGGGGAGAGCACATGCAACGTTCTCTGTCCACTCTTGACGATGGCGAGAAAGTGTCGTTCATCATTGAATTCGAGCTGGACAAGAGCGGGAGCACAATTTGTTAGAAGTGACGCCAGCTCAGAGTACGAAGTCTCGACAGGCTCAACTTCCAAACCCAGGCACCTAGCTGCCGAATCCAGCCATCTTTCGAGAGTCTGCTCATCGCCGCTCACATTCGGCGGGGGCCGATGAATCTCAACTGGCTTTGGACGAAGCCCAGCCCGTTCCGCCAAAAACGTAAGGGTCTCGCTCAGCCGTGCTATGGGCCAGCATATCTCGCGAATGTTGGTCGTCATCTCTTAAATACGTCGTTTCCGTTAGTTTCCCGTTTTCCAAACGAAGCGTGCGCCAGGATGGGTTCGCCCATACCTGTCCTCGTACAGCTCGGTCCGCTTCCAACAGTTTTCGATATCGTGACTCACTACGACGCAATAACTCCTCGGGTGAGCCATCTTCTATAATCCGCCCCTCCTCCATCACGATCACTCTTTCGAAGTCGGTGCTATCGGAAACATCGTGAGTAACGCACAGCACCGTAGCTCGGTTCCACTTACTCCTGGCGCGCATTAGCAAACTGCGGCGAGCCCCCCGGTCAAGCGCCGTAAATGGTTCGTCAAGGACGACTAACCTCGATGACGGCCGAAGCATCGCCCGCCCCAGCCGCACACGCTGCCCTTCACCACCCGACACAAGAGCGCCACCTTCGCCAAGACGCGACTGCAACCCATCGGGTAGGCTTGTGAGCAATCCCCAAAGGTCGGCTTCTTCAATGACGCCTCCTATAGGAGGTAATCGCGAACCAGACTCGAGTCCATACTGAAGATTTTCGGCCAGAGAACGATTCCAGAGCTGAACGTTTGGTTCCACCCAAGCGATGTCGCGCCGTAAAGACTCTAGAACGACGTCATCGAGGGGCAGACCATCAACTTCGATTGTGCCAGTCGAGGGCCGATGCCATCCGAGTAGAAGGCCAATGAGAGTCGATTTGCCGGCGCCAGAGGGACCGACAATGCAGATATGGCTCCCCGCGTCAACTCTGAGACTGAATTCTTGAAGAATGGTATGGCCGGTGGCGCGGACACTGACCTCTTTGAAAAGTAGTGACACCGCTTCATTGCTTCGCCTCGCTCTTACGGCTGTAAAGGCTTCCGACCGGTTCACGGAGTCGACTCGATCGGTCTTTTCCCGGACAACATCCAGAGGTTCGAATACACGGCGCGCAACATTGTGCAATCTCGGATACTGCCAGACGAGCTGAGCGAGGTCTCGCCCCAGTGCCGGTATACGCATCGCCCAATACACCAGCAGCAAAGCCACCGCAGAATCGGAAGCACGCAGCAGGTGACTTAGCAGGAGCCATACAGTGAGCCCGAAACTGGTCAAGAGTGTGAACCCCTGAAAGAGGGTTGCCCCGCGTTGCAAGGAAAGCCCCGCCTCCAACCAGGTACGCAGCAGGCCTTCATGTTCTCGCTGCACGGCCTTTCCGGCGCAATGGGTGGAAATGGGCATCAGCCCACGTAAGGCATCGAAATAGAAACGGGACAGGCTTCCTGCGTGAGTGCGAAACCGCAAATCGCGCTCGAGGAGAAAAGGCTGGGCAGCGAACGGCAAAACGACCGCTAACAGCATGGACGTAACCGCCAGAGACGCAGTTTGGGGATCCAACCAAATGATTCCCAAAGTAGTGAGAACCAATTCACTAACAAAACGTATGAACTGTCCACCAAGGTGAGGCAGCAAACGGATTTCGTGAATCGCATGACAACGCGCCGCCATGTCCGAAATCAGGCGGCTGCCGAAGTAACGGTCAGGCACTCTAGGAAGAGCATGGAAAAGAAGCGCGCGAACACGAATCTCCAACTTGCGCCCGAATCGAATGATACCGGTCGCGATAGACACGTCAAGGATCAGCATGACGATGAAGAATCCCAAAAGCATTCCCGCCGCGGCTAACCTTTGCTGAGGAACTGCAAGTACGCCGGTGAAATCGAGAAAATCACGGAACAGGAGAGCCTCGACAAGCAACGCCAGTGAAGATAGGCCGAAAGCTCCGGCTAGAATTGCCGGAGCCAGCAAACCGTCCATTCGGAGCAAGTCCACGATCCGCTTCACCGGTTTGACAGTCTGACGCAATGTTTCCTTGAGGTTTCCTCTCCCAGTCATCGCTTGTTCCGCACAGCGCCGTGAAGACGGCTGGCTATCACGCCGCTTACCACGAACACGCAACAGGACACCGCCACGGAACCCAAGCGCCGACGCTTGTTCCATCACACCGCGAGGCCG
>CAZOOE010000752.1:0-2831 GCA_964581275.1 uncultured Clostridia bacterium
TCGGCGTTCTTTAGACAGTTGTAGGATCGCACCGACAATTCGAGTTCGTCGACGGAGCGATCGAGGTTTTCGTTGAAGGTTATGCGGGCGGCCTCTTCGCTATCCGCCTCGGCGAGCTCGGGCTCTTCCTCGAAGCTGATGAAGATCTGCATATGATCTTTTATCAATTTCGCTGCCAGGCCCACCGCGTTCTCCGGCTTGACGGAGCCGTTGGTCCACACCTCAATCGTGAGCTTGTCGTAGTCGGTATCCTGGCCCAACCGAGCGGACTCGACCGTGTAGTTGACCTTTTTCACCGGCGAGTGCACCGAGTCGATGGGAATATAGCCAACCGCAAGATCCTCATCAAAATTGCGCTCGGCCGACACATAGCCTCGGCCTCGTTTCAACCGCATCTCGATGACCAGGGAGCCACCTTCGGAGATGGTCGCGATATGCACGTTTGGATCGAGAATCTCAACCTCGGCATCAGTTTCAATTTCGCCCGATAGCATTTCGCCGGGGACGCCACGCTCGACGCGAAGCGTCTTTGGTCCCGCTCCGTGCAGCTTAAACGGGATTCGTTTTAGGTTGAGTATGATATCGGTCGCGTCTTCTACGACTCCCGGTATCGACGAGAATTCATGCAGCACCCCCTCTATCTTCACCGCGGTTATGGCCGCGCCCTCGATTGACGAGAGCAGGGCGCGCCGCAGACAGTTTCCGATCGTAGTTCCGAAGCCCCGCTCAAACGGTTGAGCAAAGAACTTGGCATAACGTCCGGTGGCTGTTTCAGTTTCGCACGCGAGACGCTTTGGTCTCTGGAAGCCAATCATGAATTGAGTTTCTGTTCCGTCCATCGCTTCCTCTCAAGAAAGGCTGAGGTTCAAGGCCGGCCTTCCGGTTTGGGCAAACACCTCGCTCGCGCGGCCTCTCAGCTCCAGCTTCATTACTTCGAATAGAGCTCGACGATAAGCTGTTCGTTAATGTTCTGACCTATATCTTCGCGGCGTGGGAGAGCGAGTACGCGGCCGCGCATCTCATCAGGCGAGACGACTTCGAGCCAGGTTGGCCGCCCGCGACCCGATGCAGTTTGAAACGCGCTCTGAATGTGAATATTAGAGCGACTCCCTTCCCGCACTGAAATCTCGTCTCCGACCTTAACCTGAAAGCTTGGTATGTCGACCTTGCGTCCATTGACCAGCACGTGACCGTGGGTGACAAACTGGCGAGCCTGCGCTCGGGACGTCGCGTAGCCCAGGCGATAGACGACATTGTCCAACCGGCGCTCGAGCAAAGCTAGCAGGTTCTCGCCCGTCACGCCTTTCATTCGCATGGCCCTCTGGAAATACAGCCGGAACTGTCGCTCCAACATGCCGTAGATGCGCTTGACCTTCTGTTTTTCGCGTAGCTGTTCGCCGTAACCGATGAGCTTGGCGCGGCGGACGTTGCGCCCGTGCTGGCCAGGCGGCTGAGTGCCGCGTTTCTCGATTGGGCAGGTTGGCTTATAGCACCGCTCGCCCTTCAAAAACAGTTTCATTCCTTCCCGGCGACACAGTCTGCACACCGGACCACGATATCTTGCCAAGTTCTACTCCTCCGTCTACTTTCTCAACAAACGTTGACTCCCAGTCATTCGATTGCCGACAAGCAAAAGTTTACAGGCGTAAAGCGGTTTCTCGTTTTCGTTCCCAGTTTCTGACCATTGAACGCAACACCAGAAACCAGCAACCTGAACCAGAAACTCTTCTTTTTTGCCCTTCTTCCTTTAAGACGCCGGTGACGCTGTTTTCAACATCACCTCGGTGGTATCGGTCCACCGTACGTCTGAACCACCAACGCTTCCGGGCTGACAGCAGGCCCAAAACAGTTCGAGATTCGAATCAAACCCTCCGCCGCTTTGGCGGACGACAGCCGTTGTGGGGAATCGGTGTTACGTCCCGAATGAGTCGAACTTCGATCCCTGCGGACTGAATTGCTCGCACAGCCGACTCGCGGCCGGACCCGGGGCCCTTCACTCTCACCTCGCAACTATTCATCCCAAGCTCGCGCGCTGCTTGAGCGGCGCGAATCCCGGCCTGTTGCGCAGCGAACGGAGTGCCCTTCCGTGACCCATGAAAACCAAGTGCCCCGGACGACGACTGACTGATCAGGTTACCTTCAAGATCAGTGATCGAGACCAGTGTGTTGTTGAAGCTTGCCTGAATGTGAACGATACCCTGTGGCACTAACCGTCGCTCTTTGCGCTTGAACGTCTTCTTCTTGCCGGCCTTAGTTTGAGCTTTTGCCATATTCCTCGTGTGATGAGTGAAAACAGGACCGAACCGTTACGGATCACGTTTCACGGATTAGCGTCTTACTTCTTACCTGCCACCTTCTTCTTGGCTACGGTCATGCGGCGCGGCCCTTTACGGGTGCGCGCATTCGTATGCGTCCGTTGCCCTCGAACCGGAAGCCCTCTGCGATGCCGCAACCCGCGGTAACAACCGATGTCCATCAACCTCTTGATGTCCATCTGGATTTGCTTGCGCAAGTCACCCTCGACCCCTCCTTGCTGATCGATCACGGTTCGAATGCGGTTGACCTCCTCTTCGGAGAGTTCGCGGATCCGCTTATCGACGCTGATCCCTGCTTCTCCCAGGATCTTGTTAGCCCGCGAGCGCCCGATTCCATATATGTAGGTCAGACCGATTTCAGCTCGTTTATTAGCTGGCAGGTCTACACCTGCTATGCGTGCCATTGTTCCTCCGATTGCTTCGAATTCGAAGCTCGTTCGTCCAGACTACCCTTGCCGCTGTTTGTGCTTCGGGTTGGTGCAAATCACCCTCCCAACCCCACGGCGATTAAGGATC
>CAZOOE010000753.1:0-2825 GCA_964581275.1 uncultured Clostridia bacterium
GAAGTCGCACGCGAAAACCTGGAAATAAACGACGTGTCTGGTTCCGTCGAATTGCTCGAAGGTCAGCCCGGCAGTTTTGTCGGCGAGAACTTCAGCGTCGTCGTGGCAAACCTGACTGCCGAAGTGATCGTAGATTTGATCGAAGACCTTGCCCGCTGCGTCGCCAATCAAGGTTTGCTGATACTATCAGGCATACTCTGTGAACTCGCGGAGGATGTTGAGAGCGCGCTGGAGGCATCCGGCTTCAAACTGAAGGAGCGACGCGAGGCGGGCGAGTGGTGCGCGTTGGTTGGACTTTCTATGAAGAGTTCGGCGTAGCAATGGTGGAGTCGAAGTAGGGTCACATAGGACACCGAATCAGCGCTGGGAGAAAACGATGACGCGGCGAAGATTCTACGCACCGCCCGAGAACATCGTCGGCTCGATGGTAACTCTCTCTGCGGACGAGACGCATCACTTGATTCACGTACTGCGGATGACGCCCGGCAATGAAGCTTTTGTCTTCGACGGCCGCGGGCGAGAATACCGGTGCGGCTTTCGACGAGTTGAACACAACCGTGCTCAATTGGAAATCGCGGAACCGCTCCCGGATGGCGTTGAGTCTCCGCTGGATCTCACTCTCGCACAATCGCTCGTCAAGGGAGAGAGGTTCGACTTCATCATTCAGAAGGCGACTGAGCTTGGTGTCAGCACGATCGCCCCGCTGTTGACTCGCTATTCAGAGGCGAGGCTCGACGACCATCAGAAAACAAAACGAGTCGAACGATGGCGTCGAATCTCGCTTGAAGCAATCAAGCAATGCGGTCGGCGCAAGCTTGTCGCGATCGCGGGCCCGTGCACTCTCCGCGAATTCATCGCCGCGAACGAGGCGTCTCCAAATGGATGGCCTCAACCTCAGCGATTGTTGCTGTTGTTCAATGGGCAAGGCGGCTTGCCGGTTGCGGATGCGCTCGGAGAGACGACGGGGGCGTCCTCGGTCGTCGCGTTAATCGGGCCCGAAGGCGGATGGAGTGACGACGAGTTGGAGACGTTGAACGAGGGCGGTTGCAAATGCGTCGCTCTTGGCCCACGGGTGTTGAGGACCGAGACCGCAGCGATTGTTGCGATTGCTTTGATTCAGCAAGCGATGGGCGATCTGTCGACTCGAGTAATAATTTGACAACCGGGATTGCAGCCGCTGGGATCCGCTTCGCGACCAAACTACTCCACCGACTTTGATTGCGACGGGAGTGTGTCTCACTCGAACTGCCTCTTGAACTCAAAGAACTGTTGCTTGAGGTCTTCCAACTCGCGGCGAGCCTGCGCCATCTCCCCTTCAAGCCTTGCCAGACGCTCGTTCTCCTGGCGAACCTCAAGGGTCGCCGGCTCGAGCCGCGGCGCGACTTCGCGCTCCTCAACCTGTACCTCACCCGCCAGCAGGTGGGCGTATCGCGACTCCTTTGTCCCGGACTGGCGCGGCAGTCTCAAAACCAGTGGAGGTTGCGCCGCCATCAAAGCTTGAAGAGTGAGATCCACTTCCTCGAGCTCTTTGAACTCATAGAGCCTCCCGGTACGACCTCGAATCTCCCCGACAGTCTGCGGTCCTCGCAACATCAGCACGCAGAGCACCGCAACCTCTTGCGCGGCAAGCTGAAGTGACTCGGTGACCCGGTGCTCGTATTTTGGTACGCGGCCTACGCCGGTTACCATCCAAGCGAGCTTCTTTTCGCGCAAGCTTTCCAGCGACCGCGCCACTGTCCTGTCATCGAACGAGACTACCGGATCACGGTTGGAGATTTGATTGCAGGCGTTGGTGAGGGCATTGAGCGTGAGCGGGTAGTACTCGGGGGTAGTGATCTCCTTTTCGATAAGCGAGCCGAGCACTCGCACTTCGATCGGCGTCAGTATCTCATTCACGATGTGTGATTCCTCTTCAAAGTGACAATAACCTTCGCCATGAACTTATATAACACCGCCGGGAAAACTGCTATACTCGAGCGCCGTCCGCGGACATGTCGTCCTGATTTGCGCCATCGGGTTCATCATATAACGCTGCCACGATCTCAAAGGAACTCTTTTGGCCGCCGGCCCTTTTGGTTTATACTAGCCGCCAGTTACCGCTCAGAAGGGACTGAAATGAAGAAGTTCCAATCGAGGCTCACACAACGGGGTTGGATCGTCCTTGTTGCTTTAGCGTTGATCTTGGCAGTGCCGGGATCTCTCAGCGCTCAGAAGCGCAAACCAATTCCCTCGACCCCGGTCAAGCCGCCGAATCCAGACAACATAATCAAACTCAGCGATACGACAAACAAGATCCCGAGGCGGTTGAGCAAAACGCTGGTCGCAAGCAGGTGACCATCATAACGGAATGCGGCAGGTCCAACTCCATGAAATCAACGCCACTGGAAGGCGCGGCCGCGACCCTCGAAGAATTGGAACACATTCTCGCCGAATCGGCGTTCGCCAGGATCTACAAGTTCAAGCTTCACTCTTTTGCGAAAGGCGAATGTACCCTGCTCGTTCCGTTCGACGAATCGCTCGAGCGACCGGGTGGGATTGTCGCCGGCTCGATCTTGATGACCGCCGCGGACGTGGCAATGTGGCTGGCGATAATGACCTGCCTTGGAAGCGACGTAATGTCAGTGACCGTCGGTATGACGACCACGTTTCTAACCTCCGCCCGCCGCGAGGACCTGCGTTGCTCGGCGAGGATCCTAAAACTCGGCAAGAGCCTGATCTATGGAGTCGCCGAATGCTCTAACGATGCAGGCGAACGACTCACCCATCACACCATCACCTACGCCAGACGTTAGTAGTCCGCATTCAGGAGGGGATTGGTACTGGCC
>CAZOOE010000754.1:0-2815 GCA_964581275.1 uncultured Clostridia bacterium
TTTAGAACTGGTGTGTCATATGCCCAGCGGGTCTGGGTTTGCGATTAACACGATAGGTATCGGCGTTCTTGTCGAATTTCCTGTTCATTGGGTCATGTCCGACTAGTGTGATGATCACTCGCATTGGAGTTACGACCGCGTAAAACAAACCGCTAAGGATTATGCGGGAGTTCACCCATCCCAAACATTCCCCGAGAAACATCCATACTTGATATGGACGGCGCAGGAGGGCGGGAACGAGCAGTCCAGCAAACCCCGCAATTACGCTAATCGCAAGAGACCATATCCGCGGGTCTCTATGGTGCAGTACCATTGGCGAGAGACCAATGACCAAGAAGCCACCCGCCAGAATAAAACCAAACGAACGCAGTTGTTTTCGCGACGCAGCGCGATGTCTGTTAATCGAGAACAAATTCTTTCCTCCAATCTACGTCGGCTTCTAAAGGTTTCTGATCGGCCTTGTACACGAGCTGATTTCCTAATACCAGCACATCAATCTCTGTTCGCATGAAACACCGATACGCGTCCTCGGGAGTGCAGACAATAGGCTCACCACGAACATTGAAAGACGTATTCACAATCACGCCACAACCGGTGAGCTCCTCGAAAGATCTCAGGAGCTTGTGGTACTTCGGATTTGTGTCCTCATGTACAGTTTGTACTCTTGCCGAGTAATCGATATGCGTAACTGCGGGGATATCCGATCGAGGAACGTTCAACAGATCAATACCCCAGAGTTCGTGAGTATTGTGTGGCGTTTCGAGACGTCGGGATTTCTGAACATCTGCAACTAGCAGCATGTACGGACTGTCGACGTCCAGTTCGAAGTAGTCGGACACCTTCTCGCGCAGTACCGAAGGGGCGAAAGGGCGGAATGACTCTCGGAATTTGATTTTGAGGTTCATCACCGATTGCATGCTCGTGTTCCGGGCATCGCCGATGATGCTCCGAGCGCCTAGTGCGCGTGGCCCAAACTCCATGCGGCCTTCGAACCAGCCAATCACCTTTCCTGAAGCAAGTTCGGCCGCTACCCGTTTGCATAACTCGTCATCATCCTCGGCAGTAACGTACGGCGCTCCGCGTTCGTTCAAGAATCCCTGTATCTGCTGATCGGAGAAAGAAGGGCCCAGGTAGCTCCCCTTCATTGCATCGTTGTCGGTGGAGATTACTCGTGGTTTTCCCTCGTGCTGATACCATGCTGATAATGCCGCCCCCAGAGCGCCGCCCGCGTCTCCCGCAGCGGGTTGTATCCAGATTCCTTTGAAGGGGCCTTCGCGTAATAGTCGGCCGTTCCCGACACAATTCAGTGCAACGCCTCCGGCCATACACAAATATTCAGCTCCAGTTTCATGGTTGAGCGTGCGTCCCAGTCTCAACATCACTTCCTCCGTGACGTCCTGGACAGAACGCGCCATGTCCATTTCTCTCTGGGTGAGACGAGTTTCGGGCTCACGTGGAGGAGCGCCAAACAATTCGTCAAACCGGCTATTGGTCATAGCCAGCCCGGTACAATAGTCGAAATAATCCATATTCAGTCGAAACGTACCGTCCGCTTTTAAATCGATGAGGTGGTCATAGATGAGCTGGACGTATTTCGGCTCCCCATAGGGAGCTAGGCCCATGACTTTGTATTCTCCGGAATTCACTTTGAATCCAGTGTGGTAAGTAAACGCCGAATAGAGCAAACCTATCGAATGCGGAAATGGGATCTCCCAAAGAGGAGTCAGGCGATTTCCTTCGCCCATCCAAGCTGTACTCGTCGCCCATTCGCCCACACCGTCCAGACAAAGCACGGCTGCCTTCTCGTATGGCGAGGCGAAAAATGCGGAAGCAGCGTGCGACTCGTGATGCTCGCCAAAAAGGACGGCCGGCATTTTTTCTGATGGATTGAACTGCTTGAATTGCTCGAGCAGCAATTTTTTCAGAAAGAGTTTTTCTTTCATCCACAGCGGCATCGCCATCAAGAAGGAACGAAGACCTTTGGGAGCGAAAGATATATAGGTTTCCAACAGACGCTCAAACTTGAGCAACGGTTTGTCGTAGAAGACGATATATTTGAGATCCGACAGATTGATCTTGCCCGCCTGCAAACAATATTCAACGGCGCGCGTTGGAAAACCCGGGTCGTGTTTTTTTCGGGTGAATCGTTCCTCCTGCGCAGCAGCGACTATCTCACCGTCCTGGAGCAGACATGCTGCGCTGTCATGGTAAAAAGCAGAAATGCCAAGTATGTTCATAGATTCCTCATCGCGCACGAGAAGTGTATTCAATTCACTGACTGATCGGCTCACCCGAAAGCGATTGTTTTGCAGTCCCCAGCAAACCCTCGTAAATCTCTCGAGTCTTCGTCGCTAGCCGCTCCCAGGAGTGAGCTTTATTCGCGTGACTAATGATCCATCTTCGACGGGACTCCAGTTGTCCAAACAGGTCGCTTTTGAAGTAACGGTCCACCTGGTCAGCCAGGCTAGCCGGATCGTCTTTCTTGCAAACAAACCCCGTCTCACCTTCGATGACATCGTCCCTAAGAGAACCGGCATCGGTTGTTACAACCGGTAGCCCGAAGCTGTAAGAAAGGAACAACACGCCAGACTGAAAAATCCTTTTATAAGGAAGCACCAAGAGATCAGCGGCTTTGAAGTAGAGCTCTACTTGTTCTTCAGGGATGACACGGAAACGTTGATCGACGAGATCAGATACATTCAATTCGTAGATCAATTGGCGTACCGAGTTCAGATAGTTTTCCTCGCCCTTTTTAACACCGCCGACAACGAGAACACGAAACCCGCCGAGTCGCGGTCTTAGATGGGGCAAAGCG
>CAZOOE010000755.1:0-2808 GCA_964581275.1 uncultured Clostridia bacterium
TAGGTAAATGAAATTCCCAAGGGGGTCGGTCTGTTGCTTTTAGGGTTACTAACCGCTGTACCGTTGCCAGGGTTGATCGTGCCGCTCGTGGTCGTGATCGTGTTTGTATTATCGACGGCATTCAGGCCCGCCTTGTTTGACGTCGTGTTGGTGATATTGAGGGTCGCAAAGGTAAGCGTGCCGGTATTGGTTGTTAGATTGACCGCCGTGCCGCCCGAATTGGTCACCGCAGTGGTGCTATTAAAGCTGAGAGCGGCGCTTGAAGTGTTCACACTGATGCCGGCGCCGGTGGAGGTCGTAATCGTCGTCGAACCGCTCGACATAGTGCCGCCCACGCTTGTCAGGCTGATGCCGGTCGTCGAGCTACTGCTGGATGAGATGCTGGTGAACACAGCGGTTGAAGAGACTGGTCCGCTCAGAGTTCCGGTGGTCAGATTGAGCGCCTGCCCTGTGCCGCTGATCGCAGTTTCAGCAAGAGTCAGCGTGCCGAAGCTCGAACCGGTCAGATTGGACGCAGCGGCAGCCGTCCCGTTGAGCGTAACACCGCGAACGGTATTGCCACTCCCCAGAGTGATATTGGCGGCGGCGGCGGAGATAGTTGGATTGGTGCCTCCCGTAGCCGGTAAGAGATTTGTGCCCGACGGCGTACTGTACCCGGTAATAGTAAGTATCGAAGCGCCCGCGCCTTGTCCGATTAGTTTTTGATTCGCGAGCAAGGTGACTCCACCCGTATAGTTGGCTGTGCCGGTGTAAATGAAGATGGCGTCACCCGCGGCGTCGGTTGCTATTGTATCAAAGCTGCTCGCCCCTCCGAATGATCTGAATGGATTGCTGAGTCGCCCGTCTCCCGGTGCAGACCCTGGCGCAGCCGGGTCATTGTTAACGAACCAAATCATCCCGCTGATGTTGATCGTGACCGTCGCTGTGTCGGTCTTACCCGTGCCGTTTCCGAGAGTGTAGGTAAAGCTGTCGCTCGGACCGGTGAAACCGGCGGTTGGGTTATACGTGAAGCTGCCGTCTGTGTTGACTGTGACACTGCCGTGAGTCGTGGCCACCGGAGTGCCGGTGACGAAAGGCGTGGCGTTAATCAGCGTGAAGCCCAGGGTGCCCATTCCGCCTGGATTGAGATCATTCACCAACAAGCCTGTTGCCGCAGGCACTGAAATATTGACATTACCGATT
Organism: uncultured Clostridia bacterium; assembly: GCA_964581275.1. Lineage (GTDB taxonomy): Bacteria > Acidobacteriota > Blastocatellia > UBA7656 > UBA7656 > Onstottus_A. Next base: position 1,183 of record CAZOOE010000755.1, read on the forward strand.
GTGTTATAGGTGTCATCGACTGCAATAGGAGAGACTAGTATCGAGCCGGCCACGAACGTTGTGTTCGGGTCTATTGTATCTGCGAAGCTCACCGCGGTTGCGTCCGCACCACCGGCCGCGTTTGAGATAACGACAGTATAGGTAATCGTGTCCCCCGGATTGACTGGGCCGGCCGGCGAGGCCGTCTTTATGGCGGTGATCGCGGGACCACCGAACGGCAGCAAGGGTGAAGAAGCCATATCCAGGGCTTCGCCCTTTGGCGTCGCCGCGACCGCATCGGCCCGCGCGATGGACGTCACTGAAGATGAACCCAGCGACGAATTTGGTGATACTGAGACCGCAGACGCCATCAGTATCATCAAGCAACTCAGACAAAGAATGAACGCGACCGAATAACGCGATGCGAGGCTTGAGCGGGTTGACTTCATGATTTCCTTCTCCCTGGTTTTCAATGCTTGATCCGGCTCGAAGACCGGTCGATCGGTTCGTCATATCTGCGCAACGAGTCCGTAGGTTCGCAACACGGGACTCGTCTTTTCACAAAGCGCTCGCCGTGCACTACCGCAGCATCATCACAAGAATCACGGTTCTGTTATGACAATCCCTGGGGCCATGGACAATGAGCAATTCAGATACGCTTACGTTTTCGTTTTCGCGAGTGCCTTTCTAATCGACGATCCTACTTCGAGGTCTTGTGACGCAAACTGAGGAAGCGTGATTTTATGTTGCACACACTGCCTAGTCAAGCAATCGCAATAAACCTCCAAACCAATTACCTCTACCAGGCCGCCCGTTCGCTCCGGGATGCGAGCAACCCCGAATCGTTGAATCCTTTAGCCAGAGTCGCCTACTCGCATACCCTGGCGTGATGGCGTGATGAGGTCACGTCGACACGAAGTCGATGTTGGTGGCTAATCCTGAAAGAGTTGCGCGTCATCGTGAGCCTACGTCGCCACGGCTTCGTCGTTAACCACCAGAGCCACAACCCCAGGTGGTTGTGGCTCATCGCGATCGAAGTCCCAGGGTAGCCGAATACGGCGACCCTGGGCCTGAGTGTTAGAACCCCTTTCGGGGTTGCCTGCCTTCTGTATCAGCTGTATGCGTGAAGGATCATACGTGTTACGTTGAGGCTATAGCGCGAAGAGAACTGTGGGCCCAAATGGGCTCCCCGCGTCGTTATTCGCGTACAATTACTGTTGCGGGTTGGCTCGCCCGTCAGGCTGGCGGCTTAGCGATCCCGCCAGCCTGAGGCCGAAACGACTTCGCAAGACCGAGCACGGGCCGTGCTCGATATCAAATCCGCACCCTAAGTTCGAGGCGGAAACACACCCTGAAGCGCAATGCAGAAATTGAGCGTCAGGTATGGCTGCATATTGTTATGCGGCTGATCGCCGCCTGCCGGGGTGAGGGCCTGATCAGCCAGGTTGACGTTGGCTGCTGTTTGGTAGAGTGTCCCACCGGTGGACAGCGCATACGAGGCATTTGGAATTACGGCATTTGTATCAGCCGGATCTATCCGATCAGCCTGCAACGTGTGCGGATTGAAGGACACCTAACTTTCAATCAGCATTCCCGTGTCCGTCACGGCCTTTTACGCCAAAGCACGGAGCGAAAGTCACCGTCCTT
>CAZOOE010000756.1:0-2792 GCA_964581275.1 uncultured Clostridia bacterium
CATAGGAATCAACGGCAGTCGTACCAAAGCTGATATTCAGAACTCGAATGTTGTAAGCGGCCTTATTGGCTATACACCAGTCAATTCCCGCGATCGCATTCGACATCGAACCGGCGCCCAAAGAGTTGAGCACGCGGACATTGATTATCTTCGCCGCAGGAGCGATGCCTGTATAGCTTCCGACCGCAACGTGGCTGTTGCCTGCGGCAATCGATGCCACGTGCGTGCCATGTCCGTAAGGGTCGTCCGTCCTTCCCTCGCCAGTGAAGTCAACGCTCGCAACCACCCTGCCGCTGTTGAATGAATGATGAGAGGCATACACGCCCGAATCGAGCACCGCGATCCCGATCCCGTGTCCGTCTAGTGTGCCGGTAGCCCCGGTGCCGTAATTCCGGACCAAAGCGGCGCCGGTGGTGGTCTCAAGGTGACCGGTGACTTGTGTATCCCGGTCGAGAGATATGTACTTGACGCCCTTGTCGTTGGCCAAATCATAGATCATCCGCGCATCGATCTCGATCGCCGCAGTCTTCCCCTCATTGAGACTTCGGGAGATCACTCCGCCCATATCGGCAATCCTCGCCATCACATTGCTGAAGGCAGCGCTCTTTTGCGAAGGTGCTGTGTCGACGATCACTCGGACGCGTTGGTCCGAGTCGGAACCGAGCGCGGTCTCCAAATCCGACGATAGTTTCTTGTCCTGGGCAATTGATTTTGCGATCGCAGTACCTCCAAAGCGCCCTCCCTGCGGGACTCCCGCGATCAGGAAAGAGGACACCAGAAATGCCGCGATCAGAAAGGTAAAGACCTTCCTGGTCGTCTTCATGTTTGCTCCCAACTTCATGAACCGTGAGGTGATCCTCGGACGGATGTCCGAAAGTAGAAATCCTTCAGTCTGCGTTGTGTGTGGCGTTTTCATTTTTTCACTCGTGATTTCAAAAATTGCGAATCCCGTTCGGCGTTACCATTGTCAACGGCCGTGCCACGTCATCTGGATGCTGCCGCGATGTCCGCTTGGCGCTTTACTTTGAACAATAACGTGGAGCCCGGGTGTAACCGGTCTATCCGAGACAACAAGGGCATTCGCTCAATTTGACGGAACGTCTTCAGTCACTCTCCGTGATCTGAGACGGGAGTTGGAATTCCCAGGAAGGTTGGCGGAGCGGGGAGGCCTACGACGATAACGATCGGGGCAGCCTCGACAATTAAAGACTTACGCTCCAGCCCGTCGAGCAGATTACTTCAAAACAATGTTTACCAGTTTTCGCGGAACAACGATGATCTTCGCTACCTCGCCGCCGTCGGCAGCGGCCCGAACTTTGTCATCCGCTAGCGCTGCCGCCCGCAGATCGTCGTCGCTTACGTTGGCGCTTGCGAAGATACGGCTACGCAGCTTGCCGTTCACCTGGACGGCAACTTCGATTTCCTCTTCACGCGCGAGTTCTGTGTTGAACTCCGGCCATGTGGCCTGCGACAGACTCTCCGAATGACCGAAGGACTCCCATAGTTCTTCGGACATGTGAGGAGCAAACGGGGCCAGCATGGGGATCAACGCATTGAATGCCTCGCGAACAACCTGAGCATCTAAATCGCCGCCGGAGCGATTCTTCTCAACCGCCTGGTCGAACCTGTAGATCTCGTTGGTTAGCTCCATCAGCGAGGAGATGCATGTGTTCAAATGCAAACGCTCCTCAAAGTTCTCTGTTACCGAGCGCACGACTTGATGCGTACGGCGGCGCAGTCTTCGTTGATGATCCTGAAGCTCGGCTGCGCCGGTCGACCCGGAACTAGTTTCAACAATCCGGGCCTGCCACTTGTAAGCCATTCGCCACACCCGTTGCAGATATCGCGACGCTCCCTCGAAGCCGGTGTCCGACCACTCCTTGTCCTTCTCGGGCGGACCTGCGAACAGCACGAACAGGCGTAGCGCGTCTCCGCCGTGGATGTTGATCATCTCGATTGGATCAACGGCGTTCTTTCTGGACTTCGACATCTTCTCGACGCGGCCCGTTGCGACCTCCTTGCCGCAGATTGCGCAGGTCTTCCCCTCAGTCACTTGTTCGGGAAACAACCATTCGTGTTCGGGGCAGAAGTATGTCTCCTTGTTCACCATCCCCTGCGTCAGCAGCCGCGTTACCGGCTCATCGAACCTCACCAGACCCAGATCGCGCATCACCTTCGTCCAATATCGCGTGTAGATCAGGTGAAGCACAGCGTGCTCGATGCCGCCGATATACTGATCCACCGGTATCCAGTAGGCGACCTTCTCCGGATCGAACGGTCGCTGGTCGTTGTGCGGATCGCAATAGCGGAAATAGTACCAGTTCGAATCGACAAACGTGTCCATAGTGTCGGTATCGCGTTTTGCGGGACCACCACACCTCGGGCAATTGACGTTGACGTAGTCCGGCACGTGATCGAGCGGCGACCCTCCCTCGATCTTCAAGTTCACTCCCTTAGGCAACACTACCGGGAGTTGATCGTCAGGCGCCGGAACGATGCCGTCGCGTTCACAATGAATCATTGGGACCGGCGTTCCCCAATAGCGCTGTCGCGAGATGCCCCAATCACGCAGCTTGTAGGTGATGGCGGCGCGGCCGAACCCGTAAGCCTCGGCGTACTCGGTCATCAGCCGGTTAGCTTCTTCCGATGACAACCGGCTCCACTGACCTGTGTTCACCGTAGTGCTCCACGATTCGTCAGACGCGTCCATATCTTCCGCCTGGATCTCGCGGTCGTCATGCGTCAGCTTGATTTGTCGGAACCGCAAACTGTACTTGCGCGAAGACTCGAAG
>CAZOOE010000757.1:0-2791 GCA_964581275.1 uncultured Clostridia bacterium
CGACGCTTGCGCGCCAATTGGAGGCAGGAGTGGGAAGCCGAGTTACAGCAGGCAGCGCCAATGCAGACGGGACGCTCAGGCGCTGCGGTATCTGCCCTTTACCAGACGGTACAGGGACGCCTCTCGGCCTTACCGGGTGTGGTTTCCATCAGTCCGTCGAATTCGGGCATGCTCACGGGTGGCGGGAGCGGGGCGCCCAGCGAGACTCTGACGGTCGAGGGGCAATCGCCCAAGCCCGGCTTAAGCGGGGGAGTAGCAGGAGCCGCGGTCGGATCAGGGTTTTTTAGCACGTTGGGGATGACGATTTTGGCGGGACGCGACTTCACCGAGCGGGACACGGAGACGTCGCCACAGGTTGCGATCATCAACGAAACACTCGCGCGCGTTGAATTCGGTGAGCAAGACCCGATTGGCAAGCGCTTCACTCGGCGCGGCGAAACCGTTTTCCGGGAGATCATCGGAGTAGTCAAGGATACCAAAGACCGCAATCTGCGGGTGATAGACTTGGGGGTGGCCTACGCCCCCTACCGGCAGCAAGTGAACAGGCTGGGGATGATGTGCCTTGCCGTTCGTACAAACGGCAACCCCGCGAGCGTCGCCGCCGGAGTCCGTCAGGAACTCCGCGACATCGATCCCAGCGTGCCGGTGCTCAACATCACCACGATCGAAGAGCAACTGGATGCCATCCTGATTCAAGAGCGGTTGACCGCAACGCTGGCCGGCTTTTTCGGTGTGCTGCCGGTCCTGCTGGCTTGCCTTGGTCTGTACGGCGTGATCTCTTACACCGTGGCGCGCCGTACCAACGAGATCGGCATTCGATTGGCTTTGGGTGCAACGCCTCTCGAGGTGCTCGGCATGGTCCTCAAAGAAAGTCTGTTGCTGGTGCTGGCTGGGATTGCGATCGGAGTGCCGGCGACTCTAGTATCCACGCGCCTAGTCTCGACGGTACTCTTCGGCGTTAACGCAGCCGACGTGCTCACGATTGTCAGCGCGCTCTTGCTGATCAGCGTGGTGGCCGCGCTTGCAGCTTTGCTTCCCGCGAGACGAGCATCGCGTGTCGATCCGATGGTTGCGTTGCGATACGAATAGCATCCATCCGTTCCTCGAATCGGCTCATGCCGTAGTATGAGGAGCAAACCTGATCCAAAAACTCCGAACTCAATGAGGCGGGCGGAGTCGGTAATAAACATCTCGGAGGCAACTATGAAGAGATTGCCGCTCGCCTTGTTATTGCTGCTCGCATTCCTGCCGCGCCTCATCTCTGCGCAGATAGAAATGAGCGAGTATCAGACGCGCCGGAGAAGCGCAATGGAGAAATGCGCCGATGGCGTGATCCTGCTGCACGCGGTTTCGGGATTCAAGCACTGGGACGAATTCGGGCTCCACCAGGATGCGAACTTTTATTACTTCACCGGGCTGCCCAACGCTCTCGGCGCAGTTCTGGCGATTGACGGTACGACAAAGGAATCCTGGTTGTTTGTCCCTCCCCAACCGAAACAGGGGCTGGTATCACTTGGCGCAACCGGGCGCGGAGCAAACAGCGCCTATCTCAGCCCCGGCCCAGAGACGGAAGCGTCGTTGAAGATCGAGCACGTCGTTTCGTGGGACCGCTTGATTGAGTTTATTGATGCGCGCCGGGCGAGCAATCAGAACCAGGTGGTCTACCTCGACAGCGGCGGACAGACGGGCAGCATGCTCGGCACAATCAGCAACCCGCCCGGGCTGGCACCCATAGAGAACCCGCACCTTCTGTGGCGAAATGCAATTCAAACGCGCTGGCCGAGCCTCCAGATGCGCGATGCTTTCCAGCTTCTTGACGAGGTTCGCTCGGTAAAGAGCCCAGCCGAGATAGCGCTGCTGCGCAAGGCGGCGGCATTGACTGCAGACGGATTCTGGGCGGGAGTTCGGGCGATCGCTCCCGGACGGACCGAACGACAGGTGGAAGCCGCGGTCGTTCACGCCTGCATGATGCAAGGCTCGGAAGGTCCCTCGCTCTGGCCCTGGATCAAGTCGGGGCCAAATGCAGTTGGGGCTAAGGTCTGGGAAGCTTACGCCGATTACCGCAACGGCAATCGCACGATGAAGCCTGGAGAGGTTGTGCGGGTAGATGTGGGTTGCGATTACGAGATGTACAAGGGCGACTTTGGACGCTCGATTCCGGTCTCGGGCCGCTTTGATGAGGGTCAGGCGGAAAGCTTGGAACTGCTCAACGGTGCCTACCTCGCGGGATTGAAAGTTATGAAAGACGGTGTCGCGCCACAGGATGTAGTCAAGGCGAGCATCAACTATGTGGAGCAACACAAGGACGGCTTGAAGACCGAGATGGCTAAGCAAGCGGCGGACAACGCGCTCAAGCGGAGAGACTACCCGCTGCACGGGCTGGGGGTTGATATGGCGGACGGCACGCCTCGAGTGTTTCGTGCCGGCAACGTCATCTGCTACGAACCGCGTTTCACCGCAGGCGACCAGGCTTTCTTTGTAGAAGACACGATACTGATTACGCGGGACGGATACGAGATCCTCAACCCACCGCTCCCGTACTCGGCAAAAGAGATCGAGCGTGCGATGGCTAGCAACGGTAGAGTTCGGCGCTAGACGGGGTTAATGCAAGAGCAGTTCTAGCTGGTTGAATGTTGCCTTATACGTGTCGCTGCGTAAGCACGACTAACGGTTATCCGCGAACCTTCGAGTGAGAAGCGATGGCCGGCTCAACACAAACAACGCGCTTTCGGTTTTCGCTCTGGCTGATTCGACTGATCGGGGTGATTGTTCCGCGCCGCTTGCGCGCCGA
>CAZOOE010000758.1:0-359 GCA_964581275.1 uncultured Clostridia bacterium
ACGGCTCAGGCGGTTTACGAACAGGCGTTGGAGCAACTCAAAGCGGGCGTGAACGCGCGCATCGACGTTAATCGCAGCCAGGTGGAATTCCAGTCGCCACGCCTGCGGCTTATTTCGCCCGAAACCGACCGGGCAAGTCCGAAACCGCGTGGTTGCCCGGGAAGTACGGCCGCGGTTGCATGATCAACGAATTCGACGAATCGGCCGTGAGCGTGAAACGCCCCTCGTAGCGATGGTTGTCGTTGAAGTTCGAGCCGTCGGTTCCCTGGTCGTAGCGCGCCAGCGAATCGCTCGGCGCGAAGAACTGCCGCGCGAGGTCCTGCGTGTTGCGGTTGTCGGTGGCGTTGAAGAAGTAGCTC
>CAZOOE010000758.1:369-2790 GCA_964581275.1 uncultured Clostridia bacterium
TTGTGGCTTATTTCGCTCGAAACCGGTCTGGCAAGTCAGAAGTGGGCTCTGGGCCGTCTTACGGGTTTGCCTCTTGGGCAAGACTTCACACTTGTGACGGCGATGGAATACCGTGCTGCGGCGGTCACGCCGCTCGGCGAGGCGCTCGAGGAAGCGTTCGCGAACAGGGCTGACCTCCAGGCTGCCGAGGCGCAAGTGCGGGCGGCTGTGCAAGCTCGAAAGGCGGCGGAAGCCCAAAAAACTCCGGCACTCAAAGTTAACGGCAGCTACCTTGTGGCCGGTATCAATCCGGCTCAATCCAACGGGGTGTTCTCTGTTTTCGGAACGGTTGATTTTCCGATCTGGCGCAGCGGGCGAATTCAGGCAGACATCGCGCAGGCAGACGCTGTCCTCTCCCAGCGGCAGGCTGAGTACGAAGACGTCCGCGGGCGTATCGACTTCGAGGTCCGCGACGCATTTCTTCGGCTCAATTCGGCCAACGAGCAGGTCATGGTTGCGGAAAGTAATCGTGTTCTCGCTCAGGATACACTGCGTCAATCACGCGACCGGTTTGGCGCCGGCGTCGCGGATACCGTCGAGGTTGTGCAAGCACAGGAATTCGTAGCGGCAGCAGAACAGGACTACATCGCCGGCCTTTATACCTACCACTTGGCGCGGCTAAGCTTCGCACGAGCAACTGGCGATGCCCAGAGGGGTATTGCCGCTTTGCTTCGGCCGAACGCGCCGTAACTCGGAACTCGGCACGTACGGCACGAAAACCGCCAATACGCGGTCAGACGGGTGAGCGGACGCATATCGCCCATTGTGGTCGCGAACTTCCACGACCGGTGATACTCAAATGGCCGTCCGCCCTCCGCCGACGGCGAGTTTTGCGCCGTAAATGAAACTGGCACGATCGGTCGCTAAAAAGACAAACAGGAGTCGCTGCCTCTCAAGCGACTTTCTTGAGTAAGGCTTCCAATACAGACATGTTGAATGGCTTCGAGACCCAGTGGCTGAGCTTGAGCTCGGCAGCCCGGACGGCCGGATCGACTGCTGCGGTTACGAGGACGATTGGAACTGAAGGTCCGGCCATCGCAGTCAACGCGGTTGTGCATTCAACGGGCTGCATACCGGGCATAAAGTAGTCGAGAAGAATCATCCGGATTCTTTTCTGCTCACGTTCAAGCACCCGGATTGCTGCGGCACAATCTGCGGCCTCCAGTACGGGAATTCCCCGGAGTTGCCCAATCATGGCGATCAACTCGCGGCAACTTGGATCGTCATCAATGATGAGCACTGAATCCCGCGCAATCATTTGAATTACCTCCGTAATACCATCAAGAATCGAACGCCTGCTCCTGTATCAGATACATCCAGCCGCCCACCGTGAACTTGGACGATCTTGTGGCAAAGGTAGAGTCCCGTTGCGGCTCGAACCCCGGATCGCTTTTCATATTCGATGAATCCAAACGGAACGAATAAGGCTTGAATATCGTGCGCCGACAGGTTCGCCCCGAGGACGTCTATCGTAAGACGGGCGTGGGTCTCTGATGCGTGGAGCGCAACCTCCAACGGTCGTTCGCCTGACGACAATGCTGATGCACAAGTGAAGAGACTCCATATCGCATGCTCCAGCAAGGCTTCGTCACCCAGAATTGTTACGGCTTCTTCGACGTCGTAGCTGAATACCTGACCTGGAAAGAAGGGTTTTATCTCAGCGGCCGACCTCAGAACCAAAGCCGCGTAATCAAAAGGCCTCGGGTCAAACTTGAATTCGCCTTCTCGTACCCGCATTGCCAGGAAGAGATGTTCAACTAATCGGCTCAGCCGCCAAGATTGTCTGGTGATACTGTCGAGTGCACGATCGACAATCCTTTGATCCGCGGGATGAGTGGCGAGTACCGACGCGAATCCGTGGATAGAGGTGATCGGCGTTTTAAGTTCATGGGCGGCGACGGCCAGGAACTGATCACGTTCTCGATCTCGGGCCGCAATTGCCGCAAATCCGGTGTCCAAGGCACTGCCAAGAACCGCAATTTCGTCGTCTCCGGTGTCGACGATCTTATCGATGACACCAAGATCTCTGAACTGGTGCACCTTTCCAACGAGCCGTCGAATTCTTGGAGCGATCGCGCGGCGGACAAGTAAGCCCATCATCAGTGTCAAAGCCGTCCCAGCCAATCCAATGGCTAGTAGCACGAATTGCGATCCCCGCGCACGCTTCAAGACGTCCTGATTTGCGATATCCGCGTACTCGATATTGATGTCAAGCAAATCGCCGATAGCATGCCGTACTCTTGGAGCTTGCGCACGGATCTCGTCAGTTACCGCAATCGAAGAAAGGTTCTCCTTGTCTTCCCTCAGGGCCTGAATGGATTCTCCAAAACGTTCTAACGCGCTTTTCTCTTTTTCAATAACGTCAGACATTCCGAGTTGCAG
>CAZOOE010000759.1:0-2789 GCA_964581275.1 uncultured Clostridia bacterium
TCCAGGCTCTTGCAGATTTTAGCTTGTTGCGACACGTTGATTACCTCTCGACGGTCTCAGGCGGAGGCTATATCGGGTCCTGGCTGATCGCGCGGCTGAAACAAAATGAGAGGAGCATCGATGAACTCGAAAAGAATCTTTCGCCGATCGAATCTCCGGACCCAAATACGCAAGCCTGGGAACCGATCCAATTCCTGCGTGCTTACAGCAACTATCTCACTCCCCAACTTGGTTTCTTCAGCGCCGATACCTGGTCCATCGCAGCGATATGGTTGCGCAATACCGTCTTAATGCAATCCATTTTGATGCTGGCACTCGCCGCGATTTTGTTGTCCCCGAGGTGGATCTACCGCGGGCCGGATGTCTTGATTGGCCTTCCGATGTGGGGACGGATACTCCAGTGGACAGCACTGGCTTTCGTCATCACCGGATCTGCGTTGGGTTTGCGGAAGTTTGGAGGCAACAACACACTGAAGCAGTCGCAAGTCCTTTTCACTGTGGTTTTTCCTTTGTTTGCCCTGTGCTGTTATTTGGCCGTCCTGATTTTCACGACTGTCGATCAGACAGCCTGGTTGAAGCCAGTGTACGCGGCAGTCATTGTCCTGGTGTCGCTGTTGATCGCTCAGGAGGGGGGACAGGTCCGCAGCAAAACCGCCAGAGAGGTACTGCCTTTATGGAAGCTGGTTCTCTTCACGCTGTCTTCGGGTGGGCTGGCGGGCATTCTAACCTACGCTCTGATCCAAATTTCGACTGCCGTGACGGATACGTGGATCGCCTTGATTGTTGGACCGGCTCTGGTCGTTGCTGCGCTGTCTTTTGTACTTACCTGCCACCTTGGACTGCTTAGCCGAGCGCTGGAGGACGGCCAGCGAGAATGGGTTAGCCGCGTGGGAGCCTGGCTGAACATCTGCGCTGCCTGCTGGGTCACGCTGTTTTTTATTGCGATATACGCACCGCTTTTGATGCTTCGGCTCGATCAACGCTTTCAAGCTGCGTTACCGTCATTAACAATAGGTTGGCTGGTGGCCACAGCCGCTGGACTGTTTTCGGCATGGAGCGAAAAGAGCGGCGGTTCAGGCACACGTGCGGAGAGCCAATCACTGAAGTTAATTGCCACATATGCTCCGTATGTTTTCGTTGCGGGTCTGCTGTTCCTCCTGTCATTTGCTCTACACGTCGTAATCGCACGTTACGTTCATACCGGCGGGCAGCCTCTATTTGAATCGTGGTCGGGACTTTTGAGTCGCGATGGGTTCATGGCGCTTGAGGCGCAGTATTGGGACTTAATGGAGGCGAGTGGGCGTGCCGCCGGTTGGCTGGCTCTGTCCTCCATCGGGCTGTTTATGCTTGCCTTGGTTTTGTCTCGCCGTTTCGACCTGAACGAATTCTCCATGCATTACTTCTACAAGAACCGCCTGATCCGATGCTATCTGGGTGCGGCACGGAAACAACGACAGGCAGACCGGTTCACGGGGTTCGACCCCAGCGATGACATTCCACTCAGCGAAGTGACGCGACGGCCGTATCCCATCATCAACGCGAGTCTGAACCTTGTGCATGGAAAGCGGCTCGCGTGGCAGGAACGCAAGGCAACGTCTTTTGTCCTGACCCCAGAGTATTGCGGCTTCCATCGATCCGATACCTCGCCCAAGGAATTCCGCTGGCTGGCTGAATCCGCATACCGGCCAACGAGCAAATACGGCGGTAAAGTGTACCTCGGCACCGCGATGGCGATTTCCGGGGCTGCGGTGAATCCAAACATGGGGTCGTTCACCTCACCGGCGACAGCGTTTCTGATGACGGTGTTCAACGTACGGCTCGGTGCATGGCTGGGTAACCCACGTCATGAGTGGACTTGGAACCGGTCATCACCTCAGACAGGAATCTTTTATCTTCTTTGTGAACTCATTGGCGCCACCAACGATGAACGGAGCTTTGTGAATGTGTCCGACGGCGGCCATTTTGAAAATCTGGGTATTTATGAGTTGGTGCGGCGGCGGTGTAAGTACATCATTTCTTGCGATGGATCCCAGGACAGTGCTTTTGCTTTTGAGGACCTGGGAAACGCAATTCGCAAATGCCGCGCAGATTTCGGAGCCGAAATCGAAATCAACCTCAGCCAGATCCAGCCTGGCGCCGAAACGGGCCAGAGCCAGACACATTGCGCTGTCGGGTACATCAAATATCCCAGGATCCAAAAGCCAGACGGATCGGTGATTGAGGAGCCATCCGTCGGCTATTTGCTCTATATCAAGACATCATTGACCGGCGATGAACCGGCAGATGTGCTCGAGTATCGGAAGCTTCACCCGGAGTTTCCGCATCAGACTACAGCCGACCAGTGGTTCACGGAATCGCAGTTCGAGAGTTACCGCGAGCTCGGATACCATATCGGGCACAAGGTGTTTGAAGATTCTATGGAAAAGGTGAAACGGGCTCCATCTCAATCGGAGACCACCATGGCAGCTCTCTTCAAAAACTTGCAGGGCACGTGGAGGTTAAGCCAGTGCGTATGATCGGTTGCTCGTCAGAAGATTTCCGGCCATGAGAAGGTAATCACCGTATTCATAATTCCACTGGGCGGACGAATTCTCTGGCCGGCTGCACTGAGGATGAGTTCCTTATGAACAGGATCCAGAGCAATTCCTGAAGCCACATATCCCGTGAGTTTCTGCACGGGAATTCTCCAGCGGGGCGGAACATCGCCGTTGTCGGTAATGCTCCAGGCGCAAATGGATCCATCCGCTCCGCCGCCAATGATCCAGCCCTTTGCCGGGTAGACCTCGAAA
>CAZOOE010000760.1:0-2789 GCA_964581275.1 uncultured Clostridia bacterium
CTTCAAGGTCGTTCGTTCGGATGGCGCAAAAGTGCTCATGCAGTATTGTTACTCCTTGGCTATCGCCTTGCCGCCCTCACATTCATCCCGCTCAGCCCGGTCACCTGTTTATCTTTCAGTGTCTTCAAGACGAGGGTGGTTCGTGTCGAATGCACGGACCGAATACGCTCGATTTTGTCGGTGACCAATCGGCCGAGCTCTTCTGTGCTCGCCACCCGCACCCGCACCACGTAGCAATCTTCGCCGGCGACGCGGTGAAGCTCTTCGACTTCAGGGATTCGTGAGAGCAACGTCGCCGTTTTGCTTTCGCGAAGATGAGTCTGTACGAAAACAAAAGCTATCAGCCCGTCTGTCATATTTCCCCACGCGGCGTAGTATAGACGACGTAGCATAGACTTTAGTCTGTGCCCGGTTACCTCGGCTGGAAGCGTAACCGCCAGACAAAGACTAAAGTTTATGCCACGTCACACCAGCGCCCTCAACCCGTCGGTCTTTCCCCGCACTCGCTGTCTTTTCATCTTGACCAGCCGCGATTTCATGAGCGCGCCGAGTCGTTTGACCGCCTCTTCGATCGCCTGCGGGCCGGCCATCGTAAAGCTCAGTCGCATCATCTTCTGTTGGGTCGCGCTCGCATAGAAGTGATCCCCGGTGATAAAAGTCACTCCATTCTCAACCGCCTGAAGCAGTAGCTGGTTGCTGCTGAGGGAATCGGGAAGGCTAACCCACACGGACATTCCGCCATCGGGGTGGCTCCAGCCGGCCTCGTCGGGGAAGTACTTCTCCAAGGATTCGAGCATCGCGTCGCGCCGTTGAGCGTAAGCCTTCTTCACCTTCTTTATGTGTCTTGCCAGCTGGCCGCGTTTCGCGAATTCGTGGATCGCAGCCTGGGCAAGAAGGCTGGCGTGCAGATCGCTTCGTTGCTTGGCGCGATTAAGGTGATCGATCACGATTCGCGGCGCTGCGATCCAGCCGACTCTCAGACCCGGAAATCCCACCTTCGAAAAGCTGCTGATGTAAATCACCAGGCCGTGCTCATCCAGCGCCTTGAGCGGCGGGAAATCCGGGCCGTCGTATCTAAGCTCCCGATAGATATCGTCCTCGACTATTGGAACGCGATAGCGTTCGGCAATTCCTATCAGACGGCGTCGCGACGCCAGATTCATCGTGACCCCCGTCGGGTTTTGAAAGCTCGGCACGACGTAGATCAACTTCGGCCGTCGCTGAGAAAGCACGTCTTCGAGGACATTCAGGTCAATTCCATTTGGACCGACCGGTACACTAAAGTATCTCGAGCTCGCTCCGCAGAATACGCTGAGCGCGCCCGGGTAGGTCGGATTCTCCAGCGCGACTTCCTCTCCCGGCCCAACCAGTATCTGGCGAATCAAATCCAGGGACTGTTGACAGCCGTTTGTGATGAGCACCTCATCAGGCGACACACGCACTCCTGAAAGGCCCAGCTGTGACGCGATGTATTCCTGAAGTGGCGCATACCCACTGGTTGTCCCGAGCTGGAGGAGCACACGACCCTGTCTTCTAAGAACCAGATCGACGCAGCGGCGAAATTCGTCCAGCGGAAACAAATCAGCCGGCGGCAGAGCCAGAGCGAGCGAGATGACCTCGCGCCGCACGTCGAAGCTACTCATTTCCTGGAGCCAGTTGTCTCTGCTCTGAACTGAAAGCAGCGACTCCCAGGACATCGGCGAGGGTGCAACGTCATCTCTGATCCGGGATGGGAGAGCCGGCGCCGGCAGGCGGCTGATGTAGGTGCCACTGCCGACTCGAGAGGTTATCAAGCCTTCAGCGGCGAGCTCGGCGTAGGCGGTTGTGACCGTGTTGCGATTGACGCCAAGCGTCTTCGCGAGCTCGCGATTAGCCGGCAGCCGGTCCCCGACCTTTAAAGCGCCACCGGCTATCATCCGGCGCACCTCGGTCACAATCTGAGTGTAAAGCGGAGTGTGGCTCTCACGTTTCAGTTCTAAAAGCACGCGTTTGGCTCGCAATAATTGGTTTAGTTCACCGAGCCATTCTACTGCGAATCTCAGGAGTGTAAAGAACCAATTATGGGCCAATGCTGCTGGGCCAATTCAGAGCCTGGGTTGTTTAGTCCTAAAGAAGGGGAAGTAGCCAGCCCAAAGAAGCCTGCCCAAAGAAGACGCAGCGAACGCTGAGAAGTGGCCTCCGCGACCTTTGCGGGTGGTCTTCTGGTAGCTTTCGGCGGGTCGGCAGGATTGAGAACCTGTCACCAGGTCGTGTCTATGGATGTGCGGATCTTTTGAGCATTGGGGAAAAACCAAAAGGGATGACGCCGACCCCGTGGCCTCATCCCCTTCAGCTTGTTGTTGCTTTGTCTGTCGCTTCTCTCAGTCTTGCGATGACCGGCGGAGCCCCCGTTCCCCCAACCACCGCGTAACTCTTTAAAGCTACATCAGTCATATTGGCAATGTTTATGCCAGTCGGTCTGGCCCGCGCAGGTAGCCGTAAACTATGTGATTGAATGAAACCGAGTCAGAGGCCTTGTTGTCGCTGCCAAATCCTGTCAACTTGGCAGTGACGATTCGCGTGACGATGAGCGACGAGCAAAGGGTAACTAGGGCGTGTTCACACTATCTCAGACGCGAGAAGATGCGACGAAAGCCTTTCAAGCATCGAAACGCTCCACCTGGTTTCGTCTTTTGGCGGTCGTAATCCTAAAGTTCGCGGCGGTTCGACTTTGGCGGCACTACCGGATCATGGTCGCCGAGGACGCGGTGCAGGAGACGTTGCTTCGCGCCTGGCGGTATCGCGACAGC
>CAZOOE010000761.1:0-2787 GCA_964581275.1 uncultured Clostridia bacterium
ATCGCATACCGGGGCAGTAAGCGAAATCATTACTGGACAACAGATGACCAAGCTCGCGACCAACGGGCGCAGCATTTACTCACTCATCTCCCTCACCCCCGGAGCATCCAGCGGCCAGGGCGACTTCCAGATTCCCACGCCTGTAGGCGGCGACGCGAATGTCAGTTTTAACGGCATGCGTGAGAGCCACAATCTTTACCTGCTCGACGGCAGCGAGAGCAGCGACCGCGGCGGTGCCGGTGGTTCCGACGTCATGCCCTCCCTCGACGCCATCGCCGAGTTCCGCCAGTTGACCTCGAACTACAGTGCCGAGTTTGGACTGTCCTCCGCAGCCACCATGACCGCTGTCATCAAGGGCGGCACCAAGCAATATCACGCGACAGCTTGGGAGTTCCTGCGCAACGACGCTCTCGATGCCCGCAACTACTTCAACCCTGCGCCGAATAAAATTGCCGAATTGCGCTTCCACACCTACGGCTTCAACGTCGGTGGCCCGGTCGATTTCTGGGCGAAGGAGCACAAGACGTTCTTCTTCTACAACATGGAATGGCGCAGCTTGATTCAAGGCCAGACCCTCAACCAAACCGTGCCGCTAACCAGCGCCTACGGCGGGGCCTTCGGTGGGTCGTTTACCAACCTGAACCTGCACACGCCTTGTGCCTTCCAGGTTTCGGCAGCGGTTCAGGCCCAGATCACTGGCGCCGGGCAGACTCTCAGCACCCCTAATTCGGCGGATGGCACATGCACCGCCGACCAGACTCTGGCTACTCCGGGCTCCAATCTGGTGGCTTTCACCAACAACCAAATACCCACCACGCTGTTGGATCCCAATGCCCAGGCCCTCTTGGCCGACGGCATTTTCCCCGCCCCAACCAACGGAGCCCAGTTCCAGGGTGGAAACAACGTTCCCACGCACGTACGCGAAGAGATTGTCCGAATCGACCATCAGTTCAACAGCAAGTTCTCGGTCTTCGGGCACTTCCTCTCGGAGCAGATCAGCCAGAATTTCGGCACGTCCATGTGGAGCGGCGATAACGTTCCCACGGCGAGCAACACTTTCGGCAATCCCTCCCGCAGCGGCGTCGTTCACACCACGTACGTCATCAGCCCGACATTGCTGAATGAGGTCGCCTTCAACTACAACGGCAACAAGATCGCCATTCTGCCTACGGGAATTCTGGGTCGTCCCAGCGGCTTTAATGTTCCCGAGCTGTTCCCGGGCAACAACAATAACCGCATCCCGGAAATCCATTTGAACGGCGGCACGGGAACCGATTACACCAATGCCAGCTGGCCGTGGCTGAACAAGGCCGATGATTACCAGGTGCGGGACGATGTGTCCTGGACCAAGGGCGCGCATCAGATCAAGATGGGCGGCAGCTGGGCCATCTACAAGAAGGTGCAGGACCTGTTCGGCAACACCCAAGGCTCCTTCACTTTCAACAACACCTATACCGGAAACGACTTCGCAGACTTCCTGCTCGGCTACGCCGATAACTACAGCGAGCTGGCAGTACAGGATCACGGCTACTGGAACAATGTCTCTTACGCCGCTTATGTTCAGGACAACTGGCGCGTCAACAACCGCCTGACCTTGAATCTTGGCCTGCGCTGGGACGGAGTTCCTCATACCTACGAAGCCAATAACCGCATGGGGAATTTTTATCCCAACCTCTACAGCACCGCCAACGCGCCGATCTTCAATCCTGACGGAACCATTAGCACCAGCAGCCCCGGTCTGGGCACCAGCCCCAACCCGATTCTGGCTGGGTATCAGTTCTACCTGAACGGCATCGGAATTCCGGGCAAGACTCCTGGCGTCCCCAATGGCTTGGTCGACAACCACTGGGCGGCGTTCGGTCCACGCCTCGGCTTCGCCTATGACCTGACGGGCAGCGGCAAGACCATCCTCCGCGGCGGATTCGGCATGATGTACGAGCGCATCCAGGGCAACGACATGTACAACGCCGGGCCCAACGTGCCTTTCAGCACCAACGTCACCCTGAACAACGTACTTCTGGCCTCCCCGACGACGAGTCTGTCGAATGGCACGACTCTGGACCCGGCCGCCGAAGTCACGGTCGCTGATATCACCGGCGTGGATAAGACGAACTACAGGCTACCGGTGAGCTACCAGTACAGCTTCGGGGTGCAGCATGCGATTTCGGCTCGCACGGTTTTCTCTGCATCCTACGTTGGCAACCAGAATCGCAACCAGAACGATTATCGCGAAACCAATCTGCCGGATTCCAGCTTGCTGGCGTCAATTGCCGGCGGCACCAACGCGACTCCCTATAACCAACTGGTTCCCTATCAGGGCTTCCACTCGATCAAACTGTCGGAGGATGTCCAGCAATCCCACTACAATTCGCTCCAGATGGAAATCCATTCTCAGATCAGAACCCTGACCTTGCAGGCTGCCTACACCCTGTCGCGGGCCATCGATCCGGCGACCAGCGGCAACGGCGTCAGTGACCTGAGCACGGTTTCCAATCCCTACAACCACTCGTATGACAGCGGCCCGTCGGGTCTGGATCGCACTCACATTGCGTTCGTCAACTTCGTGTACGACATTCCGTTCCTGAAAGATTCTTCGAATCGCGCTCTGAAGACCGTGGTCGGAGGATGGCAGGTTTCGGGAATCGTCACTATGCAAACGGGCGAACCGCTGAACATCGGCTTGGGCGGAGCAAGCGGCAATATCTGCAACATTCTGCCCAATTGCAGCAACCGCCCCGACGCCAGCGGATCGGTTTCGTATCCGCACACCGTAGCATCTTGGTTCTC
>CAZOOE010000762.1:0-2777 GCA_964581275.1 uncultured Clostridia bacterium
TTGAAGGGATTCACGGCTTCATGAGATATCAGATCAAGGAGCCTCAAACAGGAGACTCGCCGGAAGTGGACAAGCAATCAGGCTCGTTATATTGCGTTAGTTGACTCATCTGAATTCGCCCCTCTATATTGAAGATCGATTGTTGAGCGCAACTGAAGCCGCACTGGCAATGCGCCTGCATCGCTCGAAATGCCCAAAAACCTCAAGACAGAAAGGGCGCCTCAACCTAACCGTGCGACAAGCGCCGGTTTGAGCGGTCGCATCGTCTATCCCTTCACCGCGATCGTCGGGCAGGCCGAAATGAAGCTCGCACTGCTCTTGAGTGCGATAGACCCGAACATCGGTGGCGTCATCATCATGGGTCATCGCGGCACAGGTAAATCGACCGGAGTTCGCGCGCTTGCCGACTTGCTGCCGAAGATCAAGAAGGTCAAAGGTTGCTCTTACGGATGCGACCCGGATCGAGCGAACGAATTGTGCCTGGACTGCGCAAGACTCGCGCGCGACCGCCAACTGCCGACAGAACGCGGCGAGGTCCCTGTTATCGACCTGCCGCTAGGGGCAACCGAAGATCGGGTCTGCGGCACGTTGGACATCGAACGCGCCCTAGTCGACGGAGTGAAGGCATTCGAGCCTGGCTTGCTCGCACGCGCAAACCGGGGCTTTCTTTACGTCGACGAAGTCAATCTACTCGACGATCACCTGGTTGATGTCTTACTTGATGCCGCGGCTTTTGGGCGCAACGTGGTCGAACGCGAAGGCATTTCGCTTATCCATCCTGCGCGATTCGTACTCGTTGGCTCGGGCAATCCCGAAGAAGGTGAGCTAAGACCGCAGCTGCTCGACCGCTTTGGGCTTTATACGCAGATTACGACTATCACCGATCTCGAGCAACGCGTCGAGATTGTAGTCAAACGTGAGCGCTTCGATGACGACCCGCTGGCGTTCCAAGCTGCTCGGTCTAGTGAGCAGGACAAACTTCGACGGCGACTGACGCGCGCGAAGAAGCTTCTTACCGATGTTGAGATTGATCACCAACTATTGATGCTGATCGCCCAGCTTTGTTGTTCGCTAAGAGTAGACGGACATCGCGGGGAATTGACTATCGTCCGCGCCGGGCGCGCGCTAGCTGCATTCGAGGGACGCGCGAAGGTGAGCTCGGAAGACGTTGAAAGAGTCGCGGTAATGTCGCTGCGCCATCGGCTGCGTAGGGAACCTCTTGAAACCGTCGACAGCGGTACGCGCATCGAGCAGGCGCTGCGGGAGGTGAACCCCAAGCCGGCGACCAACTCGCGGCTGGCGGCGGTAAAGTGAAATTCCAGTGGACGATCAAGGCCGCCGGAGAAAAGAGCTATTGTGTATTCCACCACCGAACCAGTTCCAGATTTCGCTTGGAGTCGAGCGAGGTATCCCTTCGCCGCGGTGATGGGTCACCGTGCGGCGAAGCGAGCGCTGCTGCTCCTGGCGATCGAGCCTGGGCTCAGGGGAGCGCTCATCGCCTCAAAGTGCGGCTCAATTACGAGCGCGCTCGCAAGAGCATTTAGTGCTTTGTTATCCGCACCGGCCCAGGGTCGCGTCGGATCGTCGTCGGATGACCCCGGCGAGGTTGAGCTCGATACGGATGTGGTTGAGCTTCCGATAAACGTTTCCGAGGATCGATTGATCGGTGGACTAGACCTCGACCGAACAATCGCGACGGGGAAGCGACACATATCAACTGGCCTTCTGGCGCAGGCTAATGGACATGTTCTCTACGTGAACGACATCAATTTGCTGGATACGGCCGCGAGCGCTCTGGTAGCTCATGCGGTGGACTCCAAGCGCGTGCCTGTCGAACGTGAAGGGTTAAGCGTGATCCACGATGCCGATTTCAGGTTCATCGGGACCTTCGACTCAGATGAGGGGGAGCCTGGTTCGCTTCTCCGAGACCGCGTAGGGTTGATCGTAGGCTCGGCGGCGGAATGCTTGGCGGATGAGACCGTCGAGATCATCGACCGAGCATTTCGATTCGACGCAGATCCTGTAACCTTCGCTAATGATTTTGTGTTGGAAACCGCTCAGCTCAAGAGCGAGATCGAGGACGCGCGAGCGCGATTGCCCCGAGTTCGGGTAACGGAGGATCAAATTCGGCAGATCTCGCAAGTCGCGATGAGCCTTGGAGTCGAGGGAAATCGAGCGGATGTCTTCGCTCTGAAAGCGGCTCGTGCAAACGCGGCGCTCGCCGGGCGCGAAGCGGTCAGCGAAGATGACCTCGTCGCTGCCACCCAGCTTGTGCTTGCGCCCCGCGCGACGACTCTGCCGGCTCATAGCGCGCAAAGGGAAGAGCCGAGGGAGGTCTCTTTGCCAGAGAACGCGAAGGAACAAACTCGCCCGAACACTGGCGGTAGTGACCGTGACTCTGCGCCTGGCAGCCTTGAAGAGGCAATGATTAACGCCCTCGATGCGCGTTTGTTGGCGGACCTCCTCCTACCGATGCAACCGGCGCGGCACCAATCTCGCACTGGGAAGCGCGTCAAAGGATCGACGTCGATACGCGGGCGGTATGTACGGAGCCGGATTCGCCCTATTAGCGGCGCCCGAGTCGCGATCGACGCAACTCTTCGTGCTGCCGCACCGTTTCAAACATCCCGTCGGGCGCAGGCTCAGTTGAGCCAAAGCAATGAGGGCAGCCGCACACCAATCAACTTAGCCGCAAAGTCTTCCACGCTTTCAGGGAAAATCGAACCCGGCCATATCAGGTTTAAGGAAGTCAAGCCTGCAACCTGCACTCTTTTTGT
>CAZOOE010000763.1:0-2769 GCA_964581275.1 uncultured Clostridia bacterium
GCAAAGTCGAGCGCGGCGTGGCCTACGTCAAAGGCAACGCCCTGGCGGGCCGGGGACAGGCGAAGGGTCCCTTTGAAACGGGGACTGTCGAACCACAGTTGCGTTTTGGCGACTTCCTGCTCGAACAAGCTCATCGGGGCGCTCCTGCTCCTTGGGGTGTGAAATCGAGGTTCTCGGTGATGCGTGTGCCGTCTCTCTGATAGGCTTCGAGGTAAAGCGCGATGCGCGCGCTGCCACGCGAGTGGTCGTAGTTGTTGAGGTTGATGTTCAACAGATCGATGTACCAGGGCGGCTTCATCGCTGAGTTGATGAAGGCCTCGACGATGGCGCGCGCGATGGGCAGCGTGGTCTGCTTCGAATCGTCGTGAACGTCGCGATCGCTCGCCGTCAAGAGCTTGGCGTACTCCTCGTCGAGTAACTGCTCGAAGATCTCTCTGCTGAAAGTATCCCCGGCGTTGACGCCGATCTCCGCGTCACCGTCGGTGAGCGTCGCCCCTTTGTGCAGCCATTCCCATAGAATGCTGAGCCGGATCTCGCCAGTCGCCATATCCTCCATCAAGTAGAGCACGTGGTCGTTGCCGAAGAAGTCCGCTGGCTTCAACGCCGCCGCCTGGAAGCCCTGGCAGAAGGCGTTGCCGTACTGGAGCGCCACACTAAGCAAATCGCGCGCGCCGCGCACCGTGCGCGGCGCGGTCTCGAGCAACGTGAGCCCGGCAGCGTCTTGCTCGGTATAGGTCAAGCGCGGGAAGACTCGCCCGAGCTGATTGTCGGCGCCAGCCTTCTCCCAGACCGGCCGCACTATATGCACCATCTTCCAGTGCGCAACCCACTTGCCGCTGGCACCTTCACGCTGTTCGCGCTCGCCGCCTTCGATGGCGCGCTTCATGCCGGCCGCGACTCCGGCCGTCGAACCAACCGGGATGTTGGGCTCCATACCGCCCTGCCACAGCGCGAACCGGCAGCGGCGGTCAGGTGTGTTCACCGCCCGCCGCACGCGGTCCTCATAGATACGCATGTAGCCGTAGGTCATGACGATGGTATCGATGTTGGGATTAATGAAGTCCGAGTCCCAGGACAGCGCGTCCGAGACGCTGTTGATATAGTCCCACCGCCCGGTGTTGTAGCCGACAAAGTGCACACCTAGCGCGGCACGGATCTCCATCAATTGGAAACAGGCTTCGATCTGCTCAACGAGTACGTAGACCTTGATCGTCCCGACCGGCAGCTCGAGGTGCTCCTCAAGCGCCGTAAGCAGGTCGTTCCACAGCGCCGCTTCTTCGGCGGTCTGAATCTTAGGAAGGTAGAGGACGATCGAGGAGCCCTCGGCGCGCAGGCGCTCGTGATTGTTCACGACGTACAGCACGAGGTCGACAATCGACGCCGAGAAGCCTGTGCTGTCCAGCTCGCAAACGTGGCGATCGTCCAGGTGCAAGCCGCGGGCGCGGAAGATCTTGGTGGTGAAGTCGAGCTGCTTCTTCCAGTCGCCGATGATTGGCCGGTCAAAGAAGCGTTGCGCCCACTCGTTCATCTCTCCGGCGACCTGCTCAGCGACCTCCAGGAAGAGCGGATCCCTTCCGATCGCGAGCTTCAGGTTGCGCTGGTTGTCGAGCGACATCGTCTCGACCTGTCCAAGAGCATCCTCCCCGTCAAACATCCACCCATCAGCGCCTGAGAGAAGGGCATAGCCGATGTTGCGCAGGCCGTTCTTTGTGGAAGCACGCGGTCGGGTCGCGGGGCCGGTGCCCTGGATCCACTGGCGCTGGAGATCCCTTGGGATGTCGCTTCCTTCGAAGTTCCCCTCGCGGGCGTCCCTCACGCGAAGGTTCGTGCGCGGGATGAACTTTTCCGGTTCGAGGAACGCGATGCGTCGCCGGTCGCGAATCCGTTCGAGGCGGCGTACGTTGCGTGCTGCCATGATCTGATGGCGGTCTTTGTTTAGCGGCGCGAGCGTCTCGAGCGCTGCCAGCGAGGCGGGAGTATAAATATCCGGGTACGTCTGCAACACGCTGGCGCGGAAGTCTAGCATTCTCCTCATACAGTCCTTTCTGTTGGCGAGCAGAGTCCGTTACGAATCGGGTCGGGCGACATCGATGATACCACCACTCCGTAAGCTGTCAATTTCGCAACCTCAAAGTCGAAACTAGTGCGGCGCAACGCCGGCAATGTTGTAGGCTACGTAGTAAGCCATAGTTTCAAATTGGTTCTGGAGGATATATGGACATGCATCGACGGGTGTTCAATCAATAGTTCAAGCTGGCCACTGTCAAAAAGTCTTAGCGGCTCGGACGACTCATTCGAAAAGGGACCTTCTGTATCGAGATCGCGATTGATTCGGCGGAAGCAATGGAGATTGACGCGGGCTTCCGGTATCGTCGCTTCACGTTCTAGAACCGATAGCCTAGCCGCATCCGGGAACCCGCTGCCGAAAGCGTAGGTGGCGTTCACAAATGCATGAAGTTTCTCGAGTTGGTAATCGGCTCCGACGTAGACTTGCTGTCTCTGATCGTGATCCAGAAAGAAATACTTCCTCTCCGGCAAGGGGCCATCGCTGAAGCCGCTTATCACGCCTCCGATAGCCTGAGCGTAGTTCAACGAATAGTTTACGTAGACTCTAAGCGCCAATGCAAAGGATTTGAAATGTCAAAAAAGTCAAGCCTGACCCCCCCGGGCAGGGTCCACCGGCGGGGCGGCGCGCTGCTCATCCGCCGCGGGCGGGAGCCCCTCAAGGGCGAGTGGTCGGTTCCCGGCGGAGTGCTTGAACTAGGTGAG
>CAZOOE010000764.1:0-2751 GCA_964581275.1 uncultured Clostridia bacterium
TCCCAGCACTCCCTGCAGGATCACGACTGCAACCAGCGCGCTCGCGAGTCCCACACCCGCAAACGTCTCGTCAAGCAGGACCCTTCCGAAACGCAAATCCTGGACCACGGCCGAAACAAGTAGCTGCGGTATTGAGGAATCAGCCCGCGTGAATACAAGAGCAGCCCCGAGAGGTTTGCCTGCGCCAATGGGTGTCCACCCGCCAGCCTGTCGTACTTCAGTTTTGTCACAATTGGTAGAGGTCGCCGAACGATTTTCGTTGCCACCCGAGCATCCGGCGTTACGTATTGGCCTTTCCTGGCTTTGTCGCGGTGACAATAATCAAAGGGGATCGGCGATGTGCTCGAGTATCGACAAAGCCTGCACGGTTTGCGTACGCGGTGAATTCGCCTGCGGTGGAAAACCTCGGCATATAGGGAGGGCGCTGCACGTCACGATATCGGAGTGCGTCCTTCGAAAACATGGACCAGCCGGCATCGGATTCAATATCCATGTTGTCAAGAAAGATGCGGCCGCCGGGTCTCAGGACGCGGTACGCTTCCTGTACATATCGCCATCGATCCATCTCGTCCAGATGGGCCAGCATGTTCGTGGCATAGACGACATCGAACGAATTTTCCCCGACGTCGGTCAGGCCAACGCTTTTCAGATGGATGAGGCGTGCATTCTGGAAGTTCTTTAGCCGCTCCGACGCATGGGCGAGCATATTCGCGGAGATATCGGCACCGGCCCAGGAACGGCACCGCGGTTCGATGTGTTTCGCGATTCGTCCAACGCCGCAGCCAATCTCAAGCACCTCTTGGGTAGAGCTGATGCCTGCGAGTTCCAGAAGGTTTTGAACAGTCTCTGTGGCTGAGTCTCGCAACCCAGTCTCATTGGTCGAGCCGGTCGCCGCCATCGCGGCCTCGTTCATGGAGGCAGCCAAAGAATCCCACACCGGAGCATATTCCTGGCGCTGCCAATGAGTCAGAGGCGGCCAATCAATGGTTTCCTGAAACGCTCGCGCGGTATAGCCCCAGGCGAATGATGAGCAGATCGAGCTGATGGCGGCCAAGACCGCCCAGACAGGGTGCAAACGACCGCTAAGGCCGAGAACAAGCACGAGGGAGCTTGCGATGGTCGCAGACCAAGGCAGCCACGAATGTCTGCGGAGGAAAGCGAATAGGGCTTGGAACTTACGTTTCAAGGTGAGCCGGCCAGAAGAGTTTCTCAGGAAATCGTTGAGATCTTACCTTGATTGGTTGAATCGATCCACCCGCTTGCAGAAAGCGGCACGGATGGGGACCGGGGCGCACAGGAGATTAGTAGAGGTATGAGGAGACGGATATTCATGTAACCGATGTGCTAACTGGTGAGTAAACATTCGAACGAGGCGCGGATGTATGAGAGACGGATACAGAGAAACTCAAGCCGACGAGCTCAGAGGATTTTTAGCGAACAAAAAACGAAGATATGTGGCGAAAATGGCCTCTCGCGGAATTTCTCTCATTGTTTTCGCAAGAGGCTGTAAGTTGCTGATGGGAAATGCGTTGCGGGAGACTTCTTGCAGGGCAAGAGCGCAAAGAGGCTGTAAGCTGTTCAAAACACATGCGTTAATTTAGCGACTCTTTGCATAGGGGATGTCCGAAATTTCCGGGGCAAGCTAGGGCGTAAGACCGAGCCGGGTCGGGAGATTTGTCCGACCCCGTCACCCTGTTGTAATCCGGTGCTGTGACAGTTGGTAGAAGGCACCGAGCGATTCTCTTGGCCACGCAACGATTCTCTTCGCCACCCGCCTTCCAAAGGGCGGGCGCTCTTTTCTTTCCGAGTGTTTGCCCGGTGGTTCAGGGAAGGACAGTGAAGGTCATCACATTCGATTGATCGGTCTGTCCCGTCCCTTTATCCAGCCGAAACGCTTGGACGGCATAGGTGCCAGGCTCTGTTAGATCGTAGACATCGCTGATGACGAAGCCGCTCTTGTAGTTTTTCTTGGGCTCGACGGTGAAGCGCACAAAACTGCCGCTGCGCCGTTCAACAATCCTGCAATTCGGAATGTCCTTGCATCCGCTCTGGTCAAGCGGCTTCAACGCCACGGCCTTGTCATGGCTATCCAGCACCTGGATTCTTGTCGAGTAGCTCCAACCTTCTTGAGGACCAGGGTAAAATCCAGGTTCGATGGGTTGGGTCGAAAGATTCGTCGTCACCACGTCAATCCATATCTTTGAACCGGCTTTGACGCTGCTGCTCGCTATGCTCAAAGCGATCGAAACCGTGCCGTGCTTTGACTTGGCGTACCCGATAGTGGCGGCCGCCAGCATCATAACCAGAAACCCGCTGAGAATACGCTTCACGGTGTCGCTCCCATATCCCTTTTTTGATCCAATTCTCTCCATCGGCGCCGCCACACAAACCCAGGGTGTCAGATGACCCGTAAATTCACCCTCAATTCTGAGTTCCACTGCGGGCAGTCGGTCGACCACGACTCGCGCGTGCGCAACGCTAGACGGCACCCCCGGCGTCCAGGGTTCTTTGATGCTATTGCTGACAGTGCTGTTGCTTGAGCGGCGGGTTGGCCGGACACATTGGCGAGTGGCCCGGATTTGGGATCCGGAAGGTTGTTGACATGATGATTGTCGAGAGGATAGCACTGCTACATTGGGGGGAAGGATAGAGAGGCGAAGCGTGGGGCACCCAAATTCTTCTAGTCGCTGCATCGGGCTACCCGCCTATCGGGACAGGATAGGGTGGGTGTGGAGACGGCCTAGGCGCGCT
>CAZOOE010000765.1:0-2734 GCA_964581275.1 uncultured Clostridia bacterium
GCTAATGATCTCCTGCGGTTGCCACTTTCTACCTGCCTTGCTCGAATCCAGCCCAGATGGTTGTCCGCACAAGTATCTCGATGTGCCAGTGAAAGTCTTCCCGTATCGTGCTGTAATCTCCCATTCGCGGCATCACATTCAAGTTGGGCGCCGAGTGGATGTAAGAGTTGTATGGTGGATTGCCAAGCAGCTTATAGACCTTCATCAAGACCACCTTTAACATCTTGGCGAGCTCTGATCGTTCCTCCGGTGACGTCTGGATGAACGAGTACTGATGGGTCTTGGGCACGATGTGGATCTCATACGGCATACGCGCGGCGAACGGAATATATGCAACGAACTTTTCGTTTTCGGCTACCATGCGATCGCGCTGATGAATTGCCACCAGCACTGAGCCATCCGGGTTGTAGATTTTGTTCTCGTAGTAGAAGAGTTGATCGAGTTGGCGGCACCAGATGCAACCCTCGCCGTTGACGAAGTGCTCCTTCGCGTGCCGAAGCTTGCTCTTTAGCGCGTCGGGAATGACGGTCGTGGCGATTATCTGAGCGTGAGGGTGGGTGAGAGAAGCGCCGGCAGCCTTGCCGTGATTCTTGAATAACAAGACGTACTTCAGCTTGCGATCACGCTCGAGATCCACGTGCCTTTCCCACCAGGTGTCCACGATACGGGCGACCTGTGCGAGCGGCTGATGCTCCAGGTATGTATCGTGGTCGGGCGATTCAATTGCGACTTCGTGGGCACCATAACCGGTCGCCATCTGAAACATTCCGATGCGCCGCAGATTGATTTCGGGAAAGATTCCGAAGGCTGGAAACTTATTCGGCACAACCCGGGTCAGCCATCCTGGGGTGTTTGGCTGATCCCCGTTGGTTCGAATTGTAAAGATCTCGGGCGGGGTCTGGTCCTCGCGCCCGTAACAAAAGGGACAGCGCGCTCGTGCCTCCGGCGTTTCGTCCTCGCGGCGCGGCTCGGGAGCCTCGGGCCGCTGCGCACGCGCCGATGAAATTATTACCCAGCGGCCGCTGATCGGATCTTTCCGCAGCTCCGGCCTGAATTCAGCCATGCACTCCTCCGCTACTCTCGCGTATTAGTATCCAACTTATTTGTCCTCACCGACGCTGGGCACTATCTTGACAGCGGACTAGAGTAGCAGGATTCGAACCGATCGGCTACCGCCTCTGGATGGTTTGCTGTCTTGAAAAGTCAGGCGCAGCGCGGAACTCGAGGTCACCCGTCTTCTGGTTGCCGATATGCGTTCCCTTCTGTTTGGTCACCACCACTGGCCCCGCGTTGTCAGCGCCGAAGGTCCGGCGCCGTGGTTTGAATGTCATCGACTCTCTGCTAAGATTCGATGAGGCATGTGTTCGGATAGTTCCAGCCCGATTCACTCAGTGCCGGAGGATTTATGAAGTCATTTGCGCTCATCAGAGCTGCGGTCTCCGCCGCTCTTTTAGCCGTGTTGTTGACTGCGTCCGCCGTACCGCGATCGAGCGTGGTGGCGCAAAGCGGAAGGCAACCTGAAAAGAAGAAGGTCGAAAAGAAGACTGATGAGAAAAAGGGAGCCGAACCGTCTCAGGAGCCGGTCCCACCGCTGCCCAAGGACTTCAAGCAAGAGCCGCCAATAAAGTTATCCACTCAGGTGGTGAACGTCGATGTCACCGTCGTCGATAAAAAGAGCGGCCGCCTATATACCAATCTGACTAAAAAGAACTTCACTATTTATGAGGACGGAGTCAAACAGGAGACCTCGAACTTTGCTTCCGGGGCAGGTCCGATGACCGCGGTGTTGCTTCTGGAGAACAACTATCGGAACCGGAGGTGGAGCAATTACTTCGACCCGACATTCGCGCAGGAAATCTTTCAAGCGGCGGCCACTTTTGTGCGCAGCTTTGTCAAACCGGACGACCATATCGCACTTGTGACCTACAGCATGAAGCCAAAGGTCGTTCAGGACTTTACAGGAGACAGCGCGCGGTTATATCAGGCAGTCGTAGCGGCCTATCGTGACACGTTGAACTTCAGCGAAGCGAATATCTACGACTCGCTCTCTTTTGTTCTTCTCGGCGGCAAGGCGATACAGCTCTTTGAGGAAGAAGCGGGAGAGAGCCAGTACACTG
Organism: uncultured Clostridia bacterium; assembly: GCA_964581275.1. GTDB lineage: Bacteria > Acidobacteriota > Blastocatellia > UBA7656 > UBA7656 > Onstottus_A. Next base: position 2,118 of record CAZOOE010000765.1, read on the forward strand.
GCCTCGAGGAAATCGAAGGGCACTCTGCGGTCATTCTGGTCACGCTGGGAATTGATACGTTTAGCCGGCTCACCTACGACAAGGCAATGAAGATAGTCTCGCGAGCCGGTGTGCCCATCTTCATCGTCGGGGTCGGCAATCTGTTTTTCAAAAAGTACGGAGACAGGCTTCCGCCTGAATCCAGACTCGAGTTTCTGCAAGCACAGAACGGACTCAACACCTTCGCAAAACTGAGCGGCGGAGCCTATTTCCCGATGACCTTTGAGAGCGAAATCCCCTCGATCATGCGCAGTATCGAAGCGATGCTGCGCAGCCAGTACAGCCTGGGCTATTCGCCGACAAACACGCGGCGTGAGGGCAAGGAGCGCAAGCTCAAGGTGGAAGTCGATATAGACGGCGACGGTACGCCGGACAACAAGCAGCTCGACATCCACTATCGCGAGAAGTACATCGAGCCCGATGATAATCCGACCGCTAAGAAAAAGTAGCCCGTAGTCAGTAGTCAGTAGTCAGTATATAGTTGCTTGTAACGACTATTTCGCTAGTGGCGGGTCCGACAAGCTGCCAGCTTGTCGTGTCCATTGATAAATGCCCCGATCCTCGACAAGCTGGGAGCT
>CAZOOE010000766.1:0-2729 GCA_964581275.1 uncultured Clostridia bacterium
CAAGATCGCACGACGTCGATGATCTCACCGATGCGATTCGGAAGCTCGTAGCCGATCCGGCGCGACGGAAGCAAATGGGCAACCTCGCGCGCGAGAGTGTGATTGACCGCACCTGGCCCAGCGCGTTCCGAAAATTCTGGGCCACGACCGAATCGTAATCGGATAATACTCAGACACTCCCGCCAGCAGCCCACTGGTTCATCTAAAGGACCGAACAACTACCCAGCAAGTCTTGTCGCGCCGATAGTTTCGAGGATCTCTTTAATCGCTGTGACGACTTCTGATCCTCCTTTCTTCCCCATCGCAGGACCAATGGTAAGATCGACAGCGTCATCAGAAGGCGCGCGATCCTTTCGATGCGTGTCCCATAAGGTAATCTTGACACCAGCAGGCGTGGTCGCTTCCCATTCTCTATACTGTGTACGCCCACCGGGCTGTAAGGACAGGGGCTTAGTGCATCGCAACGTGATTTCTCTCGCTGCCAACACCTGCGGCATCTGCTTTAGCTGATGTTCTGATAAACGGTACAATGGCAATTGACTCATTCGAATTAAAGACCCCAGCCCCTCAAAAGTGCACTACAGGCACCAGTTGCACAGTTTGTTGCAGGGATGCCCTCCGCAGCAGCAGCGGCAGGCGCGATGATTGGTATCCCAGTGAGAGTATTCCAATACCCGCCATACCCAGCCAATCCTTGACCAATCGACGTTTCAATGGCTCCGGCAGGTCCGGCCGCGTGAAGAAAGGTCGTCGCTCCACCCTCGGTTACTCCGTAATAGAAGTGAAGGGGCTCCGCCGTAACCCCTAACTGAAATGATGGCAACCCGGCTGCATTCCAGGCTTCAATTCCACTCGCGGCAAGCAGTAGATTGCGAGAAAACGCACCGGCGCCGAGGCTAAATCCGATACCAGGATCGTTCGGATTGTAGCGATCCGAGAAAGGATCCCAGAACGGTATGAATCCATCGATCGCAGCGTATGCCCCTTCCTCGGACCCCAACATGAATTGATTCAGCAAATCCCAAAAATCCCCTGGACATAAGCCCAGTGGGTCGGTTGAGTTCAGTGGATTGTTTCTTATGTACGCGTAGAGATTCGGTCCCTGACTCATCTCGGCTTCTCTTAGTGGATCTCTGCTGAGCCAGCGGCCGATCACGGGGTTATAGACGCGGTTGGGCGTGAAATAGAGGCCGCTGCGCGCGTGGTAGTAGTGGCCGGTAAAAGCGAAATCAGGATAAAGGCTGTCTCCACTGATCTCGGTCGATGCAGCTCCGGACACGTCATTGCCGTCGATTATTCCATTCGCATTAACATCGTATTTAAACGTTGAGGCGTTTACTGGATTCCGAGTATGGCTTTGGACGAGTTGGATGTCTGTCACCGTTACTGCGCCATCTTGATTTACGTCTCCGACGAGTACGCTCATGCTCACCAGCACCTTCGAGTTTATTCCGAGCACGCCAACAACGTTATCGAGCTCAATCGTGATCGTTTGTCGATCGGCCACTCCACTCAACTGCACGGTCGCAGTGCTGCCGCTAAACGTCGTGCTGCTCACCGAGCCCACTCCGGCAGCAACTGTCGTGCTGGTATTGGCGAGGACCGGGCGATCAAACGTCAAGACAAGGGTGTAATTGCCTCCGCCTCGCATTTCGATTCCTGGAACTCCGCTCAAGGGCAAATTCAAATCGAACGTGCCGGCGCTACCATGAGTCAGCCGCGAAACTGCGGAGGTTATCACGGGTCCCGATCCAGAAGTATTGTTTGCTGGAACAGGAGCCCTGCTGATCCCGCCGTAGGCATCGTAATCCAATGTCCCCATGATCGTGCCGTTCTCGTTGGTCAGGCTCCGCGTGCTTCCCAAATGATCTTTCGAATAATAAAGCTTTGTGTTCGGAGTCGTGCCGGTCGGAAGCTGGACCCCTTCGGCGAAAAAACGCTTGTTTACTGTGTCCGAACTGTCGCGCTGCTCGGCAATTGTCATTCCACTCCAGACAAAATTGCTTGTCCTCTGAACGTTGCTATCGCCATCTTTTTCGACTATTTTCACGCGCCGACCTAAACCGTCGTAGGTAAACTCAGTTCGACCGGCGGTGCCTGGATAAGTAATGCGAGTCAGGCGATTTGCCGCGTCCCATTGATAGGTGTTAATGCCATCTGAGGTCAGGTTTCCATTCGCATCATAGCCATAACCAGCATTTGTGACCTCGTTTACGTCATTGACCTGGTACGTGGGCGTGTCACACGAAGTTGATGTGCTATCACACGTCCGATTTCCCGCCGGGTCGTACCCATAGCCAAATGTTGTGGACGGATTGTTTGGCGTCGTGTTCAGGACCTGTGTCAATTGATCCGCCGAATCGTAACTGAGATTCATGGTGGTCGCGGGACTCGTGCTTAACTGCTTGATCAACGTCGGATAAATTTGGCCTTCGGAGTCGTACGTATAATCGAACTTGCTGACGTTCGCCGAGCCAGCAGTCAGATCCTGGAGCGTCTGTAAGCGGCGATCGTGGACATTGTCGAAGTACGTATAGTTCGACGTTTGGCCAGTCGGAAATGTCAGCGTCTTCAAGCGTGGCGTTACATCTCCGTCGTATGCACGTGAGAAATGCCCGAGCGGATTGTCGGTTGTATCGACGCGACCGAGCGAGTCGTAAGCAGTCGTGGATGTCACGCCGTCGATTGAGGTGCTTGTAACGCGGCCAAGCGCGTCGTAGCCGTAAATT
>CAZOOE010000767.1:0-2562 GCA_964581275.1 uncultured Clostridia bacterium
CCCTTCGGGCCGAGCGTGACCTTCACCGCATTATTGAGAATCTCGACGCCGCGCCGCATGAGGATGTTCTGAGCGAACGGCGCGAGCGTTTCAGAGACCTACGGGAGTATTCGATCCTGCGAGTGCACCAGCACAACTCGAATCTCATTAGGGTCAATGCCAAGATAGTTCCGAGCGACTCCGCGGACAAAGTCGTTCAATTCGGCGACTACTTCGACTCCCGAGAATCCGCCGCCAGCCACAACGAAGGTCAGCAATTGTCGCCGCAGTTCCGGGTCTTCGGTCTCGATTGCTGCTTCTTCGAGCGCGCGGATGAGATGGTTGCGCAGGTACAGGGCATCAGCGAGGTTCTTGAACGGAAGAGCGTGCTCGGGCAATCCTCGGAGGCCGCGAAAGTCTGTCACGTTCCCGAGCGCAAGCACCAGATGATCGTAAGCGATCACGTGAGCGTGAGGGCGAAAGCCGGGGCTTGTTGTGATGGTCTTTTTACCGAGATCGATCGACTCGACATCGCGGACGTGGATGTTTGTCCGGGGAAGCAAGCGCCGAATTGGGCTGACAGTGTCTGTGATGCCTATGCTGCCGGAGATGACTTCGGGCAGCATTGGCTGGAACACAAAATAGTTCTCCCGGTTAATGAGTAGGATTTCAAAATCGTCGCGCGTCCCAAGCGCCTTCTCGAGGTACTGCGCCGTATAGACACCGGCGAACCCGCCACCCAGGATAACCACTCTCTTGCGACGTTTTGGCATTGTAATACTCCCTGCGGCTTACACTTTGGCAAAGGACTTAAGAAGAGATCGAAGGACCGCGTGATCATCGACCCGTCTCACGACTCCAAGCGGGCGAGCAGATCCCGAACCGATGGTGCAAGGCTCGCGGCGATCTGCAAATTGGTATCACTGGGCTCGTTCGAAACCACGAAAATTAAATGGTCGCGGGTCTCTAAGCCGGCGACATGTTGGTTAGCCCACACTGCCTGGTAGATCGGGCCTCCTGCCGCTTGCGCTATCGCTGCAGCCGCGTTCGCTGGAAATGACTCGGCGTTCTTTCGAGTGATTACCAGCGAGACTACATCGCTCTGATTCCGCATTATCAAGTGAACAAACTCGCGTCCCAGATAGTGGCAGCGATGCCCGACAACCACCGTGTAGCCCTGCGGTAACTTCTCTCGCACCAACGCAACCAAACCCGCGTATTCAGTGCCGAGCCTCTCTGACATCTGTTCCGCGGTGAATTGTTTGTTAGCAAGCTGATGATCGATCGTGCAGAAGACATGATCGTCAAAACCTATCTTCAGGATCTGTCCGGTTACATCGCCTGGCGCGACTTCAGCCTGAAGCGATAATCGGTTTTTTGGGGGACCCCAACTGAAGAACGTGACGGCGGCGATCACCAGCACAGCGGCCGCGGCTGCAAGCGCAAGGGAGACTCTGTTAAAGCTGAACCCGCGGCCACGCCGAAGATCACTGGCGATGCGCTCACGCAAAGCGGCGGGCGCGTACTCTTGCATCACCGCGTGCTTCAACTGAGCTTTGAGCCGCGCGCGCTCCTCCAGTGATCGAGAGCACGCTCCACACGTCTCAAGATGAGTGAGCACTTCGTGGTTGGTCTCGACCATCAACTCGTTGTTGAGATATGAGTCCAGGTACGACCGTATCCGCGTGCAATGGCCGTCCTCAAAATTGACTACATTCATGCGCTCTTCCCCTTCTCCAGAATTCCGTAGCTCCCGGCGATCTCCGACAGTTCCGCTCTCAGTAACTTTCGCCCGCGGCTCAACCGCGACATCACCGTTCCAACCGGCACTCCCAGCGTTGCGGCTACCTCTTTGTAAGAAAACTCCTGTACGTCACTCAACACCACTGCTTCGCGGTACTGAACGGGAATCCTCTCAAGTGCGGCCAGCACGTCTTCGTCAGTCAGGTGTTGCGTCGCCGGCGGTTCGTAAGGGACTGTGTCCTGCAAGAGAATATCTTCACTCTCCTGGACCAGCTTCGAGTTATACCACTTGCGGCGATGGTGCTGTATCACGTGGAACAGAATCTTGAACAGCCAAGCGCGACAATTGGTCCCCGGCTCGAAGCAGTGAAACGACTTCCACGCCTGCAGGTAGGCCTCCTGAACCAGGTCCTCGGCGTCGGTGCGATTGCCTATCACTCGCGCCGCCGTTCGGTACAAATCGTTCAGATGCGGCAACGCGGCAGACTCGAACTCGTCTTTTGAAGCGCTGCGACCAAATATCACTGTTCTCTCTTGCCTCTAATAAGCGTATCCGACGCTCCACCGGAATCTGTGCGCCCATAGAGTCTATCCCGATTGGTAGGGATAGTATTCCCGAACGCCTTCAATTAATTGCGTGTAGCCAGGGCGAGTCCGCGAGCCCTGGGAATGCCGCGAGCGAATTCCGAGCCCGCGTCAGCGGGCGACACCATGTAGCCCAGGGCGAGTCCGCGAGCCCTGGGAATGCTGCGAGCGAATTCCGAGCCCGCGCCAGCGGGCGACAGCATGTAGCCCAGGGCGAGTCCGCGAGCCCTGGGAATGCTGCGAGCGAATTCCGAG
>CAZOOE010000768.1:0-2713 GCA_964581275.1 uncultured Clostridia bacterium
TCGCCGTCGCCGCTCAGGTAATGCGCCATATCCTGGTTGATCACGCGCGCAGGTATCGTTACAGCAAACGCGGAGGCGGGGCCGAACACGTTCCGCTCGACGACGTGGCAGTTGTTTGCGACGAGCGAGCCGTAGAGTTAATGGCGCTCGACGACGCATTAAATCGCCTGACCGCCATCGATCCGCGTAAGAGCCAAATCGTCGAACTGAGGTTCTTCGGCGGACTGACAGTTGAGGAGACTGCAGAGGTAATGAAACTGGCCCCCATCACGATAATGCGTGAGTGGCGGGCCGCGAAAGCCTGGCTAGGCCGAGAGATCTTGGACGGAAAGTGAGGCGTGCGCTCGAAACAGGATGGTCCCAGATTTCGCCTGCCTTGCGTCCCGATGATAGCTTCGCGTTAGATTTCTCGCTTCCTATTTAGGGAGTTCGAGACCGAATACCGACAACCTTTTACAAAGATGACCCCTGAGCGCTGGCAACACCTAAACGAGTTGTTCACGGCCGTGATTGAACTCGAGCCCGAGCAGCGCGCCGCCTTTTTGGATCAGTCCTGCTCTGGTGATCCGATGCTGCGAAGCGAGATTGAATCTCTGCTCGCATCCGATGGGCGAGAATGGAATCTGATGGAAAGACCGGCTCTGGAAGTTGCGGCTCCATTCCTCGCAGACGACCAACATCAATTAGCGCCAGGCCAGAACATCGACCGCTACGAAATAGTGAGATTGATCGGCAAAGGCGGTATGGGCGAGGTTTATTTGGCCGCAGACAAACTGCTCAATCGCAAAATAGCTCTAAAGCTACTTCCATTCGATTACACCAGACACCAAGACCGGCTGCGACGTTTCCAGCAGGAAGCACAAGCGGCGTCCGCGCTGAATCATCCGAACATCCTGACTATTCACGAGATAGGCGAGTTCGGAGACCAACGCTTCATCGCAACAGAGTTTGTTGATGGAGAGACGCTTCGGCAGCGGATGAAGCGCACGTCACTGACGCTCCCTGAAACGTTGGAGATTGCCATTCAGGTGGCCAGCGCGCTGGCGTCGGCGCATCTAGCGGGCATCGTGCACCGCGACATCAAGCCTGAGAACGTCATGCTCCGTCCGGATGGATACGTAAAGCTGCTTGATTTTGGACTGGCCAAGCTTGTTGAGCATTATGAGCCGACTAGAGCGAGCGGAGCGATTGAGGATGCGGATCTATCCTCTGATTTATTGATGGGCACGGTGAAGTATATGTCGCCCGAACAAGCCCGCGGAAGGAACGTCGACGCGCGCAGCGATATCTTCAGCCTCGGGGTGATGCTCTACGAAATGGTCGCCGGCTGTACGCCGTTTCAAGGAAAGACCACAAGTGAACTGATCTCAGCAATCCTGAATGAAACCCCAGTGACGCCAGCAAACGCGCCGGATGAATTGCAGTGCGTAATCGAGAAAGCTCTGCGCAAAGACAGAGAACAGCGATATCCTGCGATTCAAGACCTGATGGCCGATCTGAGGAGCCTGAGAAACGCCCTCCAACTCGAAACTCAGCTTGAGCGTTCGGGAAAAGGCGCATACGACGGTCACCCAGAGGCAGCGGATGGATCGTCGTTACCAACTGCCGATTTGGGCCGCAAACCCACTGTGTCCAGCGCTGTAACTAAACTTCGACGCCATAAGCTTTGGACGGGAGCGACGGTGTCGGTTCTATTAGCGACCCTCGGCGCCGGTTACTTTACATACAAAGGCATTGTTTCCAAACGAAGGGGTCCATCGGAGAGCATCGAACTGACCTGGATGACGACGAGTGGCGACGCTCACGGCGCAGCAGTTTCGCCGGACGGTCGTTACGTCGCTTACTTCAGTGGATCCACCCTCTGGACCAGAGAGGTCGCAACTAATAGTCAGTCGGAAATTATTCACCGGGGCAACAGCGAATACTTGGGACTGACATTTTCGCCGAACGGAAGCGATCTTTACTATGTCGAGGACGTCGGAACTGATCCAGACTCTCCCGCGCTCTACCGGGTTTCTGCCAGTGGTGGTGTGCCGAGTAAATTGATCTCGAACATAGTCACTACCAGCGGCGCCAATAATCCGATCACCTTCTCACCAGACGGTGCTCACCTCGCATTTATCCGCGAATATGACTCAGGTGAAAGCGCCTTGTTTGTTGCAAATGTTGACGGTAGTGATGAGCGAAAGCTGGCTACTCGTTACCTTCCGTCTTCTTATCTTGGGTCTCTAGCGTGGTCGCCCGACGGAAACCGAATCGTGTGCACGGGCGGTCATCTAGAAGAGAAGATACGTCATGTGGAACTGGTTGACATAGGAGCAAGAGATGGAGTGGAACAGCGGATCAGCACCCAGGATTTTTATTACATTGGTGATATCGCATGGGTTGCGGATTGCCGATCGTTGCTGTTGATTGCAAACGAGCGAGAGAGCCAACCGACACAAGTGTGGGAAATGGCCTACCCAGCAGGAATAGTCCGCAGAATCTCAGTCGATTTGAATTTTTACGCGGGGTTGAGTCTATCGGTAGATTCTAGTGCTCTGGTCACTGTCCGAGGACAGAGGACGATGAATATCTGGACTCAGTCACTAGAAGACGGCGAAGCCAAACAAATCACGTCGGGTCCGGCCCTGACCGATGGGTTTGCAGGCATCGGCTGGACTCCTGATGACAGAATAGTCTACTCGTCAAATGCGAGTGGCCGGTCGGATAT
>CAZOOE010000769.1:0-2707 GCA_964581275.1 uncultured Clostridia bacterium
CGGCGGCGAATCGCTCACTTCCATTGCCAAGATGCCCGGTTTTAGGTTAACCGAGTTACAGAAATACAATCACATCGATACCCCGTTGAAACTGCAGGCCGGCCAGACCATTCTGATTCCGCCCTCCCCCGCGCCCGCCCCTTCCGCCTCTTCGTCAGGCGAATGAGCGATGGAGGAGTCCGTTACTACGCAGCAGTGGTTTTTGCGTAAATACCAAGACGGTACGGTTTTTGGTCCGCTCTCATTTGAACTGCTCGCGCGCTGGGCTTCGGACGCTCAAGTCGCGCCGCACGACGCGGTCTCCACCGACCAGCAGACGTGGCTCAAGGCCCCAATGCTACCGGAGCTCGGGATGGATTGGCTGGTCGAGCTCACGAGCGAACATTACTATGGACCGACTACGCTTGGCGCCATCGCCGAGTTCATCAGGCTGGGCGAGATTAACGAGGACACTTTTGTCATTAATTCTTGCGATGGGACGCGCCGGCAAATTTCGGAACTATCGGCCCTGCTGCAGAGCGCGCGCGAGAAATAGCCGGGCCGCCGCCGGAATTTCCAGCAACGTCCGCGAACGCATCCGCGACCTCGAACAAAGCTTGAGCGAGGAACGGCGTGCGTTGGAAGAAGTCGAGCAGCGTTCCGCTGAGCTTGAGCGCAAATACCCAGAACTGCTCCAGCTGCAACGCTGAGATTTAAACAGCCGATTTGGGATTAAGAGTAGTTGCCTCTTCACAACGGATTTTTAGTTTGGGGTTGTTAAAAGGCCATTGTGTAGCCAAGTGCGCAGCAGCACAGGGCCACTGTAGAGGCAGCCGTGCCGGCTGCTTTTGCGCGTGTTGAGGCACCGGAATTGCAGGCGACACGCCTGCCGCTACAGGGCGTTACCCCTACGCGATCTCTTTCTCGATAGGGTCTGGCTCGACCGAGTGCTCTCTCAATTCAACTCCGGGTGAGACTTCTCGATCTTCACCTGCGCCTGGACTTTGCAGCAAACTTTGTTTGCACAGCCATGCATATTTCCCCCCGCGGGCAATCAATTCATCGTGCCGTCCGCGCTCTATGATTCGGCCGCCATCGAGCACGAGAATTTGATCGGCGCGCACAATAGTCGAAAGGCGATGCGCAATCACCATTGACGTGCGATTTGCTATCAAATGCTCGAGCGCTTCCTGGATCAAGCGCTCGGTCGCGGTGTCCACGCTCGCAGTTGCTTCATCGAGAATTAAAATAGGCGGATCCTTCAGGAGAGCACGGGCGATCGAGACGCGTTGCTTTTCGCCGACGCTTAACTTCACGCCGCGTTCACCGACGATGCTTTCCAACCCATCCGGAAGACGCTCGACGAAATTGCGCGCGTTCGCCGCTTCGATCACCCGCCATAATTCCGAATCGCTTGCGGTTGGTTTGCCCATTAACAAATTCTCCCGGATCGAGCCGTTAAACAGAAAACTCTCCTGCGTCACTACACCGATTGCTTCGCGGAGCGTGCGCAGGTCGCAATCACGAATTGGTTTTCCGTCGACGTAAATCTGGCCACTACTGAATTCGTAAAGACGCGCCAGCAGACTGACCAGAGTCGATTTTCCCGCGCCAGTGGCGCCGACCAGCGCGATCGTTTCGCCCGGGTGTGCATGAAAAGAAATGTGACTGAGCGCGATCAAACCTCCCCCATAACTGAAGCTCACATCTTCATAGCGGATGTCGCCGGCGATCCGCGCATTGTAGCCGCGGGCGGCGACCGTGGTATTGGAACGACCTACCCAGGCCACATTACCGGGGTCAGCGACCCCGGCTACAATCCAACCGGGCTCGATTGGTTCGTCGAGAATCTCGAAGACGCGCTCACCCGCGGCGCGGCCCGCCTGCACGAGTTGGTTGAGTTGATGCAACCGGCTGATCGGGTCGTACAAAAACGCCATCAACATCAACGACGCGACCAGATCACCGATTTGCAATGTGCCATTGAGAACCGCTCGGCTCCCAAATCCCAACACCAGCACCGCACCAATCGCTTCGAACATCGACATCGACGGGCTGTAGATTGCCCATACCCTCATCACCACGAGCGTGGCCCGACGCAACTGGTCGCTCACCCGATTGAATCGCGCGTGTTCCTCTTTTTCGCGCACGAAGCTTTTTATCTGGCGAATGCCGGAAAGATTATCATGCAACAGCGCATTCATCGCAGAGGCCGCGCGCCGTTGTAATCGATAGCGCCGGTGCGCCGTCAGGGTGTAGGTCAACGCTCCGGCGATGAGCAATGGAAACGGCACCAGCGCAAGCAGCGCCAGTTTTGCATTCAAATAAAACATCACTCCCAACACGATCAGTACCTGCAGAATCGCCACGCTTCCCTGTTCGATTCCGTCGATCAGGACCCGTTCAACCGAATTCACGTCTTCGATCACGCGCGTCATCAAATCTCCGGTGGCGCGATTGTCGAACCAGCGCAGCGGCAGAAGCTGAATATGCGAATACAAGTCGCTGCGCAGATCGAAAATGACTTTCTGTTCAAACGTGTTGTTCAGAATAATGCGGAGAACGTTGAACCCGTGCTGCAAAACAAACGCGCCAAACGCGAGCGCGATGAGCGGAAGCAATTTCTCCGCGTGATGCGCGCGCACCACATCGTTGATGATCGATTTCGTCACCGTCGGAAAAACGATCACCATCAGCGTGCCGAGAACGGCACAGCTTAGCGTTCCCG
>CAZOOE010000770.1:0-2705 GCA_964581275.1 uncultured Clostridia bacterium
TGAGATGACTCCCCATGGTGCGTGATGGTTACTACTACGGCTCAGGTTTTATCACCTCGATGACCTCGCCGTGAAACTTATCGACCAGCGCTCGAAGCTTTGGGTCGTCCTCGACCGCGGCTTTTGCTCCGCCCTTAGTTCGAGGCTTGCTTGTGTTGTTAGCCTGGCCGGCGATCGAAACCCGAAGCGTCAGCCTGCGTCCGAGAACCTGCTCGCAAGCATCCTCGATGGCTATTCGTTTGTCACGAGTTTCAATCAGTGTCTTGCACGAGCGGTTCTCCGGAGCGTACTCTACGTGAAGATAGTCGCTATCAATCGAGATCGTCCCTTTGTCGAGAGCAGTCGCGATCATCATCTTCCGCTTTACTTCCAGCGCAGCCTTGATCTTGTCGACCGGGCCTCTGTCTCTGTTCGCGGTTGGGCTGGACGACGCTGGTCCTGGCGACGGTTCCGGGGCCACCTCGTAAAGCTCATTGATCGGCGGCGGTGGCGTCGCAGAGAGTTCGGCAGCATTCGACGGGGCCGGTTCCACGGTCGCAGCGGCACGGGTTGGCGCGCGGGGCCCGGCGACCTCATCGCGTGGACCAGAGACTTGACGCTGTACGTCAGGCGTGCCAGCGGTTGTGATTCCGGCGCGAGCGCGAGGCTCGGCCCCGGGAGCGGACACCGGTGTTGACGAGCGGATTGCGGTCGGGCCCGGTCGCGAAGCCTTTTGGCCGATGGGTTGGCGCCCTGAGGTGGAAGACGACTCTCCGTCTGTGCCGCCGAGTCTAGATTCGAGGGTTTCAATGCGGGCGAGTGCCTCTTCAAGTAAATAGAGCCGTCGCGCTTGGGCAAGCTTCACCAGGCCAATCTCAAGCTGAAACCGAGGCTGTGATGAATTCTTGATGTCCTGCTCGGTCTTCGTCAATATCGAAAAGAAACGCAGCAGATCCTGCTCCGAAAAAGATTCGCCGAGTCGCTCTAGATTGTCGGCTTCGCTTTCGGGCAACTGGACCAGTTCGGAATCAAAGCCGGTGATCTTGACGACCAGCATTGCGCGAATATGAACCATCATCTCGCGGCAAAAGTTGCGCAGGTCATACCCTCGCGAGACGACATCTTCGACGATGCTAACAAGTTGCCCGGAGTCTTGATCGGCTACGGCTTGAATTGTGGTGTTTAGGGTTTCAATATCGACTAATCCCAGCGCGACCGATACGTCTTCATCGGTCACCGTCGCGCCCACCGCAAAGCTGATTACCTGATCGAGAGCCGATTCCGCGTCGCGCATAGAGCCTTCACCCGCCCGCGCTATTGCGAGCAACGCTGCGTCGCTGATGTCGACTCCTTCTTTTTCAGCTATCGAGCGAAGCTGCCCGACGATTTGCCTTAGAGTGATCGTGCGGAACTCGAATATCTGACAGCGGGAAAGAATGGTTTCCGGCACTTTTTCCAGATTGGTGGTAGCCAGAATGAAGACCACGCGCGGTGGCGGCTCTTCGACGGTCTTGAGCAGCGCGTTGAAGGCCTGCGCCGAGAGCATATGGACTTCATCGATGATGAAGATTTTGTGACGGTCGCGTGCGGGCGCTATCGAGATCGAGTTGATGATGACATCGCGCACGTTGTCAACACCGGTATTGGATGCAGCGTCGATCTCGAGCACATCCATGGATCGCGACGCTGCGATGTCCTGACAAGCGTCGCAAACGCCGCAAGGTTCGGGAGTGACGCCCGTCGCGCAGTTGAGTGCCTTCGCAAAAATTCGCGCCGTTGTGGTTTTACCGACACCTCGAGCACCCGTGAAAATGTATGCGTGATGGACGCGAGCATTCTTAACAGCATTGCTGAGAGTACGAGTGATCGCGTCCTGTCCGATGACTTGATCGAAGGTCTGTGGTCTGAATTTTCTTGCTAATACGTGTGAATCAGTCATTGTTTCAGGTTCGCCAAATCAAATGGCATTTCTCCTGAGGTGCGAAAGAACTGGTCAGGCTCCGGAGAGGCCGCGGCACATCCGAGGACCGCTACCGTTGCTCCGTTCCCGGCCTGGCGGGGTTTGCAGCCTCGCGATTGCACGGCGTCCGGAGCCTGATAAGATTGGCGATTGCCGATTTGCGATTGATGACTGACTGTCACGTTGACGAATCGTTTGCGAAATCGCAAATCGCAAAAGGGCAATCGGAAATCACCTGGCGGAGAGGGTGGGATTCGAACCCACGGTACAGTTTCCCGTACACAGCATTTCCAGTGCTGCCAGTTCAGCCACTCCTGCACCTCTCCAGAATTGCCGATCGTCGATTGCCGATTAGCGATTGACGGCTGACTTTCACGTTCACGAATCGTTTGCGAAATCGCAAATGGGCAATCGGAAATCAGGTGGCGGAGAGGGTGGGATTCGAACCCACGGTACCCTTGCGGGTACAACGGTTTTCGAGACCGCCCGATTCAACCACTCTCGCACCTCTCCGCATGTTGTTAGGCATTGCGTCTTTCGCGAAAAAACGATTGTAGCATCCGCCGACATTCGTCCTCAAGGATGCCCCCCTCGACGCTTATCTGGTGATTCAAGAAATCAGTTGTGCAAATGCCGAAGTGAGTAGCCACGGCGCCAGCCTTCGGATCCTTTGCGCCGTAGACCAACCTCGCAATGCGAGCATGAACCAGTGCGCCCGCACACATTGGGCAAGGTTCGATGGTCGAATACACGGTAACGCCTGTGA
>CAZOOE010000771.1:0-2705 GCA_964581275.1 uncultured Clostridia bacterium
CCTCCTGGAGCAGAGGAACCAAATGGCCCAGGTGGTCTAGACGCCAGGATCCATGGACTTTGCCACTGAAAGCAAAGTAGCCGTCACGAGTAAACAAGAAGGCGCGATAACCCGTTTCACAACCGTTAAGATAAGAGTAATTCGGCCTAACTTGCGACCAGTAGCTATCGACAAAGACATCGGAATGTATGATGAGGTTATCCGGGTTTTGCTGAGCGGTCGCGTGCGCCACTAGAGTAACCACGAGGAGGGCGGTGCAGACTGTGACCCACTCACGGTGATGCTTTTGCCTTGGTTTCATCTCCCCCCGCTTCAATGCAGCGACTGCCGCAAACTTGTTGCCATGAAGTCCGATGGATGTTCTAGCGCAAGACCCAATTGTAAGCCCCAGCTTGAACTGGCTCTTTTATCGGCGCAAGACCAAAACCCTCACCCAGGAAGCACACCGCCTGGACTGATACTGGCCTGGAGAGCTGCGCCGGGCGCAGGGCAACTTTCGGGCAGTTTTGGAGCCTGGACGGAGGGGTAGCATGAAGAGGAAACTGTTCGCCGACCGGAGGCCCGCCCTTGCCCAGAGGCAAGCAGTGTTCGGGACCTCCACTGAGGGGGCCTGTCGACGGCCGGGCATCTCCGGGCCGGCGTTCTATCGCCGGACGAGACAATTTGCCGGATTGGCTGTGGCCGAGACCCGGCGGCCAAGGCAGCTTGAGGAAGAGGACCGCAAGCCAGAGCTGTTGGATCTCGATCCAAACCAGGTCAAGACCAAGGCGCAGCACGGGCTGAGCCGAATGTAGCTCCCTGGCGGAAGGAGGTTGGGGCCGTCTGAAGGTCAGACCCAGGATACAATATCGGACGACTGTCGCATCAGATCACCAAAAACTTCAAGACGACCTTCAAATCGGCGCACCCCTCCCTCCGCCACCTCGATTGTGCTGCTCGATCGTCGCCTGCCATGCGCTTCAAGACTTCGGAAGCGGACATTTGGAAATCCGCACATATAGCTCGCGTGTCGAGCGGCCAATTTCCTGCCAGGTCGGAATCGCACCCCGTATGCGCCGTATGCCTGCGACAAGGTGATGACGCAAGGCAACATCGTCGATCACGCGGTGCAGCGCTTGCGCAAGAGCTTGCGGGTCGTCAGGCGGCACCAAGAGCGCATCGTGACCGTCGCTCAGTATCTCAGCGAAGGTCCCGATATTCGTCGCAATGACAGGGCGACCGGCGGAAATCGCAGTCATTAGCACGCCGCTGGTATCGATCGAACGATAGGGAAACACAAGAACAGACGCCGGAGCAAAAACGCTGGCGATTTCACTGTCGGCGACAAAACGAAAGTCGAACTGAATGCAATCAGCAACACCCAGGCTAGTTGCCAAGGCTGATAGGCTGCTCGTGTCCATGTATGGCATTCCGACTACCCTGACACGGCATCTGGATCGTTCTTCGCGGGAAAGAAGCGCCACGGCGCGGACAAGCACGTCTGCGCCCTTGTAGGGCTTCACCTTGCCAAATAGAAGGATGTCAACGACCCGACCGGAGATCGCTTCCACATCCGGCAAACTTTCGAACCCGCTACCGGCTTCATGCAATAGCCCATGCATGATCTTCACGATCTTAGCAACCGGCACACCTTGCGCCGTCAGGCGTGAGCGAGCCCGTTCGGTGTGCACGACGAGTGCGTCGAACTGATTGAGAACGGGGATTGAGCCCAGCCGTTGAACCCATGTAGTTGGATCGCCGTTGAACGGTTCGGAATCGTGAACTGTGAGAATCAACGGAGCAATACGGCGAAGTGACGGCAAAAAAATGCGATCGATGATGGGGAGTGGCACCCACTGGAAGTGGATGACATTGGGCTGCCATTCGCGTAGCGAACCGACTAAGCTGCGCATGTCGCCGAAATGAGAAATCCCCTTGAGCACCCGGCAGATTGACGAGGGAAGTCGCTTAACGAATGGTCGAGTGAGCAATGGATAGAAATGCTGAATGAAGTCCGAATGGGCAGTATCGGGGCTGGCCAGATCTCCTAGGGATGAACTTTTGGTATAGAAGCGAATGCTGTCGCCAAGGGCGCGAAGACTGTTGACCAGAGCATGATCATAAGGTGCCGTGAAAAGAGAAGGATCGACAATCGCCACTTTCATTACGGGGCCCCCGACAGGACCTCAGCGATCCGCGAGGCGGACCGCACCCTAGACTGCTTCAATTCCGAGCAAGCCGGAGCCTGTCGCCCCCGTTCGACGCAAAACGCCTCGACGTTTTCGCAGCCACGATCCACCCGACCCTCAACCCCTTCAGGCGTGTTGCTCATTGAACCCCCAATTCCTTGGGAGAACTCTACGCTCGATTGAAGTCGATACGCCTTCTTCTCAGGCCGGGACCGGAAATCGGTGCTATGGCTCATCTGATTTCACGCGCTACAAGTGTGCATTTCACCCCACTTCGACTGCATCGAAGCCAACACGCAGCACCTCCATTGGAGGTGTCTCGACTCGCGCTCGGATTACATCCAGCTCCCAGCTCGTTGTTCCATCTTCGCCACGATCGAGGAGTGTGAATCCCAACTTGGCATAGTGGTCCTGAACAAGCTTGTTTCGCGCAGTCGGACGGTAGGTGCCCACGATTTGCCCTATCCCACTCCTGCGTGCCTCGGTTACAAGGAGCTGAAGGACTGCATTATCCACCCGTCGCCTGACAAGCCATCA
>CAZOOE010000772.1:0-2702 GCA_964581275.1 uncultured Clostridia bacterium
CCCCGGTTTTAGGGATCGGGGATTGAAAGGACCGCCGCACTTCGGACGGTATCGTTGCTCCGGCCCGTATCTTTCCGCACCCCCAGGCCGCTGCCTTGGATTTCGTCAGCCGTAGCCCCGCAGTCTTTGAGCTGGTTGGTAAGCGAGTCCCAGCTCTCAGGCGCGTATCCCAGGCGAAGCAGTTTCACAGTGGCTTCGTTTATGCCTCGCGATCGGATGTACTCGCGGGGTCCTGCGCCTCCTTCGGTATCGTTCAGTTGATACTCGAAGAACTCCGCCGCCCACCCGTTGAGCCGAAGAATTGTGTCTCGCTCACGCGCGATCTTCTTATGGTCCTCGGTCTCTTCGACAACTGGGATTGGAATGCCGCTCTTTTGGGCAACTATTCTCACCGCCTCGGGAAAGCCGCAGCCCTCGATCCGCATGATGAAATCAAAGATGCTGCCGCCGGCTCCGCATCCGAAACACTTGAAGAGCCCCTTGCCCGCGTGAACCGTAAACGACGGTGTCTTCTCCGAATGGAAAGGACAGCAGGCAAGATAGTTCGCACCACGCTTTTTGAGCATGACGTAGTCGGATACGACTCGAACGATGTCGCCCTGGTTTTTGACGTCGTCAGCAAAGCCGCGCGGCAGACGCATCGCAATATCCAATCTTGACTAGGAACTTCGAAGGAGCAGCGAGTTCAACAGAGCTAAAGAATTTCTAGCAGCAAAAAAAGAACGGCGCAAGCTTGAAATCTGAGACAGCGTGAATCTGTTACAGCTCGATCTGTGGCAAGGTTCCGTTTGAAATCCAGTCCCGCCAGATTAACTCCTCGACCCACTGTGTTATGCTATTCCTGTCAGATGGATCGCTCGACCAAGGAAAAGAGACGGTTGAGCAGATCGGGAGGTTCCCATGAGTGACTTTGATCGTCAGAGGCACAGCTATTCACAGTCCGAACCCTGGTCCGCCGGCGCCGGAGTTGGCGCCCAGCCAGTGACCGCCGCGGAAGCAAGCGTTGGCGACCGGATTGCGTTCATCCGCAAAGTCTACGGGCTGTTCTTTGTCGCTACTCTGTTTGCCGTCGGCGGGGCCATTATTGGGCTTGGTTATCCTCCGCTGATGATCGCGGCGGTTCAACATCCCATAATCATGTTCCTGCTGATGATCGGTGGGGTGATGGGTGCGCAGGCGGTGCGTCATGTGCCAGGCGTAAACCTTGCAGCGCTGTTTGGCTTCACAACGTTGACCGGCGTTATCATCTCCCCGGTGTTGTATGTGATAGGACGGACAAATCCCGGGTCGATCCTACAGGCGGGCGTTATGACGGTGGCGATTTTTGGCGGGCTTACGGCGTATGTGTTTGTTTCGAGGCGCGATTTCAGCTTCCTTCGCGGAATGGTGACCGTAGGTCTTGTGGTGGTGATTGTTGCCGGGCTGGTCAACATCTTCGTGGGTTCGCTTGGTTTGGGCTTTGCAATCTCAGCGGCGGCGCTTCTTTTGTTCGCGGGGTTCGTGTTGTATGACACATCCAACATCATTCGTCGGTATCCGACAAATGAATACGTCGCGGGAGCGTTGTCGCTCTATCTGGATGCGTTCAACATTTTTCTCGCGCTCCTACGGATACTGAACAGGCGATGAGCCCAGTTACGCCGTGGTAGAGCGCTACCGACGTTTACCTGGTTCCTATTGCCAGCGTGTCGCTGGCGGTTTTTCTTCTGACCAACGCGTCGAGAATCCTAATAACTATCCGAGTGGGGCTCAACTTGACGCGAGGGGGTCCCCGCGTATAATCATTCGGTTTAACCAGACTCAGTCTCCTCCGGCATGCTCCAATGAAAGACTTCCGCATACTCCTCAAAAGCGTCCGACCTTATGCGGGACTGTTCGCGGTAGCTTTTCTGCTGATGACCCTTGTCGGGCTTTTTGAAGCCGGCCGTACAGCGTTGGTGAAGTCTATCTTCGATGGACTCTCGGGAAGCCCTTCTGTCGCGACCGGTGGGCTCGCCGCGCGCATAGATGTGAATCATTACCTGCCGTCGCACATCAATCCGTTGCCGGTGATAGGCGGGCTATTGGTCCTGTTCACATTGATCAGAGGCTTTTCCGAGTACCTGTCAAACGTGCTGATGTGGCGCGTCGGGGTCGGAGCGGTCGTCAATTTGCGTCAGCAACTCTATGATCACGTCTTGCAGCAATCAAGCGAGTTCTTCACCGAACACCCAACCAACACATTGACTACGCACATCATCAGCGATGCGGAGAAAGTGCAGGTTGCGGTTTCGAGTTTGCTGGCGGATCTGCTGCGTGAAAGCCTAACCTTTCTGGCATTGCTGACTCTGGTGTTCGTGTTGAACTGGCGATTGACGCTTGCAATTCTGTTGGTTGGGCCGCTGATCTCCCTGCTGACGGTGCGGTTTGGCAGGAGGCTGCGACGCATTGCGCACTCCACCCAAGAGGGCACCGAGGAGGTGTTGGATATCGCTCAAGAGACGATCTCCGGCTATCGAATCGTCAACGCGTTCGGGATGGAGAAGTTCGAGCAGCGCAGATTTCGCGAGGCTTTGCTCCATCTGGCGCGTACGCAAGTTCGTGCCGCGCGAGTGGTATATCTATCCTCGCCGATACTCGAGCTGTTGGGCGTCGTAATTGCAGCGGTGTTTCTGCTCTACGCCAGACAGGTGATCGCGGCCGGCGACATGACGATGGGTACA
>CAZOOE010000773.1:0-2677 GCA_964581275.1 uncultured Clostridia bacterium
GATCGAGCAGGTCATTAATGTGTGCGAGACTACAGTAGTCCAGGAGGCGTGGGGGGGAGAGCAGGAATTGGTGGTGGATGGTCTGATCTATGGGCTAGAGGACGGACTCTTGCGCGAATTGGGCCTGTCTGTAAGTCGGCCCTCGGAGATGCGGTCGAACTATGAACTTACAATCAGAGATATCACGCGCGCCGCAAAACTCGGCAGCAAGAGTCTCAGAAGTCTCTGAAGAGGAAGCGAAAGCCGTCACCACGCTACTCAATTTAACAACCTGTAGTGGAGTTGGATCTCGGCGAAGGCTGCTGCTCGTATTCGCACGATGTTGCAGCGCTCTCAACTCTTACCCAGGGCGTCATGCGCGCGGAACGCTAGAATACAACTGGCAGTGCTTCGAGTCCTCGCAAGATCAAACTTGGTCGCCAGGTTAGTTCATCCGGTGCAACCTTCAAATGTAGATAAGGCATTCTTCGCAGGAGAGCATTGATAGCAATTTGGGCCTCAAGGCGGGCCAGTGGCGCGCCTAAGCAGAAGTGGATGCCATGGCCGAACGAGAGGTGCTTGTTATCCGCGCGCGTGATGTCCAGTGTGTCCGGGTTGTCAAACACAGCCTCGTCTCTGTTGGCAGACCCGATCACGCCGAGCGTCAACTCGCCTCGAGAGATTGTCACATCGTGAATCGCTACATCCTCACGTGCGTAGCGTTCGGTGGACATGAATACTGGCGAGGTATAACGCAGCAACTCCTCGACGGCGGGCCGAATTAGTGACGGGTCGCGCCGTAGTTTATCCATCTGGTCAGGATGGCGAAGTAGCTCCAGCACCCCGCTTCCAATCAGGTTGACGGTTGTTTCGTGTCCGGCGATGAGGAGCAGAAACACCATTGCGAGCAGTTCGTCCTCACTCAGGGAATCACCAGCCTCTTCCGCTTGAATCAGGGCGCTGACCAGATCATCTTTCGGATCGGCGCGCCGCATCGCGAGAAATCGGCGCAGGTACCGATTGAACTGCCAGACCGCAGGAATGACGCGCCAGCTAAAGAACTGGTTGACCGCGGCAATGACCTTGGACCACTTATGAAACCTGTCGCGGTCTCGGGTCGGCACTCCGAGAATCTCGGTTATGAGCGTCATCGGCAGTGGCAGCGCGTAGTCGTGAATAAGATCCATTTCGCCTCTGCCGGCCGCTCGATCGAGCAATTCGTTCGCAAGCGTTTCTACTCGCGCCCGCAGCTGCTCGATTAAGCGAGGGGTGAACGCTTTCTGAACGAGCTGCCGCAGTCGACTGTGGTCGGGGGGATCAAGATCGAGCATATTGCGTTCTAGCGGCCTGAACATCGGCGGAACCCAGGGTTGTTTGCGAAGCTGCTCCGGCGTCATTGCGCTGCGGCGATTCTTGACGAAGCGGGCATCCTTCACCAACAGACTAACGTCGTCGTAGCGTGTGACGAGCCAAACCTGCGTCTTGTCAGGGAGAGCTGTGCGATAGACGGGCTGTTCTAAGCGCAGCTTCGCGAAGAATGGGAACGGGTTCGCCTTGAACTGAGGACTCAGAATGTCTACTTCTTGTCTAGTAGTCACTTGCTGTCTGCTGCTCATCGCCAAGAGTACTCAAAGTCCAATCGCTCATCAACGACAACGAGGCTGCATTAACTCAGTCGAGGAAAGCGGGACTTCAATCATTGCGTTCATAGGCCGACTGGCTGATCCCTGCAACCCGGGGATATTGGATCTTTGTTTTGTGCTCTCACAATGGCAGAGCAGGCAGGGACGCCGGAGCATCATCCGGGAGCAGCTCCGGCGTATCCTGGTTTGCGCGAACTCCCCAGTTCGTTCGCATGCCGCCCGGTTCGACAGCGCAAACCTTGACTCCAAACGGTGCCGCTTTTTGTGCAAGTGATTCAGTGAATCCTCCAACAGCCCATTTAGCTGCGTGGTAACCAGTGCTGCGGGGAAGCGCGAGACGA
This sequence comes from uncultured Clostridia bacterium, assembly GCA_964581275.1. Classification (GTDB taxonomy): domain Bacteria; phylum Acidobacteriota; class Blastocatellia; order UBA7656; family UBA7656; genus Onstottus_A. Next base: position 1,964 of record CAZOOE010000773.1, read on the forward strand.
CCGCCGACCGAAGATATCTGAAGGATGCACCCACTCTTTTGCTTTCGCATTACCGGCAGTGCCGCTCGGGTCACGTTGACTACACCGTAGAAGTTGGTATCGATTAGCGCCTTGAATCTCTCAGAGCTAAACTGTTCGAATGGCGCAATATCACCGTATCCGGCATTATTCACAACGACGTCAAGACGAGGTGAACGCGTCGGTCGCCACCTGCACTGCGGCGCGAGCTACCGCCTCATGAGCAACATCGAGCGGAGCGGTACGAACTTGATCGCCATACTTTTGTCGGAGGTCATCAAGGCGGCGAGGATCGCGAGCGGTAGCTACCAAACGATCGCCCGATGCAAGAACAGCTTCAGCAACATAGCGGCCGAGGGCCGCTCGCGCTGTCAGTTATCAACAAACTTTCGACATGCTACGCTCCCTTTCTTTCTTGTGCGAAAGCACTCGGCTGGCGCTCAGCGATCAGTTTTGTAATAGTCTTGACTCTACACAGATTTGCCCCGCAGCTACGGTCTGTCCCCGTTCTTTGCTACGTCTCACCTGCCGAAAAACTTCTTGAGCTCGGCTTTCGTTTCCGGCAAGCGCTGTTCCATCAGCCAGTGGCCCGTATCGCTTAACTTTATTGAACGTGACATTGTTGGCGACTAATTTCGCTTGAATTTCGAGTGCGCCGCCCATCGCTTTATCGCCTTCAATGGTCAATACCGGCAT
>CAZOOE010000774.1:0-2675 GCA_964581275.1 uncultured Clostridia bacterium
CTGCCTCTTGAACTGGGCGGACGGCGAAAAGCTCGCGTGACCGTTGCTCACCGGGAGCTTGAACTCAGAGAAGCCGAAGTAGCCGACTTCGAACGAAAGCTCGCTGCCGAAGTCAGAATGAAGTATGCCGACGCGATCGCCGCGGCACGCAATCTGAAATTCACCGAAGATCTGCTCATCCTAACTCGCGATTTACACCGTCTCGTGCGGGCGCGGGTCGAACGCGGAAAGACCGCCCCGCTCGAACAGAACGTGGTCTTCGTAGAATTGAACAGAGTCGACGCAATGCGAATAAATCTGGAAAGCAAAACGGAAGTTGCGATGCTCGAATTGAAGAAGGTCATCGGTATGCTGCCGAACGAGCCGCTAAAGTTGCGAGGAGAGTTTGAGACCGACCGGCAACTCGCAACGCAAAGCGATGCGATTCATAATGCGCTCGCCTCTCGCCCGGACCTCTTAGCCGCACGCGCCGCCGAGAATCTCGCGCAAGCTCAAATCGAACAAGCGCGAGTGGAAGGCAAAGTCGACGGGAGCATCTTCGCAAGTTACCAGCGTCAGAACATGGGTTTTGGCGTGCGTGGGTTCAACGACGCGGGTGGGTTGGCTCCGGTTCAGGGAATTTTCCATTTCGCAACGTTCGGAGTAAGGCTGACGCTGCCGGTCAGGAACCAAAACCAGGGCAACATCGAGGCTGCAATCGCAGCGGCAGAAGCTGCGCGCAATAGACGTGAGTTCAACGAGATTGTCGTGCGCAATGAAGTGGCCGCAGCATACGCCAGATTCGAGTGCGCTCAGGCTGCGTTGACGGTCTATCGTGATAGCGTGCGCAATCAGGCGCAAGTCAACCTGGATGTAGTCAAACAGACCTATACACTCGGTCAGAAAACACTGATCGACTACATCAACGAAGAACGGCGCTTTATCGACATCGAGACCGGCTATACCGACGCGCTCAAGGAATACTTCAATGCCCTGGTTGAGATCCAGCGAGCCGCGGCATCGCCCGTTCCTACTACGTGATCAAGAGCACTAAAGGAGAGGGACAGAATGAGTAGGGAAGAGAAAAATGAACCGAGCATCGCGCCTCCGGTGGACGTCAAGGAGAGCAACTCGCATTCAGATTCGCAAGCGAAAGTCTCACGTGGAGGAATTCCACGTGTAGGTTGGCGCAAGCCTTGGCTTGTTGTGATAGTGGTGTTGCTTGCCATCTCAGCGGTTGCCCTCACTTTTTTGCTTCGCCCCTGGTCAAGCAGCCAGGCGGGACGACCTGTGCCTGCGCCAGCGGGCGAGCCCGTCCCGGCTCCTGCCCAGGGTGGGATGCAGTCTCGTCCAGGCGAGCTAACGATAACGCTGACAGCCGATAAACTGGCAAACGCGCAAATTAAGATTGAAGTAGCAACGGCTCAGTCTGCCGCACCAGCAGCCGCTGGTGCCAGCGTACGCACTACAGGAATCGTTCAGTCGAACGCATACAAGGAAGTGCCTGTCCTTCCAGTTGCGGGCGGCATCACAAGAGAGGTCAACGCCCAGCTGGGCGATAAGGTCAAGCGTGGTCAGGCCCTCGCGACAATATTTAGCACCGAGCTTGCGGATGCACAGGGCGACTATCTCAAAACGGTTGCCGAGCTCGAGGAACATCACAAACATCACATGCGCGCGATCGAGCTTGTGGAAATCGGGGCGATGAGCCGGGAAGATCTTGAAGGGGCGACATCCAAGTACAAAATGGCACAGGCAAATGTTTCGTCGGCGCGACAGCGTCTGCTGCTGCTTGGAATGAGCGCGAAAGAGATTGATTCATTGCGGCCCGATCAGGTGAGGTCTCTAGTGTCTGTGCCCGCCCCTGTGACGGGAACAATCATCAGTCGCTCCGTCAACCCGGGAGAGGTCGTCGCGACAGGAAAGGAACTGTTTCGAGTCGCGGATCTTTCGACCATTTGGGTTATGGGACAGGTCTATGAGAGTGACTTCTCCAAACTGCACGTCGGAACGCCCGCGACGATAACGACCGCTGCATATCCGGGCCGAACTTTCACAGGCCGGATCTCTTACATTGATCCGCGAGTTGACCCGCAAACCCGCACTGCCCAAGTGCGCATAGAATTTCCGAATCCCGGAGAGATGCTCAAGATCGGGATGTTTCTCGATGTGAGTTTCGGCGGCGCAGCTCAGGCTGCGACGAGTGAGCAGTCCGCAGTAGCCGTCCCTCGCGGCGCTGTGCAGACTATCGGGACAAAACAAGTCGTCTTTGTCGCCACGGACCAGCCCGGGGTTTTTGTACAGCGCGAAGTGAGTGTCGGTCCTGAGACCAATGGCTTCGTAACAATCTATAGTGGCGTTAGCGCGGACGAGCGGGTCGTGACTGATGGCAGCTTTCTACTACGCGCGGAGAGTCACAAGCTCGATCCGGCACAATCGACATCGCCACGTGTCGAGCCTGCGCCACAACCAAAAGAGTCCCGCCGTCCTGAATCGGCTCAAGCGCAACAGCAACCTAACGATTCCGGCCCCGGTCCGAGAATCCAGGTTGTGAACATTGCAGTGACAAAGGACGGATTTACTCCGTCCTGTTTCACCGTTCGCAAGAACATTCCCGTGAGGCTGATATTCGTTCGGAAAGTTGAGGTAAGCTGCGCGACCGACGTTGTGATACCTGACTACGAGATCAAGCGAGA
>CAZOOE010000775.1:0-2675 GCA_964581275.1 uncultured Clostridia bacterium
AGAACGCATTCAAACTCCAGCTTGGCGACGTCCTCGAGGCCCATTTCCCGAAGCCCGGCGGACAGCTTTTCATAGAGCGGTAGCATGAGCGCCGCATCCTTGGCGGCGTACTCATATTGCAAATCGTTGAGTGGGCCCGACCAGTCGCTCACTTGCATCGATTTGTCCACGAACTCGCCCAGGTGCCGCTCGCCCACAGCCGCAAGCCCGTGTCCACCCTCGTTTCGACCTGCACCAATCAACTGGCTCGCCAGCAGTGTGTCGAACAGCCCGCCAACCTCCAGCTCGAAGTGGTGGAGTAACATCTTCACATCGAACTTTGCGTTGTGAAAGATCTTGATTGGCTGCGTCGATGAGAGCAGCTCGCGCAGCCCTCGATGCTTGACCGCCGGAAGCCGGAAGAGGTCGATGACAAAGGTTTCGTCAGGAGTTGCAAGCTGCAGCAGCCGGACTTCGCCGAGAAAAGGGTTGAGCGAGGTGGTTTCGGTGTCGACGCCGATGACCTGATGACTAGAGATGGCTCCCACAGCCTGTTCCAGGGCTGGCGCCGTGTTCACGAGTCTGAAGGGCGTCCTGCTCACGTCGATCTGCCTCGCTCGCTGGCACCGGTTGTCCCCGCCTGATCCGGCGCAAAAAGGCCGCTCGCGCTCCATCGTCCGCTCGCTTGAGAAAGTCACAAGCGCTCGATATAGTTGAGATTCTTGCATCAAGGTTGAGCACAATCAAGCAGTCGCAGCCATGGCATCACGATGACAGCAGCGCTCGGAACTCCGTCGAAAGCACAGACCAAACAGCGCCGCGAGGAGTTCATGCGCCGAATACCCGGCGGCATCGCGATCTTCCCTGCTGCTCCGACCGCGATCCGCAACTCCGATGTCGAGCACGAGTATCGTCAAGATAGTGATTTCTACTTCCTGACCGGGTTCGAAGAGCCGAACTCCGTTGCCGTCTTAATCCCAGATCACCCTGAGCACAGATTCGTCTTATTCGTTCAGCCAAAAGACCGCGAGCGCGAGGTGTGGACCGGATGGCGGGCCGGGGACGAGGGCGCCAGGCGTGATTATGGCGCGGATGCGGCATACACAATCGACCAGCTCGATCAAGAACTGCCTAAACTCGCACAGAGAGCTGACCGAATCTATTATCGTTTTGGCACCGACCCCACTTTTGACGAGCGATTAGTCGGATTCATAAGGCAATTCCAGCGGCAGCGGCAGCGGGAAGGCACCGGCCCAACTTCGGTGATCGATCCCGATGAGATGCTGCACGAGATGCGTCTCATAAAAACCGCTGATGACCTCGAGTTGCTTCGACGCGCGATTGATATTACATGCGAGGGCCACCTCGCAGCGATTGAGGCGCTCAAGCCCGGCGCATATGAATATGAGATCGAAGCAGCCATCCGCTACGTCTTTCGCAAGAACGGAAGCCCGCGCCCAGGCTATGCCCCGATCGTCGGATCGGGTGCTAATGCAACCGTGCTTCACTATACAGTCAACAACCGGCGCATTGAAGACGGCGAGTTGCTGTTAATCGATGCCGGGGCTGAATTCGGCTATTACACCGGTGATGTGACCAGAACACTGCCGGCCGGGGGACGCTTTACCGACGATCAAGCTGTTTTGTATCAGCTAGTGCTTGATGCTCAGTTTGAAGCGATCAACGCTATCCGTCCAGGGGCGACGTTCATCGAGCCCCACGACTTGGCGGTGCGGGTGTTGACCGAAGGGTTGGTTCGGCTCGGCCTGCTGGAAGGCAAGGTAGACAAGCTCATAGAAGAGGGCACGTTCAAAAAGTTTTACATGCACCGCACGAGTCACTGGTTGGGGATGGATGTGCACGACGCGGGTCCTTACAAGGTGGCCGATGAATGGCGTCGTCTTGCGGCCGGGATGGTAATGACGGTGGAACCAGGACTCTACATTGCCGAGGACCTGGAAGGCGTGGATTCGCGTTATCGGGGAATCGGAATTCGCATCGAAGACGATGTGCTCGTGACTGAAACCGGACACGAAGTGCTTTCGGCGCGTGTGCCCAAGACCATCGAAGAGATCGAACTCGCCATGTCGACCTCGGGTCTCGCAGGCAACGGCGTAAAGTGAGAGGGCAACGATGCTTCGCAAGCAAGTGATCGCCGCGTTCGCAGTTCTGCTAATCTCGTTGTCTGCTTACGCGCAAGCCTCGCCGACATCAATAAAGGGCTATGAGCTTTATAGCTGGAAGATTAAGGGTCACTGGTACTATTCGCTGCTCCCGGGGACGAACCGTTTGAAGAGCTACGATGAAATAACGGCGCGCAGCATAGTCAAGCGCGACGCTACCGGCCTCAAATCCGAGCTTCAGAAGTTAGCCAAGGGCGAAGAGGTGCTTTGGATGTCGGATGCCCCAGCCGGCGCGAACAAATCCACGACGGGTCAAGCTCTTAACGTGAAGCATCCTTCACGAAAGCGGATCAAGGGCATCAAAGCTATTTGCGACAAATTGGGCATTAAGCTCAGGCTCACTTGAATTGCCGCGGATCATTTGGACAATGTGGCCTTGGGATGTCTACTTCTTTACATCTCTCGAGGTCATATCGATGGTAACCATGAAGCCGCTGGTCCCCTTGAACTCAAATGCCTTGTCTCCAACCCTGTAGGCTTCAATCTCATTGGGCATTAACACCAACCCCACGT
>CAZOOE010000776.1:0-2659 GCA_964581275.1 uncultured Clostridia bacterium
TCTCAGACGCTGGGATTTATTGCCGCTGTTGGAGACTTTACTCAAGATAAACGGGGCAACTATGGTCAAGGTCGGGAATTTCTATCAGATCCTCCCGACGCCATTGGCCGTACGTCAGCCTCTACCTGTACAACAGACAAGTCAGGCGGCCCCTGACGACCAGATCGTTATTCAGATCATCCGTATGAAATTTGTTGCGGCCGCAGAAATGGCACGCCTCCTGACGCCTTATTTGAGTGAAGGCGCGAGCATCGTCACTCATGAGAGCGGCAATATTCTGTTACTCAGCGAACGGCGCAGCAATCTTCGCAAGCTGCTCGATCTAATCGATGTTTTCGATACTAAGGTTTTCGAAGGTGATCGCGTTCGGCTTCTTCCCGTGAAGAACAATCTGGCTCGGGATATAGTCAACGATCTCAAGAGTGTTTTCGCCGGGTACGGCTTGTCCGAGACTGCTGGAGCCATCCGCTTCCTCTCCATGGATCGGACGAACTCCGTCCTCGTGATCGCGGGGAACCCCGATATCTTTACCGAAGTAGAACGGTGGGTCGAACGACTCGACCAACCTGTTGCGACAGCAGGCTACCGGAACTACGTTTACAAGGTAAAAAATACAAAAGCAGCCGACCTGGAGGGAGTACTCCGAAGTCTGTATGCTCCTGTACAGCGGGTCGGCGTTACTGCGAGCGCACCTGCTCCAGTTCCGCAACAGGCAATTCCGTCTCCGGTTGTACCGTTTTCGGCGCCGTCTTCAACTTCGGATGTCGTATCGTCCGCCGCCCTATCGAACATCAAGGTCATTGCCGACGCCATTACGAATTCGTTGATCATCCAAGCCACACCTCAAGAGTGGGGCGAGATCGAGCGTACCTTGCAGCAGCTGGACATTCTGCCGCGACAGGTTTTGATCGATGCCCAAATTTACGCTGTGACTCTAAGTGATTCTCTCGCCCTGAGTCTGTCCGCGGTTCTGCAAAACCGCGCCCTTGTCCCGAATCCGCTAACCACTGCATCATTCATAGGCACTGCAGGGGGGCCGCCGGCGCTGTCTGCGCAGACATTTGCGTTCGTCGGACATACGCGAGAGTTGCTTGCATTCTTGAATGCGTCAGAGAACCGGTCACGCGTCCGGACTCTGTCGGCTCCATCCGTCCTCGTGAAGGACAATATGACGGCGGACTTCACTGTCGGCTCAGAAGTGCCCATACCGACGAGTTCGGCCGTCGCTTCCGGCGTTCAGGCCAACGGCAACAGTGTCTTCACGCAGACCATCGCATTCCGAAGCGTCGGCGTCCTGATGCGCGTGAGGCCTCAGATCAATGATGGCGGCAGTCTTACGCTGGAGGTGTCCCAAGAAGTCAGTGATGCCCAGCCGAACACGACCTCGACGATAGCCGCTCCTGTTATTGGCAAGTCTGCCGTGAATTCAACAATCGTCGTTCAAGATAACGAAACGATCGCCATTGGCGGCTTTATCCGGGAAAACAAGGAGCTCGACCGAAGCCGGATTCCGCTTCTGGGACGAATACCAGGCGTCGGCGTGCTGTTCGGAAACACCAGCAATTCGAGCTCACGTTCGGAATTGATTGTGCTGATCACCCCTCATGTCGTCCGAAATGCACAAGAGGCGAATTCCGCAACCGAAGAACTCAAGACGAAATTAAGAGAAGTGCAAAAGTTAGTCAATTGAGGTTCACTCCCCCTCACGCAGTGAGAAAAAATTAAACACTTCTCTGTCCTGCCACTACCTCACCGATCGAGAAAATTGAGTCTCTTGACTCATCTCACCTTTGGTCTCCTACGTGCTGGGCTTTCGTACTTGACCGGGACGATAAGTGTCGCCAAATTATGCGAACACGATGGATAAGTCTCTTGACAGTGAGTAGATAGCGATGCTAACTTCACAACGTTTTAGTATTGTATTACCTAACGCGCCTGTATCTACTATGTTGCTCGCTATGAAATTGGCGCAAAATCTCCAAGACGTTTTTAACCGGAAAATTCGATGGACGAGGAGGTGATGAGGTAATCGTACGGAGAAGTAGCGTGGGCCCCACATGCCTCCACCGAATTCTCCGGTTTCAAAGCGATCGACATTTTGATTTAGGACCAGCGGGAGCAAGACCGCTCGTTGGTTATTTGTTTTGGGTTCTTTCACGACTTCGAAAGGAGAAGAGATGACTTTAAAGTCACGATTGGCTGGGCTGGTGACCATCCTCTTGGTACTCGCGATGGCGCCTGGTTTGTACGCCCAGGTCTCGATTTCGATTATTCCCGATACCGATGCCGGGGATATCAACACGAACAATAACGCTCAAGGCGCTGTCCCAGGCAGTAACGGGTCGGGTGTTCTCGTCGTCGGTTCGCTGATCGCCACGTCCCCTCTGTCGACGACCGTTCTGAGAATCAACTATCCCGCTCCGCTCACATCTTCGCCCAACTTGATTTGAGGTACCACTGCCAATTTTACGATCGGCGGCTTCCCCACCCTGACCTCCCCCCCCCCGGGCGAAAGACGCCCGGCAGACCGTTGCGCCCATTTAGCTGACCAGTCCGCTCCCGGGGCGTTTCGCGCCGGGACGAACGCTGGACGAACGCGACGTGGACGAACTGCGCGAACTGATTCTGCGCCGCGACCAACACAACCAGCGTCTGTATC
>CAZOOE010000777.1:0-2655 GCA_964581275.1 uncultured Clostridia bacterium
GGCGATATGGCGGGGATTCTCATGATCGCCGTCCAAGCCTTAGAGAAGCGGACAGCGGAACAAAGACAGGGGGTAGAAATGCTCAAGACCGAGAATGCCGCGCTCAAGGCTCGTGTGGAAGCCTTGGAAACCTTGATAAGGGAGGTGCTACCGCACCGGTAGAACTTTCGGAAGGACCGACCCCATTTTCAAGGATGGATACCGCGCGCCCGGAACATTGTGCTTTAAATTCCACGTCCGGAGGTCGATTAATAGAAGAACACAACCTCAAAACATTGAGACATCCTGTTCTACAGGATCGGTAAAGATGGTGATCAGCTCGTTCCTTTTGAAAAGTCCTACAAGCGTGTCCGACTGGAACTTCAAGGCGAGAAAGAAGGAGATGACCGGACAAAAGCCCAACAGATGCCCTATACGGAGGCATGAAAGGGAAGACGACAATCCAAACCAAACACGCTGATTGCTTCACATCAGACATCCTCGTTCTGCCTGCCGCCTTTCCTCCCGTCTTCCCTCTCGACGAACGCATTGTCACGATCAACTCCATTTCCTGGACACGAGTTTCTTAGCGGCAGCAAAAGTCATCTCCGCAGCAGAGAAAACCGCCGGCGCGGTGCAGGCGGGTCTGTCCCAAACCATCAACCAACCAGGAGGTATGTTATGAGTCCACACGTTCGACCTTTGGCCGGTTTCAGAAACATGGCCGACCCAGAACTCGTTACAACCGCCCGCGTCCCAAAGCGCTTGAGAAACCCATTCGGACAGGACTATCGCTTGTCAGGGCGGACACTTACAATAGGCACCGCTACGAAATAACGGATTAGCGTATCGTAAAAATCGCCATATAATCGCGGGCCAGAGCCGCGTGCGGAAGGGGAAAGGCAGGTTCGGCTGTGGAACCGCTGCATACCGCCCGGGCGCCCGATATTTGGAGAGGCTTTCATGAGGAACGAAGAGGTCTCCTTCTACAGCGAGGGAGCGAAGCTGAAAGGAATTTTCCGCTTACCCGATGAAGCGGTATCCGGGCGGCGACCCGGCATTGTCCAGGGTCCGGGTTGGCTGGGATTGATGGACTCTAAACTGTACGAGCGCTATCACCGCAGCTTCACCGAAGCCGGGTATGCTGTACTGGTTTTTGATTACCGCGGATTTGGCGACAGCGAAGGCGAGAAGGGCCTGATCTTGCCTCAGCTTCAGGCGGAGGACATCCGCAACGCGATAACTTATCTCGAGACGCGTCCTGAAGTGGACGCGCGACGCATTGGTCTGTTTGGTTCGGGCGGCACCGGCGGCGCGAACCCGATCTACGTCGCCGCCATCGACCATCGCGTGAAGTGCGTCGTGAGCAACTACGCATTCGCGAGCGGACGCGAATGGCTGCGCAGCATGCGCCGGGAATACGAGTGGCTGGAGTTTTTGCGACGGCTCGAAGAAGACCGCAAGCGGCGCGTTCTGGAGGGACACGGCGAAATGGTCAATCCTCGCGAAGAACTTATGGTCGCAACTCCGGAGCGGAAGGAGACAACAGTAAAAGCGGATGTGGATTATCGCATCCCCGAGCGGGTCTGGCTCCGCTCCGCAGAGGGATTGATGGAGTTCAGCCCCGAGGATTACGTCTCCCGAATCTCACCCCGCGCGATTCTTTTCATCGCTACTGAAAACGATGCGGTAACTCCAGAAGATCAAACTTTCCGGCTCTACGAAAAGGCGGGCCAACCCAAGAAACTGATCCTGCAAAAGGAAACCTCCCACTACAAAGCCTACGGCGATTATTTTGATCAGGTCACGCCGCAGATCATCGAATGGTATGACCGCTATTTGAAATACGACCGAGTCGAGGTCTGGGAGCAGGCTTAGATGCTTGTGAACTTTAACGAGACCTTGACGCTCGCCACAACACAGCAGGATGCCTGGAATCTGCTGCGCGACACAAAACGATTGGCGGCTTTGATTCCTGGCGTCGAAAGTGTGACTCCAGTTGATGTGGAGAAGCATGTGGCGAGAGTCGTGGAGCGGGTTGGCCCCTTCCGCCTCAGCCTCAACCTGGAGGTACGAATCGTTCAAGCTGTAGAACCTTCTCTGCTTCAGGCCGAGTTGAGCGGCATCGACTCGTTTGGGCAAAATCGCCTCTCAGGCACCGTCTCCGCAGAGTTGAAAAAGGCTTCTGCTGCCGAAACCCTCCTGAGCATGGATTCTCGAGTGGAAGTGACGGGCAAGCTGGCAACACTAGGCGCGGCGCCGATCCGGCGGCGAGCGAATGAACTCTTCGCCCAGTTTGCGGAGCGTTTGCAGAGCCAGTTTTCTGCGGCCGGGAAAGAGTCAACCTCATGAAGGTTGAGTTGGTTCTGAACGGAAAACCTGTCGAGCTCGATTTCGAACCGCAGGAAACTCTTGCTGAAGTTCTCCGAAACCGGTGCCGTCTGACCGGATTGAAGGTTTCTTGCGAGGTCCAGGTGTGTGGCGCTTGTACGGCGCTGGTTGACGACTTGCCTGTGAGCGCGTGCACGTACCTTGCTTATGAAGCCCGGGGACGGAGGGTCACGACTATCGAGGGCATGGCTGACGGCGAGCAACTTCACCCTATCCAGAAGGCATTTCTCGATGAGTTCGCATTTCAGTGCGGCTTCTGCACGCCGGGAATGATCCTTGCGGCCA
>CAZOOE010000778.1:0-2655 GCA_964581275.1 uncultured Clostridia bacterium
AGCACTTTCAACCCGGTGTTCTCAAGCACGTAATCCCTGGCGTACTCTTTTAGCGCGTTCAAGTATTCATCAATCCAGTGCATGAAAACGCCCTTATTTGATATAAGTCTCGCTAACCTGTTCTCGCGACCCCTCTGCGGCGGGTTCTGCCTTGCCGCGCACACGGCGGGCGGGGCGAACGGCTTCAACCAGTCTTCGTTGCGGCTCCAGCGCGGTGCGAATCAATACACGGAGCGAACTGCTGTTGAGATAGCGAGTGATCTCTCCGTTCTGCACGAACGAGATAACACCGGTCTCTTCGCTGACTACTACGGCGGCTGCGTCCGTGTCCTCGGTGACACCGATGGCGGCTCGATGGCGCGTGCCGAGTTCCTTTGACAACCTCGGATTCAGCGTTAGCGGAAGAAAGCAGCTCGCAGCTTCGACTTTGTAGCTGCGAATGATAACCGCTCCGTCGTGGAGCGGCGTATGCGGGTCAAAGATAGTAACCAGCAAATCGTATGACAGCGCCGCCCTCAGCGTGACCCCGGTGTCGATGTAGTTTTGCAGGCCGACGTTTCGCTCGAGCACTATCAAGCCGCCTACCTTTCGAGATGAAAGCGTCATCGCTGCGAGCACGATATCATCGTAAGCTTCGCGGTTCTGCTTTGCATGTCCGAATCGGAACGGCCCGAGGTTCGACCCCACCCGCATCAACGCCGAACGTATCTCCGGAGCGAAAATCACAAGAATCGCAAACCCGAAATATAGCAGGGTGTTTCGCATCACGAACTGCAGGGTGTCGAGTCCCAGGATCACCGAAATCTGGTAGAGCAGTCCCACGCCGAGTAAACCCACCGCCATCTGTACCGCTCGGGTTCCGCGTACGAGTTTGAGCAGCCCATAAATGATCGCCCACACGATTACGAAGTCGATCAGATCGGTGATTCGGAGTTGCAATAAGAATTTGGCCAGCTCTGCAGATCGGCTCATGGCGCTAATGCTATCCTATGCTCGCGAACAAGAACCTACGCAACGATTGCTCGAGCGGATTCCACTCGCGTTTCAAACAGGAATCTATGGCGGCACTGATCCAATTCTTAGAGGGCGCTACGCGGAGCGGGGAGAGCGTATTCACGCAACGCCTTCCCTGTTCTATCGTCCACCACGGCAGCTTGCGGCGAGGCTACTACTAAATCCCCAAAAAGCCAAACTCGCCCCGCAAGTCCGCTCCACCTTCTGTTGTGTGGATGCCGACCGGCTTATCTATCGATGGCCCTGGCGATAGACTCTATTTATATGGTATCCGGCGTTTGCGGCATAATCAAGCAAACATTCTCCAATCGGGTTGTAGACTGGCGCCTCGCAATAATTACCGACTTGCCCCATTTGGTCGACAGGAGTGCGTCTTTTGCGAACATTTGACGGTTTCAGTACGACAAGAAATAGGACGACATTTTGATTGCCATCGGTTATGCGCGATGCTGAGCCACCGAAAAGTGCGTCTTTCTCCAGGTTTTGATCCAGCAAAGCAACCGAGCGGTCTCAACGCAAGTTTGGAAGAATCTCTGGCACTGGGGTTGCTCAGCAACTTGGCGGACTACACTTAAGCTCGGTGATGCATGACAGTAAGGCTAGTAAAACGAAAAGAACCTCTCGCCGGAAATGAGAAACAGGCACAGCCGACCTCGCCGACTCAACTGACAATGACGACGCAAGGTTGGGTTGAGGAGTTCAGGGCACAAAAGGCTAGAGATCAACAATCTCTCAGTGGATTGCTGAAGCGAAACTGAACGAATTGTTGATTTACCCGGTGCCCGCTTCCGAAGCTCCAGCCTGGTCCTCGAAGGGCCACTCGCCGCGGTGCCAAGATCTGAGCAAATAGATCGCCAGTCCCACTATCAGCAAAACGACCGCGTACCGGACCTCTTTCTGGAAATTCTGTCTGGATACCAGCACATAGACGAATCCGGCAAAGGCGAGCAGCGCGGGCAGCGGATAAAACCACATCCGAAACGGGCGCTCCATGTCCGGTTTGCGTATTCGGAGCACGATCACGCCAATCGTCTGGGCCAGAAACTGCACCATGATCCGAATAACCACTAGGGCGGCGATGACGTCCACGAGCTTGAAGAAACAAAAGACTACCGCCACAGACCCAAGCACAACTAGCGATACGTGAGGAAACCGATGCCTCTTGTGAACTCGTGAGAAGACTCTGAAGTAATTACCGTCTAGCGCCGCCGCGTATGGAACGCGAGAGTATCCGAGAAGCAGAGAGAATACGGAAGCAAACGCAGTCCAGATCACCAGCAGACTCGCTGCAATAGCTGCGCGGCGGCCGTAAAGCTGCTCCATGAAGTCCGCGATGGGTTTTTTTGAGGAAGCCAGAGTCTGCCAAGGCACTACACCCAGGATGCTGATATTCATCACAATGTAGATGACTGAGACTGCTATTATAGAATAGATGATCGCAAGCGGAATCGTCCGCCCCGGCTCCTTTACCTCTCCGCCGAAGAAGCAAACGTTGTAGTAGCCCCAATAGTCATAGACCGCGATGAGCATGGCCGAGCCGAGGCCCGTGAAGAATGCCGGCCACAACCTGAAGGCATCAGGTGGAAAGTAGAATGCAAGGCTACTGTCGAAGTGACGCACACCCAGAAAGACGAACAAACC
>CAZOOE010000779.1:0-2636 GCA_964581275.1 uncultured Clostridia bacterium
GAGGCAGTCGAGAAGCTGCCAGACGCTTACCGAACAGTTTTTATGATGCGCGACGTGGAGGAAATGAGCACGGCCGATGTCGCCGATGTCCTCGAGATCAGCGCAGAAAATGTTAAGGTCCGCCTCCACCGGGCGCGGGCGTTGTTGCGCAAAAGTCTCTTCGATCGTGCTGGAATGGAACGGAAAGAAGCATTCAATTTTCATGCCCTACGCTGCGATCGGGTGGTTCATAATGTCTTTGGAAGAATTCATCAGCTGCTCCTGAGAACCGAAAACTCCGAGGTGAAGACCCAGTAACAATCTTTCCACGCGCCTGTCGGAAGGGTAGGCCGCAGTCTTACGCCGAGAGTCAACATTCACCCAAAGTGGAGCAAGCGCGCAGGGCTGCGAACCAATGCAATTTGTTGAAACGAGTCGACGTTGAGAGAAACCATCGCGATACGATTTCAAACCGGGGCAGTCGGCCGACCCGATACTCTCCCATCCTCCAAAACTGACGCTGAGGGAGACACGCGTATTTTGTCGATCGCCGGTTCTCCGTTAGAAAAGCACTTGATGTTCGCCACCCGAGTGCGCGACACCGCGTTTAAGGGATCGCTGAACGTAAAGATTGACCTGCCCGTGGGTTCCTTCATGCTGCATGTTCGATTCCAACGAGCGGCCCAATGGGAAAAGAGACAGGTCTGGTCAACCCGGAGATGTTGTCGAGACATCTCACCAAGCGAACGTTAACCAGGACGATATGCGAGCGGAAGATTTTGCTGGATATTGAGCGCGTAGTCGGCGGGGGATTGCGGGTCGACCAGAAAAGAAGCTTTCGAGGTGAACAACATGCTTACAAACAAGCCTAAAACGAAAATTCTGGTCGACGGTGGCGACCCCGATGAGACGCTCCGCATCAAGAGCTTGCTCGGGTTTGTGGATGGCCAGACCACGAATCCATCTTTGATTGCCAAGAACCCGGAGATTCAGCAGCTCATCGCATCCGGTGACACCTTGAGCGCCGAAGAAGAAAAAAACGAATATAGGAAGATTGTCCAGAGCATTTCGCCGCTCGTGGGGGACGCTGGGGTTTCCATCGAAGTGTTTGCGGATCTCGATACCACAGCCGAAGAGATGCTTGCCCAGGGTCAAGAAATGTTTTCTTGGATTCCAAACGCCTATATCAAGTATCCGTGTACACACGAGGGTTTGCGAGCCGCGCAGATGTCGGTCCAGGAGCGTATTCGGGTCAACATGACTCTGTGTTTCTCGCAGGAGCAGGCCGCTGCCGTATATGCCGTAACCAAGGGATCAAAAGAGCCGGTGTATGTATCGCCATTCGTCGGCAGGCTCGACGATCGTGGCGAAGACGGCATGGATCTTGTCAAAAATATCAAGAAAATGTACAAGCGCAGCGACGGTCATGTGCATGTCTTAGCCGCCAGCATACGCACCGTCAACCACTTGCTTTGTTCTTTTGTTCTAAGCGCTGAACTTGCCACTGTACCGACGACAGTTCTGGACGAATGGGCGGCAACGGGCTTTCCAATAGCTGATCAGGATTTCAGGTACAAAGGGGTCGATGCGAGTGGCAAACTGCTGAAAGCGATCCCCTACAAAGAACTGGATTTGAACCTTCCCTGGCAGAGCTTTGACATTGCACACGAGCTCACTACCAAGGGTATTCAGAAATTTGTAGCCGATTATCAGAGCACACTGAGCCGCTCGGCGTAGGGTTTGCAGGTCTGGTGGAGACACACCCTTGCCCCACACCTGTTTCACTCTGCCCATGGCGCATCACTCGTCAGGTGCCGATCGTATCGACGATGTACTCACGCCCAAGCCACAGAGGGGTGCAGAGACGAGCAATCCGGGAGCAATTTTTTTGGCCGCCGGTTGTGATTCTGCCCTGGGGGCGTGATTAACTTCTCAAAGCATGAAACCCCTCGAACTTTTCCCGGAACACTTCGGCGCCTTAGCGGCAGATATGGTTGCGCTGTCTGTCGAATATTTATCAGCTCTGGATGCGCGTCCCATATTTCCAAGAACAACCGGTGCAGAAACGGAGCGGCTTTTTGCGGCCGAAGCGCCGGAACATGGCATGGGCGACCAGGCTTTCGACGCCCTTCGTGAGGTCATCGCGCACTCTCGCGCCCAGAATGGTCGTTTTTTTGGCTACGTGCAAGGGCCGGGAGAGCCCATCGCAGCACTGGGCGACTTTGTGGCATCGATTCTGACCCAGAACATTACCGCTTGGCGTTCGTCGCCCGCAGGAGTCACTATTGAGCGCACGGTGGTTCGCTGGCTGGCAGAAGCGGTCGGCTGCCATGATTTCTCGGGGACTCTGACCGGAGGAGGATCCGCCGCCAACCTAATGGGCTTGGCGATGGCGCGCGAGTCCAGGATTCCAGCTAACGATCGCGGCATTTACAACGCAGGTGCGGGCGTCATTTACGCCTCCGAGCAAGTGCACATGGCCGTACCCAAAGCGGTGGCCATGCTGGGGATCGGGCGCGAAAACCTGCACTACATCCCATGCGACGACTCGTATCGTTTGGTTCCGTCAGCATTGGAGCGGGCCATCCGCACGGACGAGGCGCAAGGGCGCAAGCCCCATTGGCGATTCCTTCTGCTCCATGAGGCGATCGCGTGGG
>CAZOOE010000780.1:0-2632 GCA_964581275.1 uncultured Clostridia bacterium
GATTATCAACGAACGTCTGGAAGAATACGACGGGACTACCGCAGTGGTTAAGACGGAGCACGTGTCAGCCCAAGAGGCCGAGTATATGCGATGGAAAGTCGAGCGCTGGATGAAAGTCCGGCATATGCCGGTCGCGTTTCGTCGCAACCCAATGTTTGTTCTCAGGAACGCGCCGAAGATGTTCGGGCACACGTTTCGAGGATGCACCTTCAAAGACATTCTAGGCCTCAACGACGAACGCGCTGCGTTTGAGCGATACCGAGAGATCCGCCGAGCCGAACGCGCTTACATCTAGCCAAACTGATCGAATCTGCGCGAGCTCGGCTACCCGCGCCATAAATCGACTTTCTCGCCGACCCTTCGTTCCCGCGCTAAATCGTAAACCCGCAGCGCGGTCGCGATATCCTCGAGAGCGATGCCGTTCGATTTGAACATTGTGATGTCGTCGCCGCTCGCTCTTCCCCGCTCGCGACCGGCGATGATTCGGCCGAGCTCGGTGATCGATTCCCATCTGATCACCCCACGCTCGATAGCCGGCATCAAGTCTCCGGCTTCGACTTTCGATTGCTCGATCGAGTCGACGGCTATGATCGAAGCCCGCTTGATCGTCTCGACGTCAACTTCGGACTTGGATAGAAAGTTCGAACCCACGACGTTCAGATGCGTGCCCGGATCGAGCCATTCGCCTTTCACTACTGGCTCGCGAGCGCTCGTCGCGGTGATAACTATCGACCGACCACCGGCAGCTTCTTCCGGTGTTACAGCAGGAGTGACCTCCACTCGGAGCAACGAGGTCATCTTTCGAGCGAACCCTTCGCGTCGTTCTGCGTTGCGGCCGTACACCGCGATCGACTTGATCTTCCGCACCGCACACACCGCCATCAGCTGGCTCTCGGCCTGCCAACCGGTGCCAAAGCAGCCAATGGTGTCCGCCGACTCGCGAGCCATGTACTTCGTCGCCACTCCCGATGCTGCGCCGGTCCGCATCTGACCGAGACGGTCCGCTTCGATCATCGCGAGCATATTGCCGCTTTCGGGGCCTACCAAAAGACCAAGGAACCCGCCTCCCTTTTCGGAAACGGGGTACACCTTCAAGCCGGTCACACCTAGTCGCTTGTCGCCTGCTGCCATAACGTGAAGCTGGGAAGCCGGCATCGCAACTCGGTAGCGAGAGCGGTTAGTCGCGTAACCTTCGGCTTGATCGCGCAAGACCTCTTCGACGGCCGCGATCGCTGTCTCGATGTCGAGCAACTCAGTAATGTCTTTTTCCGTTAGTAGAAGTGCCATAGAGTTCCTGATGCGGATTCGAGATGCGTGCCAGGTGATGCATGGTTCGTGAACCTGATTCGTGCACGCTCATGAATTCAGTTGCGCTCGGTCACGAATCACGCGTCACTTATCACCTTCACTTGCCCGGTACCCGGACCGCGCTCGCACTGTCGATCCCGGCGCGCGAGTCTCGACTCGTATCTTGCGCCAGCTTCCATCGTGTGCCTTGTTGATCGGGTAATAGCCGATCGAATACTGAGAGCGCAACTCGTCGGCCACTTGCTTATAAACGCCGGTTAGATCGGCAAGCGTCTTCACCGGATAGACGCGTCCCCCCGTGCGCTCCCCAAGCGTCCGCAGCTCGCGCCGCGACAGCTTGTACAGCCCCGCGTTTATTTCTCGAATCGTCTCCGGCGACAACGTCTCGCGCGGCCGGAAACGCTGAATAGAATCAGCGTCGTATTCAGCATAATAGCGGTCTATCTGGCTCTGAGAGAAATTTACATAGTCAGAATCGGTCTTCGGTTTCAGCAGTCCTCGGAGCGTCGGTTCCTCGGTATTCAGCTCGAGGAAATAGACCGACGCGTCGCACTTCTCCGCCAACGGCTCAATATCTATGAACTTCATCTTGCTCGTAGAATCCACCCCGTCCGACATGCAGACGATCGCCTTGCGTCCCTCGACCTGCTTCAGCGGGCTCTCTTCAACTGCCAAAAACAACGCGTCGTAAAATGACGTTCCGGTATTGGTTGTGAATCGATGTTCTTCATCGCCCACAGTCGTAGCAATGCCGTCGATCGCGCTCGCAACCCGCGCTCGAGGGTTGGTGAGCTCGGCAATCATCTCGATCTCGCGGCTGAAGACGATCACCCCGACGTGATCATCAAAGCGTAGCTCGCCGAGAAAATTCCTGGCCGCGCGCTTTATCAATTCAACGTCTTCGCGCGTCGAGCCAGAAATGTCCAGCAACAGCAGCAGCGTGAATGATTCCTCAGTAGCTGCGAAGTGCGCGATCTTCTGCTTCACTCCGTCTTCGTATATCGAGAAATCCTCGGCTTTAAGCGATTTGATGGCATGAGCACTCGCTCCGGTCACCGAAGCGGTCACCGTTACCAGATCGGTCTTGAGCCTTATTGGTTCGTCCTGGTTGTTTTGTTGTCGCTCCCGCCCAGCCTCAGCGAACTGACACGTGAAGGTGAAAACAAACAGCAGACACAGCGTTGCGGTCCTGCCTCCGGGCCTGTTGAGCGGGCGGAACTGAATCATATGTATTTCGATTCTGACACCTGTATTTCGATTTTACCACCGGCACAATTGGAAAATCATGGTGTCTTCGTGGCAACACTGCTAACGCTGTGCTATC
>CAZOOE010000781.1:0-2631 GCA_964581275.1 uncultured Clostridia bacterium
GCGAAAGTGGCGGAATTGGCAGACGCGCCAGACTTAGGATCTGGTACCGAAAGGTGTGGGGGTTCGAGTCCCCCCTTTCGCATCATGGATGCGAGAATGCGCGATGAGAGTCGAGTTTTAACCGCCCGTTTACGAAAGGCAAGCGATAAACCTTGAACATAACAGTCACCGATCAAGAACAGTGTAGGAAACAGTTGCGTCTTGAGATACCGGGCGAGAAGGTTCGCGCGGAAACCGACAAAATAGCATCTGACCTGGCGCGCAAGGTCAGTGTGCCAGGCTTTCGTCCCGGTCACGTGCCCAAGTCCGTCGTGAAGACGCGGTTCCGCAAGGAGCTTCGCGATGAGATGCTGTCACAGCTCTTGCCCCATTCGCTCGGCGATGCGATTCGCGAAAAAGAACTAAAGGTGGTCGGCGAGCCCTCTGTTGAGGATCTGAAGTTTAAGGATGACGAGTCAATAGACGTCACCTTCAATGTCGAGGTCGCCCCGGAATTCACGCTCTCAAACTACAAAGAACTTCCTCTGACAAAGCGAATCTACAAGGTCCGAGATGAGGATGTGGAGAGCACCATCGAACGCCTGCGCCAAGGGCAGGCCGAGCTTGTGCCAGTGGAAGACCGGGGGGCCCAAGCCGCCGACATCGTGACCGTCAATCTGATTGGGCACGTCGACGTCGAAAAAAGCGCGGGCGAGGAGTCGCCGGTGGATGACATCAAACAACAAGACCTCGACATCGAGCTTGGCGCGCCGGGTGTTTTGAAGGAGTTCACGGAGGCACTCATTGGAGCACGGCCGGGTGACCTTCCGGAATTCGCAGTCGAATATCCAGCCGATTACAAACCCGAGAAGTACGCCGGCCGCCGCGTCAACTACACCGGAGAGGTGACAGCCGTTCGTATCAAGGAGTTGCCCTCCGCTGATGACGAGTTCGCGCGCAGCGTCAACGAGGAATTTAAGACCATCGATGGACTCCGCGCCGACATTCGTTCCAAGCTCGAGCTGGAGGCCGGTCAACGAGCCGAGGCCGAATTTCGATCCGCCACTATTGAGAAGCTTGTCGAGCGAAATCGCTTCGATGTTCCCGAGTATGTGGTCGAGAAGCAGATAGACTCAAGGATGAAGGCCATGTTCCGGCAAATGTCCCAAAACGGAATGGACCCGCGACTGTTGAAGATTGATTGGGAGAGCATTCGCGACGGTCAGAGAGACCGGGCCGAGCGCGAAGTGCGCGGATCATTCATCCTCGACAACATAGCCCAGACTGAGAAGATCGAAGTAACCGAGGAGGAGCTTTCCCGCGAGATCCAACAATACGCAGAGGCCATAGGACAAACCGACGAGGCAGTAAGGGCACGCTTGACAAAGGAAAACTCGCTGGATAGTATCAGGGAGCAGGTCAAACACCGCAAAGCCCTTGATCTTGTAATAGCTTCCGCCGAAATTCGAACCGAGGATATTGAAGGTCTAAGTACGGATCAAGCGGCGACCGGCGAGGGTGGGCAAGCGGGCGAGTAGCGCATCTTGAAGAACCTTCAAACGGCACTCTTCGATACAAATGGAATCAACTTCAAGTAGCTTCCCTAAGGCATCGTAAAAAAGAAACTTCCGGCAACGGGCAGTTCAACGTATAATAACGATGGGATTTGGCATGAGTCGTAGAGATCCGCATATGGCTTTGGTACCGATGGTTGTCGAGCAGACGGCGCGCGGCGAACGCGCATTCGACATCTACTCGAGATTGCTTAAGGACAACATCATCTTCATTGGCACTCCGATAGACGACACCATAGCCAATCTTGTTGTAGCACAGCTCCTTTTTCTTGAAGCGGAAGACCCCGACCGCGACATATCTCTGTACATCAACAGTCCGGGGGGCTCTATCACAGCGGGAATGGCCATTTACGATACGATGCAGTTTATTCGCCCTGATGTAACTACAATATGTGTCGGGCAATGCGCTTCCATGGGGGCATTGCTGTTGACTGCGGGAGCTCCTGGCAAGCGGTTCGCGCTTCCGAATTCGCGAATTCTCATTCACCAGCCTTCGATTGGGGGAATTTCCGGGCAGGCGACCGACATCAGGATTCACGCAGAAGAGATAATGCGGATGCGGCAGCTAACAAGCCAGATACTGGCTAAGCACAGCGGGCAGACGCTTGAGGTAATCGAACACGATGTTGAGCGTGACCGGATCATGAGTTCGGACCAGGCGAAAGAGTACGGTTTGATAGATCAGGTGATAACACACCGTGAATAGATTACGAGCCCTCAGACAATGCAATAGAATCCAGTAAGATTGGAGACCGGATGAGACGTGGCGACGATACACTGCGCTGTTCGTTTTGCGGCAAGTCACAAAACGAAGTCAAGAAGCTGATTGCCGGGCCTACCGTTTACATCTGTAACGAGTGCATCGACATTTGTAACGAAATCATCACCGATGATCAACAACAGGAAACAGCCTCTCGACGCCCGCCTCTCCCCAAACCGATTGAGATAAAGGAGTTTCTCGACGACTACGTCATCGGACAGGAAGAGACAAAGAAGCGACTCGCGGTCGCGGTATACCAGCACTACAAGCGGGTAGACATTCTCAAACGTCGCGCGACGGAAGTCGAGATTCAGAAAT
>CAZOOE010000782.1:0-2625 GCA_964581275.1 uncultured Clostridia bacterium
CAGAGCGGTGGGGTAAATTCCTGAGGGGAATTCCGTCGCAGAAACGGAAGGCGCGAGGTGGGTTGGGGCGGCCAATCGCTGTTTGTAGGACTTTCTTGCTTTGCGCACCGAGAGCCATCCGGATCCCCAGTTCGCGAATGCGTTTGCTGACGGTGTATGCCGCCATTCCGAACACGCCGGTGATCGCCAGCATCGCGCCCATCGCGCCCAGGATGCCGAGCGACACCGTCGCCATTCGCGGAGCGAAAAGAGCAGTGCTGCTTTCCAGCTCCTTGGTCCATGTTTGGATTGCGAACGGCAGGCCGGGATCGAGGTCTCGTAACGCCGTGTGCATGGCCTCTGCTGTTTGCTGCGGATCTTGGTTGGAGCGGACAACTATCCATGTCGCGCTGGAGGGAGCCATCTGCAATGATGGAAAAAACATTGCGGGCTGCGGATACTCGCTGAGGGTCACATATTTTCCGTCTTCCACAACACCCACAACTTCTATGCGCATCCCGGCGCTGAAATCCCGGCTTTTGAAATATCGGCCCGTGGCGCCGGTTACGGAACCGAAGATTCTGCGGGCGAACTCCTGGTTGACCACTGCTACTCGCGGCGCGTCTTTATCGTCGTGCCATGTGAAAGTCCTACCCGACAGCATGGCGGTACCCGCCGCGCGAAAGAAGTCGGGAGATACTCTGTAGAATAGTGGATTACCGGCGGCATTCGCAGCGCTCAGATCTGTTGTTTCGTCGCTAAAGACATATGACGAAGTCCGGCCTCCCGACAATGGTAACTGATTGATCAATCCGACAGACTGCGCGCCGGGAATCGCCGCCATCGCGTCCAGCAGGCGCTTTTGCATGGCGGGCACCTTCTCAGCGTTGTAACCGGCCATGGACAGATCTGTCTCCACCAGCACCGCGTTTTGCGGCTCGAAACCGAATTCGGTGTGCAGCGAGCGAAGCAGTCCCCGGACGGCAACCATCGAGGATGTGACCAGCACGCCGCAAATCGCAATTTGCGCAACGAGCAACAGCTCCCGCGCTGCAATCCGCCACCGGGTTCTACCGATGGCTCCGGTTTTGACGATCTCGTACGGATCTGTGCGGAGCACCTGCCGCACAGGCACCGCGCCAAAGAGGAATCCGCTCGCGATACTCAAGAGTAGACCGGCCGCATATACCTTTGCGTCCGGATTCACGGGTACATGGATGGGCCATCTTGAAAATGGCTGCCACGCGCTGAGCGCACGCAACAGCACCACGCTGCACAATATCCCGACCATACCGCCGATCAACGACAGCAGCACAGCTTCGGTAAAGAGTTGCCGCAGGATGCGCCGGCGTCCCGCACCAAGAGCCAGACGCAGCGCAACCTCCCTGGATCGGTCCGCTGCGCGCGCGGCAAACAAGCTTCCCAGGTTGGCGCATGCGGCCAGCAGAATCAACGCCGCCAGCACCGACAGTCCGATCAAGAACGCCTGAACCGGAGGCCCCAGAAGATCGCCGTAGAGGCCGGGACGCGCGAGCGCAAAGGTCATCTGGCTTTCATCATTGGGATAGGTCTTTTCGAGGTCCGCGCCGATCGCGTTCAAATCGGCAATAGCCTGAGCCCGAGTGGCTCCGCCTTTCAAATGTCCCATTACCATGAAAATCCACTTCTTGTTTCGCTGGTTCAGGTCGTTCACGCCCGCCACCTGCTCACGGTTCATCATCGGCAGATAGAAATCGGGATAGGCAAACGTCAGCGTGCCGTGAAAGTCTGGCGGGGCGACGCCAAGGATGGTAAACGGATGCTTGTTGACGCGGACCGTGCGGCCAACGACGCCGGCGTCATCATGAAAGTGGCTGTGCCAGTACGCATAGCCGAGCACGATGTACGGCGCACTGCCGGCGCCGTGCTCATCGCTCGCGTGGAAGAAACGGCCGAGATAAGGCTGAACCTTCAGCGCGTCGAAATAATTCCCGCTGACGACATCGATCCAGGCACGGGTTGGATTGTCGCCGGTGTCCAGCCCGACCTGCTCAATGTCATAGGCCACGAGATCCTCGAAACTGCTGTTGCGATCGCGCAAATCGAGATAGTCCGGATAAGAAAAAGTTCCCGCTTTATCCTTGCCGCGCTCGATCTGATACAGGCGTTCCTCCTGCGGTACATTCAGCGGATGCAGTAAGAACGAATTCATGACGCTGAGCACCACGGCGTTGGCGCCGATTCCAAGCGCCAGAGTCAGAATGGCGACGATTGTGAATCCCGGAGACTTTCGCAACACGCGAAGGGCAAAGCGCACATCCTGCTTGAGCCGCTCGAACCACATGACGGTCCACACCTCGCGAGTGTCCTCTTTGATCCGCGCCACGTTACCGAACGCGCGCAGAGCGGCTGAACGCTCGTCCTCCGGCGGCATGCCGCGCTCGATGTTGTCCTGAGTTTCCAGCTCGATGTGGTCCTGGATGTCCCGATCGAGATCCGCGAGATGGCGGTTGCCGGGCCTCACGACTCCTCCTCCGCGGGCCGCAAAACTCTCGCGATCGCGCCAGCCAGTTTCTCCCACTTGCCGGTCTCGATCGCGAGTTGCCTGCGGCCTTTGGCCGTCAGCCTGTAGAACTTGGCGCGGCGGTTGTTTTCCGAAGTTCCTTC
>CAZOOE010000783.1:0-2621 GCA_964581275.1 uncultured Clostridia bacterium
CAGCCAGGCCGAAGTCCTCGACATTAGCGCTTACTCGCCTACGCGCTCCACCGTCGGCGGCCAACCGCTCAGCCCCGAGGAATTGCGCAAGACCGAGACCTACTGGCGCGCCTGCAACTATCTCAGCCTGGGCATGATTTATCTGCGCGAGAATCCGCTACTTGCCGAGCCTCTGAAGCCCGAACCCCTGAAAAACCGCCTGCTCGGCCATTGGGGATCGAGCCCCGGCCTCTCGTTCATCTACGTTCATCTCAATCGCCTCATCAAGAAGTACGATCTCGAAATGATTTTTCTGGCCGGTCCCGGGCACGGCGCTCCGGGCGTGCTCGGCCCCACTTACCTGGAAGGCACTTATTCGGAGACTTATCCTGAAAAAAGCCTCGACGTGGACGGCCTGCGCGAATTCTTCCGCCAGTTTTCTTTCCCCGGCGGAATCGGCAGCCACTGCACGCCGGAAACTCCGGGATCGATTCACGAAGGCGGGGAACTCGGCTACGTCCTCTCGCACGCCTGTGGCGCGGCGCTCGATAATCCGGAACTGATCGTCGCCGCGGTCGTAGGTGATGGCGAGTCGGAGACCGGGCCGCTGGCGACCTCCTGGCACATCAACAAATTTCTGAATCCGGCGCGTGACGGCGCCGTTCTTCCTATCCTTCACCTCAACGGATACAAGATCGACAATCCCACGCTGCTGGCGCGCGTTTCGCACCAGGAACTCGAGAATCTATTCCGCGGCTACGGCTGGACTCCCTACTTTGTCGAAGGCTCCGACGTTGACAGCATGCATCAGGCCATGGCCGCCACCACCGAGCGGTGCGTGCAGGAAATCCGCGAGCATCGCCAGAAGGCCCGCCAATCCGGCGTTTCTACTCGCCCGCGCTGGCCTATGATCGTGCTTCGGTCGCCCAAAGGCTGGACCGCTCCGCGCGAAATGGAAGGCCATTTTCTCGAAGGATTCTGGCGCGCTCATCAAGTCCCGCTGCCCGCCGCCAATAAAGATCCCGAGCAATTGCGCATTCTTGAAGAGTGGATGCGCTCGCAGATGCCCGAAGCGCTCTTCGACGCCGACGACAAACTTTCCGCGGTGTTCCGCGAACTTGCTCCCACAGGCGAGCGCCGCATGAGCGCCAGCCCGCACACCAACGGGGGCCGCATAAAAAAGGCGCTTCGCCTCTGTGACTTCAGCGACTTTGCCGCCAAGGCGGCTCGGCTTTCGGCCAGCTCACTAGGAGGCAGGGCCCGGGGCGGCAGATCCAGTTCGGATTGAAGATCATCTGGTAGCCGCGGTCCCAACGCTGCTTTGAATCGGCGGGGGACAGAATATCCCTTAGAACGTAGCGCATGGCCGCCGGCAGGAGTCGCGCTTTCATAATTTCATTCCGAGAAAAGCGTGTAAGCTTGCACCGGCCATGCCCTTACATACCAATGCAATTCGAATTTGAGTGCGCTGGATTCCGGGGCTGACTCTGCTCGGAAAGAAATCCCAGAATGGCTTTATGGGCCAATTCCGGTTGATCGGTCATAAAAATGTGGCTGGCGTTGGGAAGCTTGACAAGCCGGGCGCCGGGAAGACGACTGGCGATTAGATCGGCATTGCCAGGTGGCACGAGGCGGTCGTTTGCGCCGTGAATCACGAGGGTTGGAGTGCTGATCTGCGGGAGGCGGCTGTAAGCTTCCCAGGCCAGGATGCCTTGCAGTTGAGCCATGTAACCAGCCGGATTTGGATACCATTCGCTGAGCACTTTGAGGTCTTGGTCAATCCGATCTTGTGGCGTCGAAGCGTCATAAATGAATGGGACCATAGCCTCGGCTCTCTCTCGAGGGCTTACTTCGCGTCGAAACCACACCTGTATGACTTCCGGCTCCGCTTGCACTACGTTAAGCCCACCAGGTGCTGTGCAAGCCAGCACCAGGGCGCGAACAAGCTGAGGGTTTTGGACAGCAAACTCTTTCTCGAGCATCCCGCTCAGCGAGGCGCCAACACGGCGAGCAGTCTCTTCTCCAGCTGCGTCGAGAACTGCGGCCGCATCGCTTGCCAGCGTGGAAATCGTATAGGGGCCCGGAGGCACGTCACTGCGGCCGGCTCCCCGGTTGTCAAAGGCAATGGTGCGATAGCGGGCAGTCAGAACCGGCCGGGTACGATGCCACATGTTGGAGGCCCAGCCGAGGCCCATTATCAATAGAACTGGCTCCCCGTGCCCTTGCTCATCCCAGTAGATCTTTGTGCCTTGATTTTCAGTAAAGGGCATCTGATTCCCTCAAAAGGCCAACACAATCGCGAATCCGCGAACAAGTGCCGATAGTCACTTAAACATGAGAGTGACTAACGAGCGATGCATTGTATATAATCGCGCGCACTATGAAAACCTGGAGCAGCAGCAGCACGCTAAAAAGTTGCTGAGATAAACGGAATGACCTTTGAATTCAGCGAGAAAACGAAAGAGTTGCAACGCCGCTTATGGGCGTTCATGGACCAGCATATTTATCCCAATGAAAGGCGCTTTCACAAAGAGACCCAGGAGAGCAGGTGGCGGCCAACCGCTGTTATCGAAGAGCTAAAACCGAAGGCTCGCGCCGCTGGATTGGGGAATCGGATCGCTGCGCGCCAACCCCGCGGCCTC